>CALLLR010000145.1 GCA_938008185.1 uncultured Saprospiraceae bacterium
GGATGTTCGCAGTTCCAGAAATGTTTTTTTAGAAACAATGGTCTTTTAATAGAAAAAGCACCTGAAATTACATAGTGTCCCGCTAGGGCGGGACTTCCCACCCCGTGCACGACGTACCGGATACGTCCCCCCATGATCCGAGCTTAACCCTTGAGCAAAGCTCCGCCATGTCCAACCTTGGCTTGAACCCAAATTTATTATTACGATGTTTCATTACTCAATTTTTCCGGAGCAATTACCACTATTGCCAAGTGGCCCGGAGACGAAAAGATCCTTGTCCACCCCAAAGATAAGCATGTTTTCTTGTTAAAACAAATAATTTTAAAAAAAATTAAAAAACAAAATATTCCATTTCATTAAAATCCAATCCTAAGTATCCAACTATTGTGATTGAATTATCTTTACGGTATCACCTCTTTTAATCAGTCCCAACTTTCTAGGAATCAGATAAATACCGAAGGTCACCTCGTTTGTTGATTTTTTTATTTTGGAAAGCGTCCGTAAAGGTTCCTGATTTTTGTTTCGCTCCGTAGTTTGCGGATGAATGGTTAAAAAACTACAGCGGGCTGTTTTGGCTACTTTGGTAAAAGTACACTCCCCAATTTCAATTTGATGCCATTGGTCTTCCGCCCAGGCCTCAGCACCTGTGATCACCAGATTGGGGCGAAAGCGAGCAACCGTGACGGAGGAAGAGAGTTGGGAATTTAGATCTGCGAGCGAGGTGACAGAAATTAAATGGATTGGAGCAACATCGCAAAAAGAGATGACTTCCTGCTGTTTCGTAGGGTATTTGGCCTTTATTCGTCTTGGAATATTTGGATCGGTCTTAATCAATTTTGCGGGTTGCTGAAGGATGACTGAGATCCAGTTATTGACTTCGTGTTCAATCGTCATGGCGCTGGTAAAGTCATTGAAAATTCCAACCTTGCTGGATTTCCCGGTCGCCAAATTACCGAGGCTCAATTGAATGGCGTCTTTTCCGGAAGCGGAGAATTCTAAAATATTATTTTTAAGATTAGTAGTGATATTCAGCAGTCGTGGATTCTCTCTGGCGGTGATAATTTTTTCGTCGTTTCCGATAACGGCAAAATTACGATCAAACGGTATTCCTTTGTTTTCAACTGTTACTTGTTCTAAAGAAAACCCGGTAGTTGACTTAACTGGATACACTAAAATATCGGTTAAATTTAATTTTTTCATTTTTATTAATTTTAGAATTTAACGCTTCCCTGTTCGCTCTTTTTGTACTTCGTCAAATAATCGCTTTACCTGTAAATCGCCAAATCCGTATATTTTTTCCCGTTGACAAAAAGCCTGAAATACAAGACCAAACGCATCCGTATCTAATTCCTCCATGATGCTTAAAATAGCCGCTTTGGGTCGACCTGGCTGGACGCAGCGATCCTGATGTGCCCGGATGGCGGGCAATAAAAAAGGAAACTCAGATTCCAGTTCTCCCGCTAATTTTAGTAGTTGGGAAAGTTCATTTTGTTGGTATAACCGCCAAAACTGACTCAATAAAATTTGCGCTTCTTTTGATATAATCAATTTATTATCAAGCGCTTGCACCAATTCACTTTGATTCATTTCTCCGAAAGAATAGGCGGAATCCGCTTTTGGACGAACTAAATATATGTTATAGTCTTGATTATTCTGAAAAAGCAGATGTAAAATAAACCAGAAATTTACCTGGCAAAAAAGGTCGTCTTCAAACCAGAGATTGACGGTCGATTTTTCCGGAATCTCTTTTATTTTACCCATTTCTGAAACCGTATTATTCAGACAATCCATTTTTGAAAATCCGGGATAATTTTCACTAATAAAAGCAGCACGTATTTTATACAAATCTTCTTCCGAAGCAGCCGCAACCGGACCATCTACCAGACATAAACGGGCGACTATTATTTCTCCTGATATGGTGGTCGGCAGCTGAGATTTCAGGGCGTCTCCGTTAAGAATGTGAAATATTTGATTCATGATATCTTTTTATGAATTTGCCGGATCTTCATTCTCCCGGCAAATTTCCATTATTTATCGTAAATTTATAGGTATTCAATATACTTAAGTCCCTGTTGGTACAATAATATACCATTAAATTTTCGTTTTCACCGCTGATAAAACAACGGATCATATTTCAATATAAACCGATTTTTATGAAATATTTTTTAACTATTACATTTACGCTGTTTGCTCTTTTCCTCGTCGCCCAATCCGGTACGACGCTCGACGAGTACCGGTATCTTTCCAAGGGCTATGCTTATCAAGTGGAAATGGGATTGGACCCAGCCAAAAATGGTTATGAGATTCGCCAGAATTACAGGGCAGAAGATAAAACGACCGTCATGGGCCTTTATCAGATGGACCATCAGGAACTAAAAGGGCTTTTAGTAGTGGCCGTTGATGAAAAAGGCAAACCTCATTATTTGGTCATGCCCAATCCGCAGTCCGATCCTAAAGTCCTGCAAATGTACAAGCAGGATTTACAACAATATAAGCACCAGAAAATATATGCTAAAATACGGCAGGCAAAGGATGAATATCTCTTTGGGCTGGCCACTGGCCACGCCCCGTCCAGTTGGTCGCCTTCAAAATCTACGAATACCTCCGATATATCTAAATCAACTGTTTCACCAACTGCCTACGATGCCCTTCCTGCCCCCCGAAAGGAGAAATTTACGGCCAAAGGCGGCACCTCCCTACCTACCGGAAAGGACGTAAATGCCTTAAGCGGAAAAACCGTAACCGGACAACTAAACGCCGAATTAAAAGACCGAACGGTGCTGATATTTCCTTACGCCCAAAACACCAGTCCGGCGAAAGGAAAAGTGATGGTTAAATTTTGTGTCAACGCAGCAGGAGTCGTCACGTACGCCAAATTTACCCAACGTGGCTCCACGACCCACAATGCACAGTTAAAAGCCCTCGCACTGGCCGCGGTGCGGAAGATGCGGCTGGCCTCATCGGACAACGAGGAAGCTTGTGGTACAGTTGGCTTTGAATTCTAGCTTTTCAACTGATTTTCCAAGACAAAATCACATTTCTGATTATCTGACTAATTGTTCTTACAACCTTCTTACGGGCTAGATTGTATTTAAATTAAGCAATCGGATAGCGAATGCTAACCGATGCGATAAATTAAAGCCGTTTACTGACCTATATGACGCGCAAATTTATTATTTTGCCGTTCAAGTTTAAATTCATATTAAACAATCACTTAAAAGATGAACAAAGATTTAAAGACCATTTTTGGCACTCAACACGGTTTGGATGATAAAACCGTTAAATTTCTGACCAACGCGCTCGAAAAAAGTAACCTTCCTGGATTCGATTACCTCGAATTTAAGCAGGCACTTTCCGCCCTCGCCAAGATGGATATGGACGAACCCACGGCTTTTAAATCCGCTTTTGCTGCTGCTGCTACCATGGGACTAACCAAAGAAAAACTAATCAAAACCGCCAACCATTATAAAACCGTTCTTAATAAAGAAAACCAACAGTTTGACGTAGCCCTGGCAAACCAGACAAAAACCCGGGTAAACGGAAAACTGCAGGAAGTTGAACATTTAAAGGCACAGATCGTAAAACATCAGGAAAAGATTGCACAACTGGAAGGACAGATTCAAAAATTTCAGGCCACCATCGATAATGCGGATAATGACGTGCAAGAGGCCAAAGCCAGAATTGAAGGTACTAAAGAGAATTTCCTGATGACTTTTCAAAGTATCATGAACGAGATTGATAAAGATATCGAAAATATTAACTTGTTTTTATAAAAAGGTCAGCCAATGACCGTTTCACTGAATCACTAACACACCAGCGCAATAAACCTGGTGATCTAATTTAAAATAGAATGGCAGAATTTAATTCAATTGATCCTAACAACTATAAAAAGAAAGGCTTTTTCCAGCGTCCCGAAGGAGTGACCGGAGCGATATTTCTGGGTGTGGCAGCGCTCGGGGTTGGTTACCTGGCGATTACCCTAGGTCCATGGCTTATTAGTGGTGCTTTAACAATCATCCAACTATCTTTGGTGCTAGGTGTATTAGGTGTTATCCTCTTCACAGTCCTTAATCCCAAGACACGTAATCTGATGTGGTACGGGTATAAAAGTGTGATGCGAAAAATCACGGGACTATTTGTCCAGCTTGACCCGATTGGGATTCTAAAGTCTTACGTGGACGACCTGGAAGACAACCTGAAAAAGATGAGTAAGCAAATCGGTGCGCTCCGTGGTCAGATGCGAAAGCTCACGACCATCATGCAGGAGAATACCAAGGAGATGGACAATAATATGAAGCTCGCGAGCATGGCCAAAAAGAAGGGCAACCAGCAACAACTGATGCTGGCGACCCGTAAGGCGGCCCGGTTAAAAGAGTCCAATGCAAAATACAACGCCCTGCACAAGAAGATCAATATCATGCATAAGATATTGACCAAGATGTACGGCAACTCCGAAATTTTACTGGAAGATACCCGCGATCAGGTGAAGATGAAAGAACAGGAACGGAAAGCAATCCGTGCTTCTCACTC
>CALLLR010000146.1 GCA_938008185.1 uncultured Saprospiraceae bacterium
CGCCCTCCTCTTCCTCAGCGCCACTACCCCACCCAACGATGCGCGCGAAGAATGGGTAGAAAGCACCTTTAATTCCTTAACCGAAGATCAGCGGATTGCGCAACTTTTTATGATCCGTGCTCATTCCGACAAAGGGCCCGACCATGTTGCTAAAGTAACAAAACTGGTCCGCGATTATCAGGTCGGTGGCCTCTGTTTTTTTCAGGGAACGCCCGAAAAACAAGCCGAGTTAACCAATAAATACCAGCAACTCAGCAAGGTGCCTTTACTCATTTCTATGGACGCAGAATGGGGGTTAGGGATGCGTCTGAAAAATTCTACGATCAGCTTTCCACACAACCTTGCGCTCGGTGCTATTCAAAATAATAATCTACTTTACGATATGGGACAGGAGGTCGCCCGGCAGTGTCGCCGCCTCGGCGTACACGTCAATTTTGCACCAGTAGTTGACATTAATAACAATAAAGATAATCCCGTCATCAACTACCGGTCTTTTGGCGAAGATCGCTATAATGTAGCCGCCAAATCCTACATGTATATGAAAGGGATGCAGGATGGAAATTTGATGGCTTGCGCCAAACATTTTCCCGGACACGGAGATACCAACGTTGATTCCCACTACGACCTTCCCGTTATCCAGCACAATATGGCACGACTAGATAGTGTTGAAATGTTTCCGTTTCGGGTACTGGCTCAACATGGGATGCAAAGTATGATGATTGCGCACCTGCACGTTCCCGCTATTGACCCGACCGCCAATCTCCCCACCACACTTTCTCCCCGTGCCGTCACCGATATTTTAAAACAGGAAATCGGTTTTGACGGGCTGATTTTTACCGATGGATTAGGTATGAAAGGCGTCACCAAACATTACCGAACGGGAGAAGTGGAAGCCAAAGCCCTGGTCGCTGGTAATGATATCTTATTACTGCCACAGGATGTTCCCGCCGCCCTGAAAGAAATTAAAAATTATATTGCTTCGGGTAAATTGTCTACTGCCGACATCGACGAAAAAGTACGTCGGATTTTAAGAGCAAAATATGATCTGGGGATTTCTACGCCACAACGGGTTGCCACCACTAATTTACGCGCTGACCTTAACACACCTTCCGCTCAGGTACTAAAAAGAAAGTTGATCGATAATTCACTGACCCTGGTCCGCAACGACCAGCAAATTGTCCCGATAAAAGATGTTAAAAATAAAAAAATCACCGTGTTAAGTATTGGAGAAAACGCCCGTACTCCCTTCCAAAATACGTTGAATAAATACGGTGAACTTACGCTGACAAATATCGGCAAAGAAATTAACAGCAGCCAAAGCACCCGGTTATTACAACAATTTAAATCGCAGGATCTGGTCATTGTCAGCCTTCATGATATGAGTAGCAAAGCATCTAAAAACTTTGGTATTACCAGCAGCACCCAGAGTTTTTTGGAAAAACTGGGACAACAAAATAAAACCTTATTAGTCGTTTTTGGTAACGCTTATAGTTTAGAATATTTTGATGATTTTAATAATATTTTACTGGCCTACGACGACGATGAAATGGTACAGGAATCTGCCGCTCAGGCCATTTTTGGAGCCACGGACATCAACGGTCGCTTACCCGTCACGGCTTCTCCAAGATCACGTTTTAACGACGGCGTTACCACCAACCCACTCTTTCGTTTTGGCTACGATATTCCGGAAAGTGTAGGACTCAACAGTATAGTCCTCAATCAGATTGATGGCCTGGTTAAAGATGCGATTGCCACCGAAGCCACACCAGGCTGTGTCGTCTTGGTTGCTAAAGATAATAAAATTGTTTTTCACCGTGCCTACGGACATCACACCTATTCTAAACGTACCAAAACTCAAAAAGACGATATTTTTGACCTTGCTTCTATTACCAAAATAGCAGCGGGTACACTCTCCGCCATGAAGCTCTACGAAGAAGGGCACATCAGCATTTACCAGCCGATGAGCACCTACATTCCCGAGCTATTAAATACCGACAAACGAGACTTGGCTATCTACGATATCATGGCTCATAAAGCAGGGCTTAAAGCTTGGATTCCTTTTTTTGAGCAAACCGTCTCCGGTTCAAAACGCAACCCTCGCCCTTCTTCTAAATTTTACAAAAAACAAATAAACGGTAATTTTTTCGTTCCTGTTACTAGTAAATTATTTATGATTGAGAGTTTTCGGGATACGATGTGGAATCAGATTTTTCGTTCACCACTGCGTCCCAACCGTAATTATAAATATAGTGATTTGGGTTTTTATCTGGTAAATCGGATGGTAGAAAATAAATCCGGAATGTCCCTGGACCAATATGCCGACAAGAAATTTTATCAACCGCTAGGCTTAACCAATACCAGCTTTAATCCCTGGAAAAAATATCCAATTCAGCGGATCGTACCTACCGAAGAAGACAAATACTGGCGACGTCAGCGCATTCAAGGCTACGTACATGATATGGGCGCAGCTATGCTCGGCGGAGTCAGTGGACACGCAGGATTATTTTCTACCACTACCGACCTGGCAGTAATCATGCAAATGCTCCTCAACGGCGGCTACTATGGTGGCCAGCAATTTTTACAGCCCAGTACCGTACAGACTTTTACAACCCGCCACAGTGGCGACACTCGACGGGGCATTGGCTTTGACATGCGCGAACTTGACCCCAGCCGCTCCCAAAACATGAGCAACCTCGCTTCTGCTAACACCTTCGGTCATCTCGGCTTTACTGGTACCTGCGTCTGGACCGACCCCGACGAAAACCTCATTTATATTTTTCTCTCCAACCGCACGTACCCCTCTATGCGTAACAACAAACTGGGACGCGACGATTACCGCCCCAGAATTCAGGAAGTGATCTACCGGGCACTGGACCCGGCGCTTTAGACTTTTTTAGAAAATTTGCTAATATTTATTTTTTAACAAAAAAATTGTATTTTTGGAAAACACAAAAAGTACGGTTACCTATGAAGTACCTTTTCCTGTTATCCATAGTATTTCTTGCAAGCTGCAATTCTAAATCAGTCAAAAAAATAGATTTTGATTTCAGAAAATATAAGTTCAATTCAGAAATCGATAAATTTTTTAAAAAAACAGCAGATGGAGGATTAGCCGCCTACGAATATTCGTTGATATCTGAAAATAAAAAAATCATAGAATCGCTCAGTTTAGGTGCCGACACGATAAAACCAATAGCTGAAACCGAATGGAAAAACATTCAGGAAAAATATAAATTTACCGATGCGGTACATCATATTGTAAAGGAAGCCGAAAAATTTGATTTTGTTTTAATCAACGATAACGTAAAGAATGCTATCCCTATCTATATTTTAGAGGTTAATAAACTACCTAAAAAATGAGAATCCCTCAGTTGAAAAATAGTACCAGCAAAATTGTACTTTCCAATGGAGAGGAGAGTTTCTTAATAGAGTAAAAATTTAGATTAAAAAAGTATCTTTACGGACTCAGGCGTGCTCAGTAAACGATGTTGCGCTGATTTCGATTACACCGAAAATTACGTGACTGATTAACTAATCACCAATTAACAAAAAGTGATTTATAGATAAAAAACACAAATAGATTAAAAGACACTGTTTAACAAACACTCCTGTCACAACTTTTTACATGAACCTACCGCTAAAAATAGCCCGACGCTACCTCTTTGCTAAAAAAAGCACCAATGCCATCAACATCATTTCTGGCATTTCCGTATTTGGTATTTCCGTCGGAACAGCGGCCCTCATTCTCGTTTTATCTGTATTTAATGGATTTGAAGACTTAATCACCGGGCTGTTCAGTAATTTCAATCCAGATATCAAGGTCACCATTACCGAAGGAAAAACCTTCGACGCAGATACCGTGATGATTGAAAAAATAGCGGCTTTACCTGCCGTGTCCATTGTCTCACAAACCATCGAAGAAACCGCGTTATTTGTTTACAATAAAAATAATGAAAGCGTCGGAATTTTAAAAGGCGTAGACGATTACTATAAAGACGTAACCGGTATCGACACTACCCTCCGGGAAGGAGAATATCGCTTCCAGGATGGAAAACGCGAGATGGCTGTCCTCGGGGTTGGAATTCGCAATCGACTTTCCGTCAACGTAGGTGATTACCTCTCTGCACTGGAAGTCTACATGCCCAAAAGAAAAAGTAGTGGCCTTTTATCCAAACCCCTCAACAAAAGACTAATCTATCCCACCGGAACTTTTGTCATTCAGCAAGATTTTGATAGTCAGTATATTTTAAGTTCTCTTTCCTTTGCCCAAAACATTTTAGAACAAAAAAATAAAATTGGCGCATTGGAAATTCAATTAACCAAGGATGCGGATCCTCAAATGGCCGCTGCCGAAATCCGTAAAATAACCGGAGATAAATTTACGATCAAGGATCGTTACCAACAGGATGAAGCATTTTTTAAAATCATGAATATCGAAAAATGGATGAGTTACGCCATCCTTTGTTTAACCTTGATTTTAGTAGCTTTTAACATGATTGGCGCGTTGTGGATGATTGTACTGGACAAAAAGCAGGATATTTCTATTCTCCGTTCGATGGGCGCTACCCGCAAGATTATTCGGCAGATTTTCCTAAGTGAAGGCATATTGCTAGGCGTGCTGGGCATGTTGTTGGGCTTCTTTTTTGCGGTGGCCTTCTATATTGCACAAAAATCACTCGGCATTGTTCCTATTCCCGCAGGATTTGTGGTCGATGCTTATCCAATCAGTATGCGACTCCCCGACTTTATCGTGGTGGCAATCACCGTCCTTTGCATCACATTAATTGCGTCACTTCCAGCCGCTTTCCGGGCCGCCAGAGTACCCGCCATCATCGCGGCTGATTAATTCCCAAACCATTCGTATATTTGTAGGAGTTTTTTAAATATCCTAAAATTCATACATCATGGAAGAGTGGCAACTCGATTTTAAGTGGCTGGAAGTACGACATTACGTCAAGGATAGTTTGAGCAAAACAGAACTACCTGATCTGAACGGCATCCTGTTTATGATTGGAATACAAGAACTGGGACGCTGGCAAGAAAAATTTACCAAAGAAGAAAAACAGGACCTAATGCACATCGCCGTTTGTCGCCTCTTGAGCATTGATGGTTTTTACGAATTTGCGGGACGGGATGCCGACGGCTGGCCCCACTGGAAAGCACTGAGAGGCTTTACCTTGAAAGGTGTAAAAGATCAGGAATCACTATTGAAAGAAAAAATAATTCAATATTTCGCCGCAGAAAAAGAACAATCTAATTGATTTTACGAAACAGTATTTGAATTTTTGATATAAATTTATCTTTTGAGATTAAAAAATAAGGCTACTTGCAGCTTGCTTCCGGCCTCTTGCCTCACTCAACCGCGATAGAAGAGAAGCAAGAAGCAAGAAGCAAATTGCAAATTGCAAAAAACTTTATAATGAAGAAAATAATTCTCCCAACACTTTTATTCTTAATGGCTTTATCAGCTTGTAATGATAAGAACAAAAGTACTTACGCATTAATAGAAACCGATTACGGAAACATCAAAGTCTTATTGTACGATGACACACCATTACATCAGGCTAATTTTGTTAAACTCGCCAACGAAGGCTTTTATGACGGTTTGCTTTTTCACCGTATCATCCAGGGTTTTATGATGCAGGGTGGCGATCCCGATTCTCGGGAAGCGACGCCCAATCGTCCTTTCGGTAGTGGGGGCCCCGGCTATCAGATTCCAGCAGAATTTGGCCATTTACACTATAAAGGTGCCCTGGCGGCGGCCCGTAACGGTAATCCAGAAAAAAAATCTTCCGGCTCACAATTTTATATTGTACAGGGAAGGCCGGTACAGGATTTTGCGCTGAAGGCTCAGGAAAATAAATTTAATTTCACTTATAACGAAGCTCAAAGGGCAAAATATGCAGAAGTTGGTGGCACACCAATGCTGGATATGGATTATACCGTTTTTGGTGAAGTAGTAGAAGGGATAGAAGTAGTGGATGAAATCTGTAGCGTTGCCAAAAACCCAAGCCTGGGTGACCGTCCCATCGAAGATGTAAAAATGAAAATTAGTATTGTTAAATAAATTTAATTCCAAAGCATTTGCCCATGCAATCATTCCGCTTTTTATTCTTTATCGCCATCCTGCTGCTTTTCAGCTCCTGCGCAAAAACCATCGCTAATTTTGGTTTTACCGAACCCGAAAAACCCGCGCCAACCGCGGTCACCTTTGAAAATCAATCCAAAAATGCAGAGTCCTATTTGTGGAATTTTGGGGATGGTACCACCAGTACGGAAGCTGCACCTCAGCACACTTTCAAATCCTCTGGTAACTACGTGATCTCACTAAAAGCCATGAAAGGTAATAAGGTGGTTACGACTACTAAGCAGCTGACCATTCAACAACCGAAAGTTTGCCTGGTAGAAATCGAAACGACCCTCGGCACAATGAAGGCAATCTTATATGATGCCACTCCGCAACATCGCGATAATTTTATAAAATTAGCCGAAGAAGGATTTTACGACGATCTACTTTTTCACCGGGTCATCAATGGATTTATGATTCAGGGAGGTGATCCGGAATCAAGAAATGCCGACGCAAAAAAACGACTAGGTGGTGGTGGTCCTGGCTATCAAATTCCAGCGGAATTTATCGATACACTGGCCCACGTCAAAGGAGCACTTGCGGCCGCCCGTACCAATAACCCGCAAAAAAAATCTTCCGGCTCCCAATTTTATATTGTTCAGGGTCGCAAATTAAGCGATGGTCAACTGGATATGATGGAAGCACAAAAAGATATCCGCTACACACCCGAACAAAGAAAAATTTATACCACTCAGGGAGGTACTCCGCAGCTCGATCAAGAATATACCGTATTTGGACAGGTAATCGAAGGCCTCGACGTTTTGGACAAAATTGCCGCTACGGCTACGGCTCCTGGCGATCGCCCTAAGATGGATATCAAAATGAAAATCAGACCTATTAACTAAGCAATGAAAAATAAATAACTTGATCCATTTAGGCTCATTTATTTAAGTTCCATTCCTAATACTTTTAAAATGTCAAAAAAATTAATTCTTGGTGTAGATGTAGGAGCTTCGGGTATAAAAGGAGCACTCGTAAATATGACAACGGGAAAAATGGCTACCGAACGTTTTCGGGTTCCAACGCCTTCGCCCGCTACGCCAAAAAATATGGCAAAAGCTTTTGGTCAGATTGTCGAACATTTTGATTATCAGGGTCCCATAGGCTGTGGTTTTCCCGCAATTATCAAAAAAAATGTAGCTAAAAGTGCTTCTAATATTGACAAATCCTGGATTGGTGTAAACATCAGTAAAGCATTTGGAAATACATCAGATGCTCCCATATTTGTTACCAACGATGCGGACGCAGCTGGCGTAGCAGAAATGAACTTTGGTCTGGGAAAAAACAAAAAAGGCGTGGTGGTTTTGATTACGATTGGAACGGGTCTCGGATCGGCAATGTTTATTGATGGGAAGTTAGTTCCCAATACTGAATTTGGACATTTTTATCTAAAAGATCAGTCTAAAGTGGCCGAAGCGTTCGCCGCCGACTCAGTGCGTAAAAAGAAAGATTTATCCTGGGATGAATTCGGTAAACGTTTTAATGAATACCTCCAGACACTGGAAAGAATTACCTCTCCTAACCTCATCATTCTGGGAGGTGGCAGTAGCAAGAAATTTGATTTATTTAGAAAGAAAATTAAAATAGAAACGGAAGTCGTACCCGCTCAATTAAGAAACGAAGCCGGCATCATCGGTGCGGCTGCATATGGTTATCAAAAATCTAAAGCATTGGTTAACTCTTGATAAATACCACAAATACAAATGAAGAAGTAATGGTTTTATTTATTTAATTACCCAAATTAGCTTTTAGACTACTCTCTTACAACCTCGCAATTATCGCCTGATAACGATCCGCAAAATCACTTTCATTACTGCCACAATCTTGCGGCTGTGCGTCTTCTAACAGTTCCAGCCTTTTAGCGGTTCCAGGCCTTCTGACCAACCAGTCTACTGTTTGTTCCACTACATTGTCCAATCGCATAATCGCACTACGCAATCCTTCGTTGTCATATAAGTAAGGACAAATGATGTTCAGTGCATATTGATCTGCGTCCAAAACTTCTTCTTCGGTATAGGATAAATCCCGTAGCCATAATGCCATATTATCAATTGAAGATACTTGTTTGCCCAAAAGAATATCTCCCATCGCTACTCCGCCAAATTCGTTCTTGAGACTTAAGATGGTCTTACTTTCATCGGTATATTTTAGTTCGTGTGCCATTAACGCAATTAATTCTGCTTCAGAGTTTAGTGCCTTTAGTAGCCCGGTATAAACAAAGAAATGTCCACCGGGCGCAGTAAAAAGATGGATATCGGGTGCATCAATAACCGTAACACTCCAGTCAAAATCATTGCGGTTGACTACCGGAACAGAGATCGCCACGGTTTGCACTAATCTGGACAGGTATACATTAAGTTCTTCGGTAAACATCGTATTGCCGGATGCAAAAATGGGGAAATTATGATCGTCCTCTAAAACCTGATTAACCAGTCTTTCGCCGATTATATTTTGATCTTGGCTACTAAATTCTTCCTGATTTTTGGAAGCAATGATGGCCTCTTCTTTTTCGCAGGAGGAGAATAAGGTAAGTATACTTAGGAAGGCCACCGACCATAACAAATTTGTTGTTACTCGCATGAAAAATTTTTCTTTAATGTTCAACAGGATATACGCCGATGGGGAATCGACATTAGGGAGGAAATATAACAGTAGTTTTCAGGCAAAAAATATGCCATTGACCCCAAAAGATCAATGGCACGGTGTATCAGTAATTTTGCGGGTGCACAAGTGGCACCTGTCAGTAGGTAGTAAAAATTCTTAAATCATTGGTTGATGACCAGATCAGACCACCAGCAATTCGTATTTCTTTTAAACAGGTCGGTATTTGCTTAGTAGGCGAACAATCTCTGGATCAATCGCCAATGCGGGAATTAATCTAAAAATATAATGGTGTTTTTTATAATCTTCTAAAAGCGCTTCTCCGAAAAAATACAGTGCTTCTTTGCGTTTACCCAGATAAAATAAGCAGGCGATCCGGCAATAAAAAAGCTCGACTCCTTCTGCGTAAATTTCGGCTTCGTCCAATACCTTGATGGCTTGTTTGGCTTCTCCAATATCTAATAAAAATTCCGCATGTCGAAGCCAGTAGACAGAGGTTTCCGGAGCTGTATCCGCTGCTTTTTGAAATAATTTACGGGCTTTTTCAATGTCGCCAGTTTGGTAAAAGGCTTCAGCCAGTCCCGTGATATATTCTTCTTTTCGCTGGTTGATAAAAAAGGCTTTTTTATAAGATTTTAGCGCCTTCCTCCACGAATTATTCCGGCTGTGACACTCTCCTAATTGAAAATAAGCCCGATCATTTCTCGGACAAAGTCTGATGGCCTGCTTATAATAAGTCTGTGCTTTTTTGATGTTATTAAGCATTTCGTAGCAGTATCCAATATTTACCAGTAATTCTCCATCTAGTTTGAACTTACCTTTTACATCGTGATAACATTCGAGCGCTTTTTCAAACCGCTTTAATTTTATGTAAGTATGGGTACATTCCCGGTAGGCGTATTCATTTTCTTCATTACTAATCAAAGCATATTCGTAGGCTTCGATAGCCATTTCATCATCATCCAGACAAGTGTAAGCCTGTCCCAAATTAAACCAGGCCTGATCACAGTAAGGATGCTGGTCAATAATTGCATTATGGATTTCTATACTTTCGTCGTAATTACCACTCATTTCTACCGCCCAGGTCATTCCTTCCAGTGCCTCTTCATTCAGTGGATCTATGGTCAAAGCGTCACGGAGCGATTCGAACATCTGGTTAAATTTTCCAGTAGACTCATGGAGGATTGCTTCGCAACAGTAGATCTGGCTCAGGTCCTTTCCAAAAGCAATGGATTTAGTAGTATCAATAATTTCGAACGCATCCTGGATGTTCTTCAGCCCCATTAACGCCTTGACTTTTAAAATAGATATGGTTACCGATGCGGGCGCATACATCGCCGCAATATTTAAGGAAATTAAAGCTTCTTCAAAAAATTCACTATAAAGCAGAATTTCACCCTTCCGGCTGTAGAAACTAGCAGAATAAGGATATTGCTCAATCGCATACTCAATCACTTCTAAGGCAGATTCGATTTTTGACTCCGTACAGTAATGATTGATCAAACTATGAAATACCGTTTCTTCAATGAAACCTACCGCTCCTTTTTGTGACATGGCCTCATACTCAATCACTTGCACTTTTGTTAAATCTTCTGGTCTATAGTTTTTCATTTTTCTTTATTTTTTTATAGTGTTTGAGGTAAATATAGATAAAAAACTATGATTTTCTGCTAATAAATTTCCATCTTTTTTCCACATTTTTTAAAAATTATTTCATATTAACTTATTTAAAAATTTAACTTAAATCACTATTTATCAATAGATTATAAAAAATATTTATTCAAATAAATAATAATAATTTACATTAACCCTTCACCATCTTTGGTAAAACATATCCATAAAATAAGAATAGAGAAAAAAGGAAGAGGTAAAAATACTTAAATTGTATTTTTTATAATAAAACACAATTTTTGTGACAACAAATAGTCATAAAACAGTTTATGATATGCTTTTAGGTACTTTGCTAACTAAATATACGCCCACAAAAATCAGGGTCGCCGCAAATATTTTTGCCGTACTAAGCGTATCCCGGCCAGCGAGCAAGGCCACGACTGTAGCCATGATGGGTTGTAGAAAAATATAGATACCGGCTACGGAAGCTCGTACCGTTTTCAGCGCAAAGGCATTCAACAGGTAACTGAAACAAGAAACCACAATCAAAACATAGGCAATTGCGCCCCAGATAGACATTGGAAAAGATTCCCAGGTCACACCACGTAACTGCCCGAAACCGAAAGGTAAAACCAACAAAAAACCAATACTGAAAATCCATTTTAAAATCGTGACTGGCTGATAGCGTTTCATCAATGACTTTACCAAGACTAAATATAAACCGTAACTGGTCGCATTGGCCAAAATCAATAAATCTCCCTTTACGTGTGCGATTTGAAAATCGACGGATTGACCATAGCTAATCACAAAAACGGCTCCCGCCAGTCCCAGAAAAATTCCCAATAATTTTTGTCCGGTAATTTTTTCTTTTAGAATCACGGCAGCAGATAACAAGACCATTAAGGGCGTAATCGTCATAATGAGGGAAGCATTGATGGGTTTGGTAAGTTGTAAGCCACTAAAGAAAAGCATCTGATTAATCGCTACGCCAAAAAGTGCACAAAGCAAAATGCGCCCGATATCTTTGCGATCAATCTGCTCGGCGGGCCGAAAAAAAGAGATTCCCCAAAACAAAATGGTAGCACTCGCTGCCCGTAGTACGATAAACCCTAGCGGCTCTAAATATCCATTCATTACCTCACGAGCAATCGTATAATTAGCACCGTAAATCAACGCTACCGCAATTAATGCCAAGTGGGCACGGGTGGTTTGGTTCATCTTTTTTTGGACAAAGATATACTATTAGCAAAATAAAAACGGTACCCTTCGAAAAGGACACCGTTTTTGACAGGGCAAATTTTAAAACTTGCCTATAATAAAAATGTATAGTTGTGTGAGCTGCGTAACCGTCCCGCAGTAAGTGTGGTCGGTTACTTTTTATTGGGACTGTATCGCGGTGTATTCTTCCGTCGCTCCTTAGCAGCTTTTAAAATCTTCTTTCTAAATTCCATTTCCACTCCTGAAAGTTTCGCTACTTTTTCCACAGGAATAACTTCCTTCAGTTGACGGTAGTATTTCTTCTTTAGCTCAATCTCTTTGGCATCATTTTCAAAAGAACCTTCAATCATTTCTTCCGCTTCGTCGGCGGTTAAACCGGATTTAGTTGTCGTAGATTGATTTTCTTTACGCAGCGTACGACGTTCGACCGTGTAAGCATTGTAAATTGGCCAGAAAACGGTTGCTTCGTCAGCGGTTAAATCTAATTCCTGAGTAATAAAAGCTACCCGCATAGAACTTAACTTCTTTTGAAACGTCGCTTTATCGTCTTGTGCGTGGGACCAACCGGCAAAAAAGATTATGGCAATGGTCGCTAAAATAATTTTTTTCATATTATAGGTTTTATAAATAAGTTTCTAAGGTTTGTAAATCTATGTTTTCTTTTTGTAATTCGTCGAGCAAGTCATCCACATCCGCATCATTAAAGAAAGTCGCATCAACTTCGGAAAAATTCGCTTCTCCAAAGCTCAACTCTATCAAACTTTCCGTATCAAATTCATCCAGGTTAGCCAGCACATAAGCAGATGCTTCGTCGGCGGTTAAGTCGGCCAGGACATCTGTTTGTTGACTCGTGGCAGAACGATTCATAAAAAAGAATCCCGCTAAAATCACTAAGGCGACGCTGGCCAATTGTAACGCCATTCGTGGCTGTAGTAACCAGCTGATTTGCTGAATCAAGCCATCAAGCCACGAAGCCTTTGAAACGGATTCAGTGACCGTTTTAGTGGCAGGTTTTAGTTGCTTCCAGAGGTCGGCTTCCATCCGCGCAAAGTAGTCATCGGGGACTTTATATCCTTCTGACTGCTTCGGCATTCCGGAGAGTAAAGGTGCGTGGTTATTTAATTCTTCTTGTATTTCCTTTTTAATTAATACCGTTTGCGAAGCAGATTCAGTGACTTTTTTGATAGCAGGCTTCAGTTGCTCCCAAAGGTCGGCCTCCATGCGCGCAAAATAGTCGTCGGGGACTTTGTATCCTTCCGGCTGTCTGGACATTCCAGAGAGCAAAGGTGCGTGGTCATTTAATTCTTCTTTTATTTCCTTTTTCATCATTACAATGAGTTATGTTCAACATTCTTTAAATAGGTTTCAACTTTTTTGAGCGCGTGATGATAAGATGCTTTTAAAGCACCGACCGTAGTATCTAATACTTTCGCCATCTCAATATAGGGCATCTCTTCGTAGTATCGCAGATTAAAAACTGCTTTTTGTTTTTCCGGAAGTATTGCAATGGCTGCTTTCAAATGTCGCTGCGCCTCGTCCGGGTCAAAATAAGTATCAGCAGTCAATTGGTGTGCCACCGTAGATAGTTCGTCGTCCAGCGAATTGGTAGCCTTTTTATTTCTTTTGTTTAAAAAGGTAATCGATTCATTGGTTGCGATCCGGTAGAGCCAGGTATAGAATTTAGAATCTCCTTTGAAATTCTTTATATTCCTGAACACTTTAATAAAAACATTTTGGATCACATCATTGGCGTCCTCATGATTGTCCAGCATCCGGCGGACGTGCCAATACAAGCGTTCCTGGTAAGCACTCATCAGTGCTTTAAATCCCTGCTCGTAAGAAGTTTCCTTCTCTAAAAGGGATAATATCTGTTCATCTGTAATCGAAAGTTTATCTGCCAAATCAACTGATTTATACAAGTACTTGGACAAAATTTAAATTAAATTATGACTTAAAGTTCTGTCATCACTTAACGTTCATTTTGTCTTCATGCTTATGACTATGAAATAAAAGAAAGGTTTAAAGATACTATTAATAGAAATGTTAAGAAGGGATCATTTGTTGTTTGCTGCTCGCTTTTCTACTAAACTGCCTTCGTGCTTTGGTGGGCCATGCGCGTTAGAAGGGCAGCAAGAAGCAAGAAACAAGCGGCAAACAGCATTAAGACACTCCAACCGGGCGCTTTCGCTTTTGTCGCATTATCAAAAGGAGCAATCCGCAAATGAATACGCCAATTCCTACACCAATCCGTATCCAAAGCTCCTGTTCGGCTTTGATGCTGCTTTCCAGGTAATAAGGGTTTGGGCGATTGGGTGTTCCTTTGCCGGGATTGATCTCCCAGTTGTCAAAGTCTCCATTGTCCAGAAATGGAAGCAACAATCCAATGGTAAAGGCACTGTCAGCGGGTGGAACTTCGTACGCTACACTATCAATCGAAGCTCCGTGACCATCAAAAAGGCCTATTTTTTCCCGGCGTTTTCCCAGACCAAAGCCAAAATTACCGACTACATTTTCTATTTTAGGAAAGTGCTCCCGAAAAGCAATGGAGTCTTCACAAATTATGAGATACGATTTGGATCGAATCTTTGCGTCCGGAATATTAAAATATCTTTTTTTATCGGTAAAATACCAATCCTTAAGATTAATTGTTTCTTTCGAATCATTGTATACTTCTACCCAGTCTCCTGTTTTTTTATTATTACAACTTATTTCGTTAATCATAATCTGGCCGGCCAACGGATGTACATGTTTTTCAAAAACGGCACTAATTTTATGAATACTTCTACCTTTTAAATTAATTTCCACCGCGTGTTCTTCCGTTCCTTCGGCCACCCCTTCCCAATGCGAAAAACGGTAACCAAAATCCGGCATCGCCTGAAGCGTAATGGGAATATTTTCAAAATACAATCCTCTGAAGTCCTCCTTCCGAATATCGACGTTATTATTGAGAATGACCTGTCCACCATGATTTGCTAAAATGGAAACAGAGACGAGTTCTCCAGGTTCAAAAAATTCAGATAAATGAAAGCGCATATATTTTACCCGCTCGGATCCAAAATCACGTAGTCTTCCCACATGTTCCTTCCAGCGTCCTTCGCTCAGTCGCCAGCGATCCAGATGTCGATCCATTTCCGGGACCAGAATCTGGTGAATCTCATCAATCTTTGCGAGAACACGCTCCGGGGTAAACGTAGTATTTAATCGATCCGTAAATCGTCGGATAAATTCTCTTTCAAAATCTGGATTCTCCAGTAATTTTCGTAAAATGAGGGTGCTCCACGGTGGGTTAGGCCAGGCAGGACCCTCGGACTCAGTATAAAATTCCAGGCTGTTATTTTTGTATGCCTTTTTATTGTGGAGACCAAATCCCCAGTCCGTATCGTACAAAATCCAGCGCCAGCGTCCACTCTCCGTTTGTGGTCGCCAGAATTTAATATTTCCACCAGCGTCCCGATTATCAAAATATATCTGCGCAATCTGATAGTCCATAAAATTACTTATGTCCATCTGCGTTTCCAAATATTGGTAATTGACAGGATCACTCAGGTCATTTTTTTCGATAAACCGGATCATATTTAAATAGTGCTGACGACTGCCGCGTTTGGTGGTGCGACGGTGTTCGATCAGGTCGATACTGTCTTTGTCGATCTCGGCGTGTGACTCAATAAAGTAGCGGTTTACCTTTTCCCGAATATTATAAATTCCCCAATACTTTCCGTTGAGATAAACGTGGGCAGGGCGAAAATTTTGCTTTTCAATATCCCACTCGTCGAGAAGTCCCGTCATCAGTCCATCCCGGAAATGTGATTTACCCCAGTCACTACCGGAGTTTCGCAATACTAAAAATTTATATTTCTTAAATCCCTCTTTGCCAAAAATACGATGCTTAAAATTTTTCTTACCGTAACGATCTCGTGCAATGAGCGTGATCGATTTTTGTGGAAACAACCGACTCATGCCTCCAAACAATCGGAATCCGGTAATGCTGCGAAATTCGAGTTTTCCATCGGTCTCAAACATTTCGGTACTAACTTCTACTTCCCGCTTGCTCCAAAAATTAGCACCATCCTTGGTCCATAACGAGTCTACTGCGTCCGGTCCCTGCATGTAAAGGCCTGTTTCTGCGTCAAAGAGAATAGAAGGCGTAATCGCCACCGAGATAATCGGTAAGGTAGAAGCGGGTTCTTCAATAAAATAGGTATGACCGACTGACTTGGTTTTTAGTTTGTCTTTGTAGGCAATTGCCCGCACCACGGTAGTTTTGTTAATCTCCAGCGCTTCCCGATAAGGTTGACTATAGCCATCGGGAGTAGAACCATCCAGCGTATAAAATATTTTAGCACCGGGACATCGCAATTCTACCGTCTGGCCAGACTCGTATAATCCACCGGGAGTAGAAAATTCCAGGATCAGCTTTTCTTTTTTAGGTTCGGGAGCGGTATGAGATTGTCCGCTGACTTTTGAAGTCAGGAAAATCGAAAAGAATAGTAAAAATAAGATGCTGTTTTTCACAAAAAGATAACTTATGGTGGAGAAATTCTTTGAGCACTTCGAAGTCCAGAATTTTCTGATAGTAAAATTAAATAAAATAGTGGCATTCTGGCTAAGAACAGGTATAAATTCCTACGTTATTTGAGAGAATAAGTTGTGCTTCTTCCGCCGGAGGCGTCCTGTACCAGGATATTTTTTTTGATTAGATCTTGAATATCCCGAATAGCGGTATCCTTTGAAACCTTATTTATTTTCGCCCATTTGGAAGAATTTAATTTTCCGGTAAATCCATCAAGCATTTTATTTAGGATTTTTTTCTGTCTTTCATTTATCCCTTTTTTGTTATTTTCCTTCCAAAATGAATGTTTAAATAACACTTTTTCGAGGATCCCTTCTGAAGATTTTAAGGCATTATGCAAACAATTTAAAAACCATAATAGCCACTCAGTAATGTCTAAGTTCCCCTTTTGAGTTTTTTCTAATAGCACTATTTCCATCCCCAATCTTCGCGCTAACGAAGATCTAACTTGTTCGTGGTCTAATATTTCTCCTTCAATCTCACTCGTTTTTAAGACATCCTGAGACAAGGTTTCTAATAAAGCCTCATTCCTTAAATTTATGCCTAATGCCTCCATTCTGCCGGTCAATAATCCTTGAAGATTCCTTACTTTGCTCA
>CALLLR010000147.1 GCA_938008185.1 uncultured Saprospiraceae bacterium
TTAGTTGCCCCACCAACTTTTTATATTCCTTGCGACGCCCCTTTTCCTGCCCTTTCCAGTCTTTTATCCAATCCGCGTTTTTGTTCATTTTTTAAAATCCATAATATTAAGAAAATGATCACAACGCTGATAATCTGCTTCCACGTTTGAGGCAATAATCAACAACCGATCATCGCAATAATCGTTTAACAATTGCTGGTACCAGTCCATTCCCTGCTGATCGAGATTGGTGGTTGGTTCGTCCAATAACAATATATCTGTTTGACTAACAATTGCGAGTGCAAGCTTTAGGCGCTGTTTCATTCCACTGGAAAAAAACTTTATTTCTTTATTGGTTGATTTTTGAAAACCAAGCAATCCGATTAGTTTTTCGGTATGGATACCAGCCTGTAAAGGTTTAAATTTTTGGTGAAAATCAATGGCCTCTTTGAGGGTGAATTCCTCAATTAAATCAATGTAGGGCGCCGCGTAAGCAACGTGTTGATAGACCTCTTCAATCTCTAAGTTTTTATTGTCGCGGGTAAAAGATATTTTACCTTTGGAAGGCGTAAGATGCCCCGATAAAATTTTCAGGAAGGTAGATTTCCCCGTACCGTTGTTCCCTAAAATAGCATAACGATATTGGGACTGAAAGTGATAATTGATCTCTCTAAATATCCATTCAAAACGATACCGCTTAGCAACTTCACGCAGTTCGATTTCCATTTGCGCGATTGCCATTTACGTGTCGAAGACCGATGATCCCCCGATCAGCCTCCTTGATAAAAGAAATAATCATATCCCGTTCCGGGGTAGAATGAGGACTGGCCATAATTTTTTCCATCGCCTGACTGGTATTATATCCTTTCATGTATAAAGTCCGGTAAACCGCCTGAATATCATGGATTTGATCATTGCTGAATTTATGGCGCCGCAATCCGATAGAATTGACTCCTACGTAAGAAAGCGGCTCCCGCGCCGCCTTGATAAAGGGCGGAATATCTTTTCGAACCAAAGAGCCTCCACCGACCATGACGTGGGTTCCAATTTTTACAAATTGATGAACGGCACAAAGTCCTCCTACGATGGATTTATCACCGATGGTAATGTGTCCGGCCAGGTTGACACAATTAGCTAAAATACAACGCTCACCGATCACACAATCGTGCGCTACGTGGACGTAAGCCATGATCAGACAGTGATCACCAATGCGGGTTTCCAGATTCGAAGCAGTTCCCCGGTTGAGCGTACAATATTCGCGAATGATCACATTATTCCCGATAATCAACTTAGAGTCTTCGTCCTTAAATTTAAGATCCTGAGGAATAGAACCCAGGATCGCTCCGGGAAAGACTTTACAATTGTTTCCCAGTCGCGTACCATTAAGAATACAGACATTTGGACCGATTTCGCAGTTATCGCCAATCTCGACATCCGCTTCGATGGTGACGAAGGGTCCAAGCTTAACGTTATTCCCGATTTTAGCATTGGGATGTATATGCCTTAGTGCGCTATTCATCTTCTTTTTTTCTAATAATTTGAGCAGTTAATTCCCCTTCAGAAACAATTTTATTTCCGACGTAAGTCGTACCCTGCATATGAACAATTCCCCTTCGAATGGGTGTTAATAATTCTAATTTAAGAATCATGGTGTCTCCCGGTACCACTTTATTTTTAAATTTACAATTATCAATTTTCAAAAAGTAAGTATCCCATTTAGTTGGGTCATCCACATTAAAGAGGGCCAGAATTCCGCCTGTTTGAGCCAGTGCCTCCATTTGTAAAACACCTGGAAAGACCGGATTATCCGGAAAGTGTCCCTGAAAAAAGCTTTCGTTGAAAGTTACATTTTTTATTCCCACCACGTGTTGTTCCGAAAGTTCAATTATTTTATCCACCAATACAAATGGATGACGATGGGGAATATATTTTTGAATATCCTGTACGGTGTATAACGGCTCCGCATCCGGATCGTATTTGGGTTTCCCCCGCAGTTTTCGCTGTTCCTGCCATCTTTTTTTTAGAATTTTGGCAAATTCTACGTTGGCCGTATGTCCTGGCTTAGTAGCAACAATTTTTCCTTTTATCGCCTTTCCCACCAATGCTAAATCTCCAACTACATCAAGTAATTTATGCCGAGCCGGTTCATTTTCGAAGTGAAGATCCAACGTATTCAGAATACCTTCCTTTTCTACTTTAATACTTGGTTTTTTAAGTCGCTTGGCCAATGCATCGAGATCTGACTGTTCCATCACTCTATCCACTATAACGATAGCATTGTCTAAATCGCCGCCTTTGATCAAATCCTGATTAAGCAAATGCTCTAATTCGTGCAAAAAAACGAAGGTACGACAAGGAGCGATCTCTTTTTCATAATCGTCAAATGATTCCATGGAGGCGTATTGGTGACCCAGTACCTGCGAATTAAAATCGATCATGGTCGTCACTTGATAATCATCGGCTGGCAATGCTAGTAACTCTGTTCCAGTAATTTCATCCCGGTAAGCGATCGGTTCAGT
This sequence comes from uncultured Saprospiraceae bacterium, assembly GCA_938008185.1. Lineage (GTDB taxonomy): Bacteria > Bacteroidota > Bacteroidia > Chitinophagales > Saprospiraceae > JALZUU01. Next base: position 2,499 of record CALLLR010000147.1, read on the forward strand.
CACTTCAAAATATTCTCTTTGTGCCTCTTGTTCTACCGTTCCTACTTTGGCAATACCTTTGACAAAAGCTGCTGCACTACCATCCATTATGGGTGATTCCGGCCCGTCAATTTCGATCAGTACATTGTCCAAATCCATACCACGTAGGGCAGAAAGTACGTGTTCTACCGTACCAATTTGCACTTTTTCCGTTCCTAATGTGGTTCCCCGATTGGTAGAAATTACCTTATTAACATCCGCACTGATCACAGGAGCCTCGTCCAGATCAATGCGTTGAAATTTATATCCATGATTAACCGGAGCGGGCTTAAAGGTCATTTTCACGGCTTTTCCAGTGTGTAACCCTACTCCATTAACCGTAAATTCCTCCCGTAATGTATGTTGCTTCATAAAGTGTTAATCTGTCTAAAATCAAAAATCCCCCAAAGATAATGGTTTTGGCTAGGCTTTTGGCAAAATCTGGTGCCTATTTTTAAATAGACTCCTTATAATTTGGCGATCTAGGGGAAGTAACATTAACAAATTAATTTTACGCTACATCATTTCCCGAAATCTCCCCTTTAAGTTGCGCGATTTCTCGCTCTAATGCCCGAATTTGACGATTAATTGCTGGTAATTGCTTAAAAACAGCATAAGCCTTTAAATAATCTCCATAAGGCAAAGCAGGAGAGCCGTAAACCGCTTTCCCTGGTTCTGTAATCGAAGCTGCTACGCCACTTTGCGCCTGCACTTTGCTACCATCTGCCACTTTTATATGCCCGACAAAGCCAGCCTGACCGCCAATCAGACAGTTTTTACCAATCTTGGTACTTCCGGCGATCCCGGCCTGTGCTGCAATGGCCGTATTTTCCCCTATCTCTACATTATGTGCCACCTGAATTAAATTATCTAGCTTCACACCTGTTTTGAGTACCGTACTGCCCATCGTCGCACGGTCAATTACCGTGTTAGCCCCTATTTCTACGTTATTTTCTAAAATAACATGACCACTCTGCGGAATTTTCTTAAAATTTCCGTCCTTATCAGGTAAAAATCCAAAGCCATCAGATCCGATAATCACGTTGGCATGTAAAATACAATGATCCCCTATCTCACAACCATGATAAATCTTCACTCCAGGGTATAATATGACATTTTTCCCAATTTTTACATCTTTACCAATATAAACCTGTGGATAAACGATGGTATCAGCGCCAATCGAAACACCAGATTCAATGACGGAATAAATTCCAATGGAGGTATTCTCCCCCAATTTTACATCTTCGTGGATGGCCGCCTGAGTAGCTACTCCAGCGGCAGGTTGGTGTTCCTGGCTAAATTTTTCGAGTAAAAAGGTAATGGCAGCGTATACATTTTCCACCCGAATTAAGGTGGCCGTTATTGGGTGACTAGGTTGAAAATTTTTGGAGACTAACAAAATAGAAGCCTGGGTTTGATAGGCATAAGATTCGTATTTGGGATTGGCCAAAAAACTGATGGTTCCGGGCGTTCCCTCCTCAATCTTACTTGGTGCACTCACGGTAACGGTGGGGTCTCCTTCCACAGTTCCGTCCAGTAGCTGGCTCAGTTCGGTTGCTGAAATCTGCATTGTCTCGGCGTAATTTTACCAATGCCTTTATTTTATTTTGGAAATAGAATAAAAGACCATCGGATCGTTTCACAACTTTAAAAGCTGTTCAAATGTGGTTCTCGTTTTGCCAGGCAGCACGCCTAACGGTAATTATAACGTAAAAATTGTTTCTCAAGGTATTTTAAGGGTGCTTAAAGTTTAATCAACTTCTTTATACTCCTTCGCAATTGTCTATCTTTGCAGCAACAGAAATATATTTTCTAAACCCTGATTTACATTATTAAAAGAAACAAACATAAAAATTGGAGGCAAAAGTACAAAATATCCGGATTGGAACCAGGGGAAGTAAATTGGCCTTGTGGCAGGCAAATTTCACCAAAGCAGCGCTCGCCGAAATTGGGGTAGATAGTGAATTGATTATCATCAAAACACAAGGTGATAAAATACAGCATCTTGGTTTTGACAAACTGGAAGGTAAAGGCTTTTTTACCAAAGAAATTGAAGATTCATTGCTTCGGGGTGATATTGATATGGCAGTACACTCCATGAAAGATTTGCCCACACAAGCTCCCGAAGGTCTGGCAATTACGGCTGTTTCTTACCGTGCTGACCCCGCCGACTGGTTGGTAATGACCAAAGAGAATGCCGATCAAACACAAATTTTTAACTTAAAAGAAAATCCAGTCGTTGGGACTTCGTCCGCCCGACGAAAGGCTCAGTTTAACCATTTCCGGCCGGATGTGACTTTAAAAGATATTCGGGGTAATGTCCCAACTCGACTGGAAAAACTCAAGCAAGGAGATTTTGACGCCATCTTATTAGCGGCAGCCGGACTCGAACGACTGGAAATGGACTTATCGGATTTTGTGATTTATAAAATGAATCCAAAAGAGTTTGTTCCGGCTCCCGCACAAGGTGTACTCGCCTGGCAGACCAATCGGGCCGATCGACCTACTAGGCAAATATTAAAGCAATTACATCATCCCGAAGTTTCTGCCGCCACAAATATAGAACGTACCGTACTGAAAATGGCAGAAGGAGGTTGTCACATGCCACTCGGCGTTTATTGTCGACAAGATGCCAACTTACACTTCCACGTCTGGGCCGCTAAGGCGGTGACCTGGGATGGACCGGTCAAACAGGTTAGAATGTCCAGCAGTACTTCGGCGGGACTGGCGGAGAAGGTACACCGGGCGTTGCAGGAATAAGTAAACCACCATAGCAACTTCAATAGCAAAACAAACTTAAGCTCAAAGAGCAATTTCAATTTTCTCTATAACGCATTTGCCGAAAGGCGTCAAGAAAATATATTTAAAGGAAAGCAAACCAGCAAACCAGCTAATAAAAAAAACATGTCAGACTCCTTACGCTACCCTATCGGAAAATTTATTTTTGGTGGCCCCGCAGATCCAAAAAATATTCCTGAGTGGATAAAAGATATCCAACAACTACCAAAACAAATAAACGAACTGGTGAAAGATTGGTCCCCCGAAACTTTTCATAAAGTATATCGCCCGGATGGCTGGACGGGTGCACAGGTAATTCATCATCTGGCAGACAGCCACGCTAACGCGTACATTCGATTTAAACTGGCGCTTACCGAAAACGTACCAACCGTCAAACCTTACGACGAAACGGCGTGGGCGGAATTACCGGATGGCAGCAACCACAACCCGACTCCTTCCCTAAAAATAATTGAGGGGATTCACCAGCGCTGGGCAACCTGTTTGGAAAATATGTCTAATACCGATTTTGAGAGACGCTTCTTTCATCCTGGCTTAAATCAGGAACTGCAATTAACACAAAATCTTGCACTCTATAGCTGGCACAGCCGACACCATCTTGGACATTTAAAAATTATTGCCCATCAGTAAAATAATGTTAAAAAATAAAAACGATGTACCTCACCTTCGATACAGAAACAGCGGGTAGACCAAAAAAATGGGATCTTCCGTATACGGATACTAATAACTGGCCGCGGATGGTGCAGCTTTCGTGGTTGATTTTTGATAAAAACTACGAAGAGGCAGACCGACAGGATCACATCATTTTTCCGGAAGGATTTACCATTCCACCGGCAGTAGTAAAAATTCACGGGATCAGTACCGCACGGGCTAAAAAAGAAGGGCAACCTTTAAAGGACGTTTTGGCAAAATTCTCGGAAGCAATTAAAAATTCGGACTACCTGATTGGTCATAATATCAGCTTTGATGAAAATGTAACGGGGGCCGAATTTGTTCGGACGGGGATTGCCAGCGAACTGTTTGAAAAAAAACGGATTTGTACTATGAAAAAGTCTACCGACTACTGTCAACTGCCAGGCAAGTACGGTTATAAATGGCCTTCATTGACCGAACTGCATTTCAAATTGTTTGGCGAAGATTTTTCGGATGCTCATAATGCCATTGCCGATGCGGAAGCTACCGCCCGATACTTTTTTAAGTTACTGACCATCAAGGCTCTGAAACTATAAAAAGATGGACAGAACCGTATTTATCAGTCGAGATTTGAGTCCGGAAAGTCCTTTTCGTAGCCAGCTGGAAGCGGCGGATTTTATGGTAACCGGACGTTCCCTACTCGATTTTAAACTGATTCCATTTTCGGCGTTTCCCACTACTGACTGGATCTTTTTTTATAGTCGGAAAGCGGTGAATTTTTTTTTTACTCAACTCCAAAATTTACCGATTGATTTAAAGATTGCGGCCTACGGACCGGGGACGGCGGAGGCGCTCAAAGCGCATAAAGTCACTGCGGATTTTGTGGGGACGGGTGAAGGAGTTTCTACCTTAGCAGCGTTTTTTAAAATTGCTGGCGACCACCCAACGGTGCTCTTCCCACAAGCGTATCATTCGCGCCGAACCATCGAAAAGTTAGCAGGAGATCAAGTTAAAAGTTTTTCGTTAATCGTTTATGATAATGTGCCGAAGACAGCAATCGAAGTGAGTGCAGCAACCTTTCTGGTGTTTACCAGTCCGTTAAACGTAAAGGCTTATTTTGATCATCATTCGATAGCAAAATACCAAAGAATTATTGTGATTGGAAAAACAACGGGAGCCGCATTAGAGGCATACGGAACTGTGGATTTTGAGGTAGCAAGGACGCCATCAGAGGAAGGGTTGGCAGCAACTCTTTTAGAATTATACGAGGATAGTTTGTAAAAAAATAAATCACCGTAGAGACAAGGCGTGCCTTGTCTCTACGGTGATTTATTTTTTAATCATCCAGTTTTAATACCTGAATAAATGCTTTCTGCGGTACTTCTACATTACCAATCTGGCGCATTTTCTTCTTACCTTTTTTCTGCTTTTCGAGTAGTTTTCTTTTACGGGAAATATCACCACCATAACATTTTGCGGTTACATCTTTACGCAGTGCGGAGATCGTTTCCCGGGCCACTACTTTGGCACCAATGGAAGCCTGAATGGCAATTTTAAATTGCTGTCGCGGCAATAACTCTCTCAATCGCTTACAAATTCTACGGCCAAAAGTTTCTGCTTTACTGCGATGAACTAATGCCGATAAAGCATCGACAGCCTCCCCATTAAGTAATAAATCCAGCTTGACCAGATTTGATTGTCGGAAGTTTAAAGGCGTATAATCAAAGGAAGCATATCCTCTGGAAATAGATTTTAACCGATCATAAAAATCAAAAACGATTTCAGCCAGCGGCATTTCAAAAGTCAGTTCAACCCGCGTGGGTGTCAAGTAAATCTGCTTACTCAAAATCCCTCTTTTATCCATACAAAGCTTCATAATCGAGCCGATATAATCGGGTTTGGTAATGATCTGTGCTTCGATGTACGGCTCTTCCACAAAATCCAGAATCGCAGGATCTGGCAAATCATTTGGCGTATTCACCAGGAATTTTTCACTACCCGCTTTTTTTGTTTTGGCGTAATAAGTTACGTTGGGAATTGTCGTAATTACCTCCTGATTAAATTCCCGTGACAACCGCTCCTGAATAATTTCCAGGTGCAACATCCCAAGGAACCCACATCTGAAACCGAATCCCAGAGCAGCAGATGATTCCGGTTCGAAAACCAGAGAAGCATCGTTCAATTGTAATTTTTCTAAACTATCCCGCAAGTCTTCAAAGTCGTCATTATCAATCGGAAAAATTCCCGCAAAAACCATCGGCTTTACATCTTCAAAACCTTTGATCGCTTCTTTCGCCGGATTAATGGCATTGGTAATCGTATCTCCTACTTTAACTTCTTTCGAAACCTTAATTCCGGTGATAATATATCCAACATCGCCCGCACGTAGTTCTTTTTTCGGTACTTGCCCAATCTGTAAAATACCAATTTCGTCCGCCGTATATTCATTGCCCGCATTCATAAAAAGCACCTGCTCTCCTTTTTTCAGCGTCCCATTTAAAATCCGAAAATAAGCGATCACTCCCCGGTAAGCGTTAAAAACCGAATCAAAAATCATCGCTTCCAAAGGTACACTGATGTCGCCCGTTGGTGCGGGAACTCGATCCACAATGGCGTTCATAATATCCTGAATCCCGATACCCGTTTTTCCACTGGCCAGGACAATATCTTCTTTTTCACAACCAATCAGATCAATTACCTGATCCGAAACTTCTTCGATCATAGCACTTTCCATGTCCACTTTATTCAGAACAGGAATAATCTCTAAATCGTTTTCGATGGCCAGATAAAGGTTAGAAATAGTCTGTGCCTGTATCCCCTGAGAGGCATCTACTAATAGTAATGCACCTTCACAAGCGGCGATCGAACGGGACACCTCGTAAGAAAAATCTACGTGACCAGGAGTATCAATTAGGTTAAAAGTATATTGTTCTCCATCCGAATGATTATAGTATAATTGGATGGCATGACTCTTAATGGTAATCCCCCGTTCACGCTCGATATCCATATCATCAAGCGCCTGGTTTTGCATATCCCGTTCGGAGATCGTTTTTGTGAATTCCAGCAAACGATCTGACAAAGTACTTTTGCCGTGGTCGATATGGGCAATTACACAGAAATTTCGAATATTCTTCATGTTGCAAATATACGCAATAAATGCCCCAAGAGTTGCCATCTTTCCGTCAGAATTATCGGTGGTTTACGATGGAAAACTGGGATTGAGATACTATAATTTTTTATAAAATCGTTTTAGTGGAGATTCTTCGGATAACCGATAGGTTCGTTTAATTTTTTAATATTATTCTTAATGTCCGTGATTTTTTTTCGGAACTATCCAGGTTTTTGATTTAATAGTTGGTTAACGAAATAATAAAGTTGGGCTGCGCTGGCCTCCTCACTTCCCCAAAATCACTATCTTCGCGCAAAATTATTAAATATGAAGTTCCACTTATTGTTTGTTTTTACTATGCTCTGTCTTTTTTCTACCCCTATCAACGGTCAGGAAAACACGCCAATGCGAGTCGTAAAAGGTACGGCGATCCCCGTTAACGTAGCGATTAAAAATATTCACATAAGTGCTGACAATAAAAAATATGTGGCCGGAGAAAGTCAAGTGTATCAACTCTTTTCGGCGGACAATGCCACACCTTTAGATACGCGCGAAGACCAATGGCACCTATTATTACAATCCGGTGGAAATGCGCTCCGTCATTTTCCACTAGAGAGCATCCAAAATATTCTGGGAGATACCACCAGCGAAAACGTTACAATTAATGCGGCTTTTTTTGAAGAAAAAAATAAAACACTCTGGATTGGAACCTCCGAAAAGGGGCTGTTCGAATTACTGGTCAGCGACGACCGGGCGACGTTCGTCCGTCAGTATACGACCGAAAATTCTAAATTAAAATCTAATAAAATCAACGCACTCCTGGTCGACAAATATAATCGGGTATGGGCAGGCACCGACGCCGGAGTCCTGATACGTGAAAAAATGGATGGCGATTTTAAACTAGTCGAAAAAAAGGAAAAGATCGTAGCCCTTACCGCCCTCGGCCCAGACGTTTGGATTTTGGGAGATGGAATTTTGTGGATGGCCGATGATCGCAATCGCTGGATTACAGGAGATGTAGATTCCCGCTATTACCAGGGAAAAGTAAGAGATATTCAGTACGACAGTGAGGGTCGCCTCTGGGTCGCTTCTGATATCATCACCCGCTACGATGTGGTCAAAAATAAAGTAGAAAAATTTGATACCTCCAATGGATTTACAAGTAAAAACGTCAGTGTCATTCGGGTAGATCACGAAGATGCACTTTGGGTAGGCACGATGGACCAGGGAATTTTCCTGATCGAACCAGCCGCTAAGATGACCGTTTCCGCAGAAGTTACTTCTCCGCTCAGCTGCGATGGCAAAGCAGCCGCTGCCGTAAAAGCTAAAGTCATTGGTGGCACAAAACCTTTTACTTACAATTGGAACAAAAGTAATATTAAAGGAGCAGAAGGGACCCGTCTGGGAGCCGGACTTTACGAAGTAACCATCACGGATGCGACGGGACAAACCCGTAAGGCCAGCGCCAACGTAGCGGCGCCCAACATTCGTGCTATCACTACCCTCCTCCAGCCTGCCGCCCGCGCCGATACCGACGATGGCAGTGCAAGCATTCAGGCCACCGGAGGAACGGAACCCTATCTATACGAGTGGGATAACGGAGAAACCGAAACTACCGCCGTAAAACTTACGCCGGGAAAACACACCATAAAAATCGTCGATGCAAACAATTGTCACGGTCTGGCTTCGGTAGAAATTACGACGCTCCCTCCGCTGGAAATAGCCGCAGCAACCGAACCGGAGCAATCTATTCCAGTCGCCAAACCTGAAGTCACTCCGGCTCCAGCTACCGCTCCGGAACCAACGCCGATTCCACTCACTCCTTTAGATGTTAAAATCAGTTACCAGGCTACACTCGATTGCCCAGGTGATCAAACAATAGTCAGTACAAAAGTTACAGGAGGCGTTTCTCCCTATCGTTACAATTGGTCAGTTCTCGGAAAAAATAAAGCCTCCGCTACCCTCCCCGCTGGTAATTATACCCTTACGGTAACAGATGATCGAGGCAATACCAGTACGCAAAATTTTGCTATTCAATCTCCCGCTCCAGTTAAAGTCACTGCTATAATGAATGAACCAGCCACGGATGAAACCATTCGCAACGGAAAAGCAACCGCTACCGTATCGGGTGGTACGGGTAATTACCTGATTTTATGGGATAGCGGCGAAGATGGAGCGCAGGCGTCTAAACTTAAATTTGGGAAGCATACCGTGAGTGTATCGGATGCAAAAGGTTGTAAAACGACCGCCACGGTAGACATTAAAAAGAGAATTATTGCGGCTTTAGACGTTAAACAATTACAGACGGGACAGACGATTCAGATTGAGCAATTATTTTTTGATGCGGATAGTACAAATATGAAGTCCACCTCCATTCCTGTAATGGAAGAAATGTACGATTTTTTACGGGCTTATCCGCAAATTACCGTAGAGATTGGTGGTCATACGAATAACATTCCCTCTCATGATTATTGTGATGCCTTATCTACCGCAAGAGCAAAATCGGTGGTAGATTATTTAGTAAATAAAGGAATTCCGGCGGAGCAACTCACTTTTAAGGGATACGGAAAACGAAAACCCCTGGTTTCTAATCGTAGTTCGGCGGGTAGAAGAAAAAATCAACGGGTGGAGATTAAGGTATTGAAAGTGAAATGATGAAGTTTGTGGAATCGTTGAATCGTTGAATCGTTGAAAGTAATTAGTAAAAATGAGTCCTCCCGAATTATTTATTTAAAGGTGATTAGTCAGTTGGTTGGTTCGCTTGTTGGCCCTCTTTTTACGTAAAAAGAGACCCTAACTAGCTAAAAGCTACCCTTGAAACCAGCTAAAAATCTGGTTTCAAGGGTAAAATCACCACCTTAAATTTTAATTATGAAATTCGGAATGGCTCATGTTTTTGTTTTAAAATTTAGGATAACGGGGGCGTTCACTTGCCGATAACGGATATCCAGCACACTTGCATTAATAAAACGCACACCGTTGACCATTCGTTCACCGTAGCCTTCGTGAATATGGCCAGAAAGGTGAAGTTTGATACTTGAGTTTTCTATTTTTTTTAATAATTCTTCGCAACCCGCCGCTACACCCATAGTAGTTTTATCCAGTATTCCGTGAACCGGTCCGTGGGTCATTAGTATATCTGTATCGTCAGGGATTAGATCCCAATGCTTTTTTATTTCTGTACCCCGCTTACGGTTAAAAGCCCAGTCAAAAAACCAGGGAGTGATAGGTGAGCCCCAAATTTTGACTCCCTCTATTATTATGCCTGAATCGTTGAGATAGGTTATTGACGGAGGAATGATTGAAGCTGTTTTTTCTTTCGAATTATTTTCAAAAAAGAAATCGTGGTTACCAGCTATGAAGATTTTATGTTTGTAATCTAAGTTTTCAAACCATTCTAAAAAATCTATAATTTCACTTTCTGTACCTCTACTGGAAACGTCTCCAGCGTGCAAAATAGCGTCACCAGAAGGCAATTGGAGTTGGTCGTGCAGACCGTGAGTGTCAGAAATAAGGACTAATTTGAGCATTATCCAAAGGAACAAAAATTCTCATAAGTAAACTAAAAATACCTCTAAAAATCGTTGAATTTTTAGAGGCTCAAAATTACCTCATTAGAATATTACATACTTAACTTATCATCTATATACACAGCCAATCTTATACTTCAAATGGCCAATCTTCACCTTTTACGTGTATAAACATGTATTTATCACCCCATACAAGAGTTATTTCTTTGATATTATCGTGTTAAAAAGATAAAATATTCAATATACAAATATTAACTTTTGGTATATATTTTGCGTATAAAACCTTAATAGAAAATTCCATTCTGAATCATTGGATAGCAGATTCTTTTTTATATGCTTCTATTAAGTATGAACAAAAACTAAATAGCTGATTATCAGTTCATTAAAAATGAAAATTGACTTAATAAATGAGATACAATTTTCACATTTCAAAGGAAAATATGAAGTCAAGACCCTGCATTCTAATTTCATACATGACTCTAGGTCTTTGTTTAGCCCTTTTTATCACAAAAAATTTCACCTCAAAAGACTTAAAAAATTCGAGTAGTAGCCTGTTATCTGCCAATACCATTGAGCGCATTCCGTTAGTAGATTCACATGAGTGCAGCGCTCTAATTCCCGATAACCACCTCCCTTTCTATCTTAGAAAAAACAGTTTTAAACCTACTTTTCAAACGAACCAATTCAGCATCTGGAATCCTGCCATGGCAGCAACGCTATCAATCAATAAAACATCCTCTACTACGTCTATTCAAAGCGGCGAAATCTTTACTTATAATATCCAATACGCTTGCTCCGGTCTGACAGATAATTGCGAAGGCGTCATGATCACCGATCCTTTACCGCCCGAAGTGGAATTTGTGAGTTTAGCCGGTTCTGTACACACCACCTCAGAAACTTACGATTCGGGTACTCGGACCGTAAGTTTTACGTTAATTGATCCACTAAATGCAGGAACTTCCGGTCAGGTTCAAATCAGGGTTCGTTTTCCTTTTGGTACCACACCAAATGGAATAACTGCTTCCAATACGACGACTATATCTGCTGACAACGCTCCTTCGAGCAGTTCTTCGTTCGATGTATCTGCTCAAGCTTCTGTTAATCCGTTAGGAAATAAGTATCTCCTCAGTGGAGGGGCAGCCGGAGGAAATTCAACTTATACATTTGAACTTT
>CALLLR010000148.1 GCA_938008185.1 uncultured Saprospiraceae bacterium
AAAAGAAAATGTCTGGCCATCCCAATAATAATACAATGGCTTTTCGCCGAAGGAATCCCGCGCCAGAAAGTAGGTTTGCTTTTTTTGATCATAAATACAAAAGCTAAACATACCACTGAGCATATCCAGCATATTGGTTCCAAAAGACTCGTATAAGTGCACCAGTACTTCCGTATCCGCGTTGGTGCGAAACCGATGCCCTTTTTCTAACAACATATTTTTAAGTTCCGGATAGTTGTAAATTTCTCCGTTAAAAACCACTACGATATCTTCGGTTTCGTTGTAAATGGGCTGATGTCCACCTTGCCGGTCAATGATGGACAGCCGACGCATGGCTAAAGTCCCGATCCCGTGGGAAAGGCTTCCGGCGTCATCCGGACCACGGTGGGTCAGCGCGGCATTCATAGCATGGACGGTTCCCTGCCGATCCGAATCGGAGAAGGTAGTTTTCCAGTCAATGATGCCACAGATACCACACATAAAGATCAGATATTTTTTAAAATTTTGAAAGGTACACCGCCGATCACTACGCCGGCCGGAACATCTCTATGAACCAGGGTATTGGCACCGATGACTACATTGTCTCCGATGGTCACCCCTTTCAGGATCGTACATTTATCTCCAATCCAAATATTATTGCCAATTTTTACGGGTGCCGTTGTATAACCATCAAGTTCCAGTTTACCATTTTTCATCTTGTACCGGTGATCGTGGTCCAGGATACTCACCATCTGTCCGATCGTGACGTGGTCTCCTATTTCAATTTGCTCGTGTGCTACGATTCTACTAAATTTATTTATTCCAAACTGTTTACCAATTCGTAAAATCCCTTTGGCGTAAAGCATAACATGATCGTCGACAATGATCCTTCCCGCGCAATCAAGACGGCCTGCCGGAAAAACATGAATGCCACAGTCTGTTCCAATCATAGATAATTGGGAACAACGGAATCTACGCGGATAACGAATGCGAACCAGCAGGTAGCGGAATACCGACCCTATTTTGTACCATCCGCTTTTATACGTTAACCTCATCGTGATTTCTTTGATTACTTGCCAGGGTAGCTTTCCATTTTTTTACTACTGCCGGCCCATAAAATTTTTCTGCCGTCTTTTTACTCGCCTCCACTAAAGCTTTCTGCAGTTCCGGATCATTACTTAACTGGTCAAGGGCTTTTAAAATCGCATTCTTTGAGGGTTGATCCACCAGAAGTGCGCAATGATTTTCCTTAATAAAAGCATTTAAAAAAGAGCCCTCCGGAGAATGTGCAATGATCGGTTTGCCCGAAAGCAGCAGCGGAATCATCCGGGTTGGAAAAATAGTTTCATATTCAATAACACCATAACCACCGGTAAATCCGTGGGTCAAGACACAGATATCATATTGCTGTAACACCTCGTGCACCTGATCCGGATCAACGAATCCCTGGTGCTTGACGTTCGTTAAATCCATTCCCCGTTTTTTTAACAGGATTTTTGGAACGTGGGTAAAGAGGCTTAATTTATATTTTTTATGTTGATGAATCGCTGCCGCAAAACGCAGGGTCGCATCCATATTGGATTCGTTAAAATTACCAATAGCTACCAACTTGCAATACGGAGATTGCGCATTGATGATTCCTTTGAAGGGGGGATTTTCCGGATATTTGTTAAAGGTGTGAATCAACGACCGGAATTTATTCAGCTGATATTTTTGTTCGTAAAACCGTTTCATTCCATCACTCATCACAAAAATGTATTCTGACTGATCGAAGATTTCCTGCTGAATAGTAGTTGCGTTGGGATCTGTAATGGCTACATTTTCCGTGTAAGTATTATGAAAATAAGAACTAAACGAAACACCTGATTCACGAGCGGCAATACAAGCGGCGTGACAATAGAAAGGATTGGGATATACGCCGATGACGTACGTTATGTTCTGTTGTTCAATGATGGATTTAATCCGGTTGATCAGGGGTCGAAAACGCCATTGTCTAAACCAGTTAAAATACTTATAACCTCGTCCCATGAAATACATTTCACTGACAAAATATTCAAAAACTGGCCCGTCGGCTGGTCGGTCCATGTCAGTATCCTGAAAGAAAATTTTACTGCCTAAAACGACCAGTTCTTCTTTTTTAAAATTCTTCGCCAGATTTTCAACGATGATACTAGACCCGCCTTTGTTGGGTAAAGTGCTCCAGCTTACGAGTAGTATTTTCATAAGACCAGCCTTTTCGCCCAACTTTCTGCAATTTCTTCAAAAACATCCTGCAGATTCCTAGTAATTTCCCAGCCCGGATAATGCGCTTTCATTTTGTCCAGATTGGAAATATAACAGATATGATCTCCGATTCTATTTTTATCACTATAGGTGTAGCGCATTTTTTTACCACTGATATTTTCAATCCGCTGAAATGCTTCAAGAATAGAAGTTGAATTCTCCCGTCCACCGCCGATATTGTATACTTCGCCCGCTCTTGGATTTTCAAAAAAAGCGTGTACAAAACGGGCGACATCGTAAGAATGAATATTATCCCGTACCTGCTTGCCTTTGTATCCGAAAACAGTATATTCCCGTTCTTCCAAATTAACTTTAATCAGGTAACTCAAAAACCCGTGTAATTCTACGCCGGAATGATTGGGTCCGGTCAGGCAGCCACCCCGGAGCGCGCAGGTGGGCATATTGAAATATTTTCCGTATTCCTGCACCATGATATCTCCGGCAACTTTGGAAGCACCGAAGAGGGAGTGTTTACACTGGTCAATGGAAAAACCTTCCTGAATCCCATTATAATACTTAGGGTCCGTAAAATCGTAGCGCGTTTCTTTTTCGGTCAATTCTAAAAAGTTGGGACCATCACCGTAGACTTTATTGGTGCTCATGTGCACGAAAGGAGATTCGGGACAATAGCGGCGGGCAGCTTCCAGCAGATTGAGGGTCCCAACGGCGTTGACATCAAAATCATCGAAGGGACGACTGGCGGCTAAATCATGGCTGGGTTGGGCGGCGGTATGACAAATATAGTCGGGACGAATCCCTTCGATCATGGCCAGTACTTCGGTCCGGTTGCGGATGTCTAATTCAAAATGTTCAAAAAAAGAACATTCCTCTTCGAGACGCGCCTGCACCCAGCGAGTATCTCCTCTGGGGCCGAAAAAATCCGCCCGCATATTATTATCTACTCCGATAATTTTCCATCCGAGATGATTAAAATATCGAACGACTTCGGAACCGATCAGACCTGATGAACCCGTAACTAAAAGCTTTTTCATAGAAATAGCAGGAATTGTGAAAGCAGAATCTTGTTATGCCACTATTTACGTATAAAGTATGGTGCTTGGATTGGTAATTTTCTAAATTCTTAACCAGGAATCCATCACCAGATCGCTGGTATCAATGCTGGGATCGGTAAACCAATTTTTGGGAGCTACCACTATTTTTTCTGCGTGGTCGTTCAGCCAGACAGCCCACCAGGCAAAAGAACTATTGGGAATAATAAAATGACGACAGGCAATCATCAACTGCATATAATTACCAAATTTTTCTCCCTTATGTTTATGGTCTACCACGGTGCGGGGATGATTGAGCAAGATGTTTTCGCGACACCATTCTACATCATCGGAGAAAATAAAAAATTCAGGTTTTTCAGTTCGCTCGGCTATCAGCTTGGCAGCGTTGAGAAAGTAGTCCAGATTGGTTGCATTGAGGATATCATCTTTTAGAAAATCCGTGCGGCGAACATTGAGGCAGACTGCGTTGGTCGTTTGAATTTTTTTCAATAAATCCTGCGACTTTGGCAAAATCGGATTTTTAAAAGTAAACCGTTGCTGAATCAGCGGAGCAATGTCCGAAAAATAGCGGTGACTTTGAAACCAGCCTTCAAAGATGGTATTATCAACTGCTTCGTTTTTATATTTTGGATCATAATGAAATGCTGTTTCCTTGACGTGTTGGCGACCACGGTTGACTCGGTTTCGGAAGAATTTGGTAATACTGGAAGATTTAAATTTGCTCAGTCGCTGGAGCATGGCTTCCGAATGTACAAAGTTGGGAGGCACCGCAAAAATAGAGAGGTCATAATTTCGGTAAACAAAATCGCCCCGGCTACGATCCAGGAGTGCGCAGAGGTCTATCTTTAATTCTACGTCCAGTTTTTGGGCAACGCTGAGGGCCATTGCGTACTGAAACATCTGGTTGCCCATCCCTCCTTTTAAACGGGTGATGATCATGGTTTGGTTAATTTATTTTTTAAATAACGATTGGCCTTTTTTTCAAAATAAAAATAACTGAGATAGCTGACCAAAATGGTAGCGACAAAGATAATTCCGATACTGAGGTAATCGTTTTGTATGTTAAAAAATTGTTGGTTTATTAATTCGTAATATTTTATTACCAAATGGTGAAACATATAAAACCCAAAGCTTACTTCGCCTAATAAGAGCAGATGCCGATTGGATAAAACCTTAGAGACCATTCCTTTTTGGTAACTCAGGACTACAATCAAAAAGCCCATTGGAAACCAATAATAAACGGAATATCTTAAGACTTCCGGAATGAACGTATGTCCCATAAAAAAGACGATTAAGAGGAGCACAGCCAGTAGTTCTATTGCACTCGCATAGGTTGCCGTCACTTGGTTTTGATTATTTTTGTAGAAATTAAATAGTAAAATTCCAAGGGCAAAATCCGCTAGTCGAATCAGTGGATTTACGTAAAATACGGGGTGGTAGAGATTTTCGGGCACCAGCCACATCAGCAAGGGAATACCGGACAGCCCCAATAGTGTCCACCCCAGCTTTACGTGGCCGTCTTTTTTTATCATCCAACCGATTAAAAAAGGAAAGACAAAATAGAAAAAAGCCTCGTCCGAAATACTCCAGGCCGGACGGTTAAAATTTAGATAGACTGATTTTATGGGTATAAAACTTTGTACTAAAAAAAGGTGTGCAAGAAAACGGATTCCCCAGAATATCTTATTACCAATCCATATTTTTTTGCATAAAATCGGGACAGACAGGAGCAACGTCAACAAATGCAAGGGATAGATGCGCGCAAAGCGAGCCACCCAAAATTTTCTTTTTCCAACCAAACCCCGCCTAAATTTTTCCTGATAATTGTAGGTTAAAATAAAACCGCTCAGAATGAAAAAAAAATTGACTCCGATGAATCCTTCGGATAACACATTTTGGTACAATTTTTTTAAAAATACCGAATCGCCCTTCGTAACGAAAGAAACGTGGTGAAAAAATACCATCAACGCGAAGAAAAACCTTAACGAGGTTAAAGGCTTGATCATCGACCGATTTAACGAATTTTCCAACTTTGGGTAGGTTTTTATTTTTTAATCAAACAACTGAAAAAATCTGTTTTTTACTTTTCGTAACAGTGGATGTTTTTTAAAGAAAGCTTCCTTAAATGCATTCCGGTAAGGTTTTTTGAGATAATACCTGGTTGGCTTTTTATTCTTTTCAAGGACAAAACTACCGGGATACTGATCAATCTCGTTTTTTAATTCACCGTACATTTCTTCTAGCCCCTCTACCGTATTTGCAGACAGGTCACTTAATTTTGATTTGCGGATTCTCTTTTCCTGAAACTGAGCAACGAAGGCATCCGGAAGATTCAGGAAAGATTGAATGACATCTAACGAATCATAAATAGCATCATATTTTAAAAATAATACCGAATATTCACCAGAACCTGACAGCCAGTTTTTGAAATGCGAGGTAAAATACAACCCGTCTTTCCTTCCGGTTACGTAGTCTTCTAACGATTTATCCTCAGGTATGAGATAATCAAAATCCTGAAACTTGGCGTTGGCATGAGACTGCGTACAATGATACCCCCTGCGAAATAAGGAAACTGCTGCTAAGACTGGATCTCCAAAAACGTAAATAGTCTTCAGATTTTTCCGGGAAGAAAGCGGTGGAATGGGCAGATGCTTATATCCATCTCCATTATCCGATCGATTGGTAAGGCGAAACGGGGTAATCGCATCCATCAAAAAGGTAGTTCCAACGCCACCGAAAGAAACTATTAACACTTCAATATCTTTATTTAAATATATTGTTTTATTCAAAATAAACCTTAATAATTTTTAGTTGAAAACATTAATAAAAACCAATACAACGGGTGCTGAAAATTTTCTGCCGAAAGGCCAAATATTATTAAACAGGCCAGTATGGTAAAAGTATACCTGAATAAAAATTGCGACTCTTCGTCTTCGCCCTTATGATAAAGAACCCGAAGCGCTAATTTTTTAAAGGCGATATACAGAAAAATTAAATAAAATAACAAACCCGGCAATCCGTAGTCTGCCAAAATCGCCAGATAATCACTGTGCAGCGAGAGATAGTAACCGCGATTGACAATCTCCAAAATCAATTTATTGGATTCCTCTCCGTAGTATTCCGGAAAATTGGCCTTAAACTGACCGATGCCCATACCCAAATATCCCCGGTCTTCCAGGGCTCTGAATAAACCCCGCCAGATAATAAAACGAACGTCTTCCGTATCTTCTTTGAGTTTTTTATTGACTCGACTTATTAGCACCAGATTATTACCAAATAACAAAACGCGCTGGGCGTCTACGGTCAGCAATTGAAATACAAGAATGCCACCGATAAAGAGTAATAATAATTTTTTCCGAAAGGAAGAAAAAATAAAAAGAAAAACCAACACCAAAAAAAAGATGATCAGTCCTGTTCTACTACCCGTCAGAATAAAAATATAGGCCAGGAAAACAAGTAGGCCAGCATTCAGCGATCTTCGCCAAAACTGCTTCCCCAAATTAGATTTTATCAACAAAAAAGCCATCGCGGCTACCAGGCCTAGCGCCGCGTAATTTGGATTGTCAATAAATCCAGATTGCCGTCCCACGTCCAGCCTGAAAAAGGAAAGATAAATAATATATCCCGCATTCATTACTACCCCCAAAAAGAAAAAATAGAGAATTCGTAGTGCCTGCGATTTGGAAATATCAATCGTTTTATAAACAAAATAAGTAAGCGCTAATAACCCCGTCAAAAATAAATCGTTGTAAAAAAGAGCAAAGTTAAATATCCCGGTCACTACCTGCACACAAGAAGCGATCACTCCATAAATAAAAATAAGGTATAAAAAGATATCTTCCTTATCGCCCGGATGCAGCTGAATTCCCATCCGCACCGATCGAATTAAATAAACCCCAATAATGGCTAATGAAATTACCCGAAAGGGTTTAAAGATGGTTCTCAGATAAAACAGCTCTTCCAGTATCAATTCGAAAGAGATCGAAAAGGCATAAAGACAAAACAGTACGTACAGTACCTGATTAAATTTTACTTGTATGGAGCGATTATTATACATGAACGGTCCTCGTCTTTTCTAAAATCAATTCCAATGCTTCGATTACCCGGGTGGTAGATTCGCCATCATTTTGGTGGCATTCTCTCCTGAGCGCCTGTTGCCGCCGCGCCAGATCGTGGTCCGGTGTTTCGATGTATTTTTTTAGTTCGGTGGTTAATTCCTGGTAATTGCGTACCACGTTGGCTCCCCCCATTTCGGTAAATTTCTTTAAATGAATATAATCTACTAATCGTCGCGCAGATTTCCAGTAAAATAGTTTTTTGTCTCCGTCAAAAGAAGTCATAATCACGGGTTTATCCATCATGAGTGCGTCAATGGAAACGGTAGAACCTGAGTTCAGACAGACGCTGCATCCCGCCAGTAAACTCGACAATCGCACCATATCTTTTTTCTGCATACTCCAGCGCACCTTACTTTTGACGAGCCGCGGATAATCTATGCGCACACGTTCGTTGTTCAGTCGATCCAGTCTTTTAAGCCAGCTTTTATCGCCTAGCGAACCCTGTACGTTCTGCGGGTGAGGGCGGATGACGAGTTGCAAATCAGCACCAAAAATATTTTCTTTTACGCCCTTCGCCAACCACTCCACGATGTCAATTTCGTGGGGCGCAAAACGCGGCGCACTCATGGCGACAAATAGATACGGCGCCTCCGGATTGAGGGATAACGCCCGTAAAATTTCTTTATATCCATCGGTACCTTTAATCTGAATATGCTGATCAAAATGCGGTACACCACAGACGTGGACTTGTTCTTCGTTTACTCCGTAGTACGCTTTTAGTTCTTCGTACATCACTTCCCCCCAGGCAATAAAATGATCCGGAATGACCGGAAAAATTCCTTTACTGGTGAT
>CALLLR010000149.1 GCA_938008185.1 uncultured Saprospiraceae bacterium
CCACGGAACCATTGCGGGTAAAATGAAAATTAATGCAAATGGAAAACCTTCGGTGACGCACTACGAAGTGGAAAAACATATTGGCAATTATACGCTGGTACAAGCAAATATCAAAACTGGACGGACACACCAGATTCGGGTCCACTTTGCGGCCATTGGCTATCCGCTGATGATCGACGGGATGTACGGTCGCCAGGATGCTTTCTACCTAAGTTCCATCAAACAAAAGAAATTTAATATTGGTAAATATCAGGAGGAACGCCCCCTCATGTCGCGTACGACTTTACATTCGTGGAAGCTGACGCTGGATCATCCGGTGACGGGAGAAAGGATGTCGTTTGAGTCGCCGCTGCCGAAGGATTTCAGTGCGGTGTTGAAGCAGTTGGAGAAGTGGGTTCGATAGGGGGACGGTGGGCTTTTTCCCTGCTGGTGTGTTTGGCTTTTTTCCCCGCTAGCGTAGATTTCACCCTCTTTGATCTAGTTCTCAATGGTAATCCAAACAGGTTTATTCCGGCTAGTTCGTGATTTAATATCGCTTGCAACTCCTGACTTGTAAGCCAAAACTCCTTATTTCCTATTTCTATCTGGTCATAAATTGTAAAGTCAGACTTTTCAATTGCCTTGGTCTTTTTTAATGCACTCTTCAGGTAATCTTTCATTCCTCAATTTTAAGTAACTCAAATGAATTAATCTTTAATGCCACGGAAATTTTATTTAAATTGATAACAGAAATATTTCTCTCTCCTCTTTCCACCGAACCAATATATGTGCAGTCAAGATCACTAGCAAATGCAAGTTTTTCCTGTGATAAACCAGCTTTCAATCTCAATTCTCTGATTCGTTTTCCAACTTTGACTAGCAGTTTTTTTTCTTTCTCTGAATATGATTTAGACATTAATTTTTTTGGTGTAAATATCATCCTTTGAGGACTATAAGACCACGGACTATAGGTATCATTTTACTTATTATGTACTTACTGTAAGATTCCGGTACATTCAGTGGAGGATTACTTTCCCGCCTCCTCTCACCTACTAATGACCTACCCCAAAAAAAAAGTCGTCTTGGCCAGTAGCCAAAACGACGAAACACCTTTTTCATAAGAGTGAATAGTTTGGACAACTATTTTTTCTTATGATAAAAAAAGCATTTAAGTTTTTTATGCAGTTTTATACACCTCTAACAGTGCACCAATCTTGTCCATGAGGTCTTCCGGACCAAATGGTTTTCCGACGTGATCATTCATCCCAAATAGTTTGGCTTTTTCTTTTTCTGTGAGGAAGGCAGAAGCGGTTAATGCGATAATAGGTACGTCCCGTTTGCGGGGATCCGTGGATTTTCGAATTTCGGCGGTAGCCCGGTAGCCATCCATATTCGGCATTTGAATATCCATCAGGATCAGATCGAAGTAGGCATGGTCCAGTGCTTCGAGTGCCTCTACTCCATCGTCGGCGGTGACTACTTCCACCCCGATTTTGGCAAGCATTTTGGCTACTACCAGTTGATTTATTTTATTGTCTTCTACCACCATAATTTTATGTCCTTTGAGATGTTCGAAAGACTTCAAAGTACGGTTATTAACTTTTACAGGTGCTTTGTTTCTTGAAATCTTAAAAGGCAGATAAATCGTAAATTTAGTTCCTTTCCCGATTTCAGATTCAACTTCAATTTTTCCATTTTGGAGATCTACCAATCGCTTAGTGATGGCAAGACCCAGTCCAGCGTATCCTTCAAAAATATCTCCGGATTGGTTATTACTCAATTCACGGAACATCTGGTTGCACTCCATCTCATCCATTCCTTTACCGGTATCTTCGATATTCATAACCAAGGTTACTTCATTCGATTTTAATTCGTGCAGTTTAATATTCACATCCACCTTACCTTCGTCCGTATACTTGATGGCATTAGAAACGAGGTTGGTCAAAATTTGATTAAGTCGAACTGGGTCACCGACCAGGCATTTTGGAATTCCTTCGTCAAAAGAATAATTCAACGCAATATTCTTATCACGGGCTGGCAGTAGAAAACGTTGCTTGGTATCCTCAATGGTATCTACTGGGCTAAACTCCCGGCTTTCGAGGGTTAGTTTACCCGCTTCAATTTTAGAGAAATCCAGAACATCATTAATAAAAACCACCAGATTATTGGCAGAAAACTGTAAGGTTCGCAAGTGTTCTATTTGGTCCTGACGAGGATCTTCTTCTAATAATAAGTGGGTTAAACCAATGATAATATTCATTGGTGTCCGCATCTCGTGACTCATGGTCGCCAGGAAGCGATCCCGGGCAAAAGAAGATTGCTCAATTGATTCTCGCTCGGCCATTTCATTTACCAATTTACGGTTCAGATTGTCCAGGCTATCATTGGTATTTTTGAGCAATAAATTCTTATTTTTAATCTCTTCGCCCTGACGGCTAATTTCTGCATTTTTATGCAATAATAATTCATTGTCCCGCTTTTTACGACGGTAACTACTAAAAAGTACAAACATCAATAAAGCACCCAAACCAAGCAAAGCGTATAAAAAGGTACGCATTTTTGTGGAAAAAGCTTGTTCACTCTCCAGCGCAGCAATGGTTGCCTGATTCTTTTCTGCTTCAAATTCCGATTCATATTTAGTGGTTAGTTCCAGCAGTGCTTTATCTTTTTCATTATTATAAAAAACATCCCGGCTATCTGCGTATGCCACGTGCATATCGTATGCCTGTTCGTACATCCCTAAGCTTCGGTAAGCAGCAGCAATATCGCGGTAGATCGTCTGGGTTTTAGGAGACTGTCCTTCCGCTTTTAACAGTTGAATACTTTCTTTTAAATTTTTATCCGCCTGAGTTTTATTTTTCATTTTTGCGTAAATCACCCCAAAGTTTTTGTAGCTCTCAGCTAATGGAATTCGTTGATTGAGTTTAGAACGGATTCCAAAAGCCGTTTCGTTGGCTTCCAAAGCTTCGTCGTAGTCTCCCTGCAATAAATTCACTTCCACCATATTATTAAAATCGCGAGCAATCGCAGGCATATCCTCTAGCGAGCTATTCAAATCAAGTGACATTTCATAGTAAGTCAACGCACCATCATAGTCTTTTAAATCGATGAGAATATTTCCCAAAAAGCTGGCAATAGCCGCGCCTCCGGTCAGGTCATCCGTTTCAATTTTCAACTCCATCGCTTTGACATAATAATTTCTTGCCTTACCATATAATTTTTTTAGCAAATAAACATCTCCCAGGTTTTTATTAGTTTGGGCAGCCCCTACGCTGTCATTATTTTTCTCCCGGATAATCAGTGCTTCTTCCAGATTGGCAATCGCATTACCGGTATTTTCCTGCAGGTAAAAAAGACGACCAATATTATTTTTAGAACTCGCAATACCGTTTTCGTCTTTGATATTATTACGAATATTCATAGCGGCCAGAAAATTTTTCATGGCATTGGTGTAATCCAGTTTGGCTTGATAAATTAGTCCAAGGTTATCCAGGGCATTGGCTTCTTCATCTGATTCAGATAAGGAACGGGAAAGATCAATAGCTTCCATCACATACCGTTTGGCTTGTAAGGATTGATCTTCTGCCACCAGTAAGGAGGATAATTTGTTGAGCGTCTTTAATTTATTACGTCCCTGCTGGGCATTCACCTGTTTTTTTAACTGGTCAATTGCTTCCGTGTGAACGTAAGAGAAAGAATAGGAATAGGAATAGGAAATAGTCAAGAGGCAAAGAAAGGTGAGAATTTTCTTCATTTTTTTAAGGTGTTTCTTCAAATAACAAAATACTACGCGATATTATATTGTCCAAAATTATATATAATATCTTCACATTATAACTTTAGCAAATTTGATGCCGAACGGTGGATTGGTGGATGTGCGGATTGGTGGATGTGCGGATGTGCGGATGTGCGGATTGGTGGATGTGCGGATTGGTGGATGTGCGGATGTGCGGATGTGCGGATTGGCGGATTGGTGGATTGGTGAGTCTGCTCTAAAAACGGGACTGTTCAGTAAAGTGTGTCAATTTTTTATTTATTGATCCATTTACTGAACCGTTCTCCAAATTTTTCTTCTAGCTCCTGTTGGATACTTTTCCAAGCAAAAGCTTTGCGCTTCCATGATTTCTCATTTTGC
>CALLLR010000150.1 GCA_938008185.1 uncultured Saprospiraceae bacterium
CAATATGCTGGATATGCTCAGTGGTATGTTTAGCTTTTGTATTTATGATCAAAAAAAGCAAACCTACTTTCTGGCGCGGGATTCCTTCGGCGAAAAGCCATTGTATTATTATTGGGATGGCCAGACATTTTCTTTTTCCAGCGAGATAAAATCGTTGTTAGAAAATAAAAAGATTCCACGCAAACTCAACCACGCGGCGCTTCCCTATTATTTTAAAACATCTTTGGTGCCCGAGCCAATCACCTTGCTCGATCGGGTAAAAAGTGTACCCGCTGGGCATTTTGTTTTTATATCTGAAGACAATTTTGAATTAACTCCCTATTTTAAACCTGACTATGAGGTCGATGATAGTCTTAATGAATCAGAGGCTATTGATCTGGTACGTCCATTTTTGGTCAGTGCAGTCAAACGCCAAATGATCAGCGACGTTCCCGTCGGTGCTTTTCTTTCTGGTGGGATAGATTCCAGTACGGTCGTGGCTTTACTAGCCCGGAATAGCGACAAAAAAGTAAGCACCTTCAATGTCCGTTTTGAAAATCAGGCATACGATGAAAGTGCCATTGCGCGAAAAGTAGCCGAACATTGTGGTGCCGATCATCACGAAATTTTTGTTCCCAATGTCGATTTTGACGAATCTATTTTTTGGAAAATCATCGACCACGTAGGATTGCCCTTCCGGGATAGTTCGGCGATTCCTTCCTATCTGGTCAGTCAGGAAATCGCTAAACATGTTAAGGTTGCCTTATCCGGTGACGGTGGAGATGAGCTTTTTGGCGGCTATGATCTATTTCAATGGTACCAAAAAATTGTGAATCTGAAAAAGATTGTCCGGCCCGTACGATCTGTACTCAACGGCGGATTAGGTATGGCACAAACATTACCAGGATTTAATAAATCTTCTTTCTTACGAAAAATAAAAAGAGGAGTTGGTACGTCACTTTTATCCGAAGTCGATATTTCCATAGCCCTGAATGAATTATACAAGGATGATCAGATCGACCAGATGTTGCGGGATCATATGGGAGCAGTAGATCAGCAATATCTGTTGTTAAAGAACCATAACGAAAATTTTGCTTCCTGGTCGCCGCTACGAAAAATAATGTACTATCGCCTCATTCATACCTTACCTTCCAACATGTTGATCAAAGTAGATCGGATGAGTATGGCCAATTCGCTGGAAGTTCGTTGTCCTTTTCTGGACCGGGATTTATTTGCTATTTCTGCCAAACTACCGGATAATTTATTAATTCGGCAAGGCAAAGGGAAATACCTCTTACGGGAGATGATGCGGGAGGCCTTGCCACCGGAAGTGTTTGATCATCCTAAGATGGGATTTAGTATTCCATTATACCAATATCAGAATGAAGCATTTAAAAAACTGGCGCACCGTCTTTTATTTGACGAGAATCCGTGGCCGGAATTGATTCCGGCAGATCAGTTAAAAGAGATTTACCACCGCGGGATTTATACCCAAAAAGACGATGCGCATTATACCGTTTTTCAGACAGCTCACCAATTGTGGATGCTGATGCAGTTGTTTGGTTGGGGAAAAAGATTTAACGTAAAAAATTAAATGGACTATCGAAAATAAAATAAAAATATTATTGATCGGTCCGGTGACCAACGTAGCCGCCGGACTTATCGGAGGAGCCACCATTTCTTTCGGATACCTAATTGATTACCTGAATGACCAGGAAGAAGATTTTAAGTTGATTAATACCCAGCGGTTTCCCTTGGGTTTGGGACGGTTATTGAATCCTTTTTATATTATTTTTAAAGTGATAAAATATGCGTTTTGGTCAGATGTAATTTTTTTGAATTCCAGCCGGGGAGGAACCAAGTACCTGGTGCCACTATTGTACCTTTTTTCCAAATTTTTTAACGCAAAATTTGTCTTTCGTCCCTTCGGTGGCGACATTAAAGATTACACCGCCGAATACAATACTTGGCAAAAGTGGATTTTTAAAAATACGGTGTTAAAGTCGGAAATCTTCTTTTTACAAACCAAAGAGTTGATGGAATATTACGCCGCGACAAATGCGAATATCATCCAGTTTTCTACTTCCCGTCATAAACCGATTGAGAATTTATTGCGGGGAGATCGCCCCTATAAACGGCGATTTATTTATCTCGGATTTATCAACAAAGCTAAAGGGATAGATCATTTACTGGCCGCAGCAAACGAACTGGGTGATGATTACACCGTCCATATTTACGGTCCGATCAAAGAGGAAAAATACGAGACTATTTTTAAAGCACATCCTAAAATTTATCAGGGCGTATTAAGTAAACAAAAAGTGCTGTCCATCTTACGACTGTACGATGTGTTGGTACTGCCTACCCATTATCAGGGAGAAGGATATCCAGGAGCGATTATGGAAGCTTACAGTCTCGGACTCCCCGTAATTTCGACCCGCTGGAAAGCCATTCCGGAAATCGTGAAAGACCGGGAGACTGGATTGCTAATTGCCCCAGATTCCGCCGAACAGTTGGTATCCGCTATGAAAAATTTTGATAAAAATAATTATGAACAATACAGTGAGCAGGCAAGGGCTTATTTTGAAAATAACTTTGAGGTGAATTCGGTGACGGAACGAGCACTGACGGCGATAAAGGAACTGGTCAGAAAGGGTTAGTGCTCCGTACACTAGCTCGTCAACCAGCAAATTACAAACTACGAAACATATGAATCTAATTAAAGTCCATCGGATAAGTCACGCGTTGTATAAAAGGAAAATTCCCATCTTACCACGGCTTTTTCGATTTCTGATTTTTTTCCTGTATAACAGTGATATTCCGAGTAGTGTATCTATTGGTAAGGGTACATTGTTTGGACACAGTGGTATTGGTGTGGTGATTCATCAGGATGCGGTGATTGGTGAAAATTGTGTTATCGGTCAAGGTATTACGATCGGAGGACGTTCCCGAAATCCGCAAGTCCCCGTAATTGGAAATAAAGTATATATCGCCGCCGGAGCACGGGTTCTGGGGCCAATCACAGTTGGTAATAACGTGATCATTGCTCCCAACGCAGTAGTCATCAAAGATGTGGCGGATAACTGTATCGTGGGGGGTATTCCCGCCAAGGTCTTAAAGGAAGGGATTAACTACGACGATCATATTTAGCAGGGTGAATTGCCAAAATTATATTCTACAAAAAAACAAGAATGTCTAACGCAAAAAAAATAAAATACATCTACGTTTTATCCCAGCGATACTCGGGATCTACCTTATTGAGTTTTTTGTTGGGGACACATCCCGACGTATCGACTATTGGAGAACGGAGAAAATTTTATAATAAATCTTTGCGAGTTAATGCGGCTGATCTGAATGTCGCCCAGTATTGTTCTTGTGGTGATTTATTTAAAGACTGTCCTTATTTTAATACCATCAAAAAACGGGTGTTGGCCAGAATAGACCCCAAAATTTTAACGGTCAATACGGCCGAATTTAATATTTTTAATAATAAATACCTCAATCGAATCGCCTACGAGATGATTCAGTTTTCAGCGCTACGAAATCCTGAGCGTAACGACCTGCCTTTTCAAAAAAAGATTGATACGTTAAAGAGTTTTAATAGAATTCTGACGGAAGAAATTCTCGCCTTAGATGAGAGTAATACTTTTTTGGATACCTCAAAAATTATCAACCACGCCCTGTTTCTTTCGATGGAAGAAGCTTTTGATTTTTACGTAATCTGGCTGGTGCGAGACCCGCGTGCGCAAGTTAATTCGGCCATCAAATACAACAATTGGTCGATTGAAAAAGCCACCGAAGCGTGGAAGAAAGAAATGGTGCACAACGAAAAAGTACTGCAAGAAAAAAAGATCAATTTTATCAAAATTAGATACGAAGAACTCTGCCGTGCTACCACCGATGAACTCCAAAGAATAGGAGCATTTACGGGACTGGACGCCAGTCAGTTTTCGCTCGATTTTCGGCAACCTACCCAGCACATCATCGGCAATGCAAATATGCGACTAGGAAAAGATCAAAAAATCACCGAACGAAAAGAATGGCAGGATCAACTTTCTACGGAACAGATCGCCACGATTGAAAAGTTGACCAAAGGGTATCAGGATTTGTATTCAAAGTGAGGATATAATCAATCCGTGACGACTATTTTTACGTATATACTGGTAGAATTCAACATTAAAATGAAAGTACTAAATATCGTTGGTGCCCGTCCTAATTTTATGAAAGTCGCCCCTTTACACAGGGCCTTTTTACAGCATCCTGAAGTTACCTCCAAAGTAATCCACACCGGACAGCATTACGACGAGCGGATGAGTACCATATTTTTTGATCAACTGGAACTACCCAAACCGGATTACTACCTCGGTGTGGGTAGTGGTTCGCACGCGGCTATCACCGCAAAAATAATGGTGGAATTTGAAAAGATTGTGGACCAGGAAAAGCCGGACCTGGTACTGGTGGTCGGCGATGTCAATTCTACTTTGGCTTGCGCCCTGGTCACTAAAAAATTAAATATCAAACTTGCGCACGTGGAGGCGGGCTTACGCAGCGGCGACCGCGAGATGCCGGAAGAGCTAAACCGGATCATGACGGATTGCATTTCTGATTATCTGTTTGTGACCGAACAGAGCGGAATGATCAATCTGGCGAAAGAAAATGTGCCAGACGAAAAAGTCTTTTTTGTCGGGAATGTCATGATCGACTCGTTGTGTTCTTACCAGGAGAAAGCGGTAAAAATTGACTTGGTGGAAAAATTAAAGTTGACGAAAAAGGGATACGTACTGATGACCATGCACCGTCCTGCCAATGTCGACCAGGCGGATAAAATGCGTACCGTAGTAGAAATGATCGAAGGCGTCTGTCGGCGGATCCCCGTGGTGCTTCCGTTGCATCCAAGAACTGCTAAACATTTAGAAAAATTTTCTTTGGAGGAACGATTTCGAAATATTCCCAACCTGACAATTTTAGAACCACAGGGCTATCTGGAATTTTTAAATCTAATGACCAACGCTGCGTTGATCGTAACCGACTCGGGGGGGATACAAGAAGAATCTACTTTTTTACGGGTACCTTGTTTGACTTTGCGCAATTCCACGGAAAGGCCGATTACCATCACGCTGGGAACCAATGTTTTGATTCCCGAATTAAACGTCGAAACTATTTTGACCAAGGTTGATCAGACCTTACGGGAAGGGCAGTCCGATTCAGCCATTCCTCCGCTTTGGGATGGCAATGCTGCAACCCGAATTGTACAACATTTGCTGAACGAAGTTGGGAACCGGTCTTCAGAAAAAATACAGACTAAACCAACGGTAAATGTTTAGGTTATGGAGTCGATATTACCATACGCTGAAATTTTTAAAATGGACGCAGATCAAATACCGTTTATGGTACAGCTTACGGTCGAATATTTCCACACCTGATCCCAACGCGATGTTTCTTCCCGGACAGTGGGACCTTCAACTGGTAGATTCGATTCTCGCTTATACTTCCTGGCTGGGGGACTGCCGTTTTAAATTTTTAAATATTGAGCACGATTTTAAAAATAAGATCGACTGGAATTATGCAGCTCACGGAAAACTCTGGACCTATAATTTAACTTATTTTGAATTTTTGAGCCAACCGGATTTACCAAAAGATAAAGGACTGGAATTAATTCACGATTTCATCGCTCAACAATCCACGATAAAAGACGGACTGGAAACTTTTCCAATTTCTTTACGGATTGTTTTTTGGATAAAATTTTTATTAAAACACAAAATTCAGGATCATCAAATCGACCAGTCGTTATATGGTCAATTACAGATGCTTTATAAAAAACCGGAGTATCACTTGCTCGGAAATCATTTGTTGGAAAATGGTTTTGCACTCTTGTTTGGTAGTCGATATTTTGCGGATGAAAAAGTATTAAAATTAGCAAGAGCAATTTTGGTTGAACAATTAAAGGAGCAAATACTTTCGGATGGTGCTCATTTTGAACGAAGTCCCATGTATCATCAGCTGATGTTGTATCGAATACTGGATTGTATTAATTTATTAAAAAATAATTCGGAAAAATCTCCTAAGGACTTGATAAAATTACTAACCGAAAAAGCGGAATACATGCTCGGTTGGATGATTGCAATTACTTTTAATAATGGAGATATGCCATTGGTCAAAGATAGTACCAATGAGGTGGCGCCAACGGCAGCAGCGCTGAAAAATTACGCTTACCAATTAGGAATTATTCCTAAAATAAAACCACTAAAGACATCTGGTTTCAGGAAAATAAAAATGGCCCGGTACGAACTGCTCGTCGATGTAGGAAATATTGGTCCGGATTATATTCCCGGCCACGCACATAGTGATACGTTTAACTTTATCCTCTATCAGGATGATCGGCCCCTACTGGTTGATACGGGGATTTCAACTTACGAAAAAAATACTCGTAGAACGGAAGAGCGATCTACCGCTGCACATAATACATTGATGGTCAGTGGTCTAGAGCAGTCGGAAGTTTGGGGTGGATTTCGGGTAGCGCGCCGGGCGAAAATTACTCAGCTGGAGGAATCGGATGGAAAAATCACTGCGATCCACGATGGCTACCGTCGGATCAATTGCGAGCACCGTCGAAGTTTTACTTATTGCGAAGAGTATCTGGAAATCAAAGATGAGTTGACGGATAAACACGAAGGGACCGCTTTTTTACATTTTCATCCTGCGGTTTTTCCTCAATTAGCGCACCAGCGAATTACGGGAAAATTTGGTACGATTTATTTTAAGAATGCGGATGAAATTCGATTGGTGCCTTACTTAATGGCTACCGGTTTTAACCAAACTAAAGAAGCGGTGCGGGCGATTGTTAATTTTAAAAACCATCTGCACACGATAATTAAAATGACATGAAAATATTATTCTTAACTGATAATTTTCCACCGGAGAGTAACGCTCCCGCCACCCGTACCTACGAACATTGCGTAGAGTGGGTAGCGGAAGGTGCGGAAGTAACGGTGATCACCTGTACCCCAAACTACCCAAAGGGTCAGGTATTTCCGGGGTATAAAAACAAGTTTTGGCAGTCCGAAAAAATGGATGGTATCCGGGTCATCCGAGTGTGGACGTATATCTCGCCCAACCGAGGAATGTTCCGTAGGATTTTGGACTATATCAGTTTTTGCATAATGGGTTTTATGGCGAGTCTTTTTGTCAAAACGGATGTGATTGTCGCAACTTCTCCTCAATTATTTACTGCGGTGGGAGGATGCCTGGCGTCTTTTTTTAAGCGCCGTCCCTGGATACTGGAGATTCGGGATCTATGGCCCGAATCGATCAAGGCCGTTGGCGCAATGGAAGAAAGTAAAATGCTGAAAATGATTGACCGAATCGTACTCTTTTTGTACCGAAATGCAGATCAGGTAGTCGTCAATACCGATTCTTTTAAAGACAGAATATTTAAGTGTGGCGTTCCCAGGGAGCGTATCCACGTGGTCAAAAATGGCGTACATTTACATAAATATAATCTGACGGAAAAGTCCCGGCCACTGTTGGAAAAACTAGGACTAAAAGATAAATTTATCATTGGTTATATTGGTACCCACGGAATGGCACATAACCTGGATTTTATTCTTGATTGTGCGGCGAAAGTGACCAATCCCAATATGCACTTTTTATTTGTGGGAGATGGTGCGATGAAGGGCAGACTGCTTAAGAAACTAAAAGTGCTAAAACTCTCAAACGTAACTATGTTAGACGCCATTCCCAAAGAAGAAGTTCCTGAACATATCAGTATTACCGACGTGGCGCTGGTCCAGCTCAAACGAACGGATACCTTTAAAAAAGTGCTCCCCTCCAAGATATTTGAAAACGCAGCAATGAAAAAGCCTATTCTTTTAGGAGTAGAAGGCGAGGCACAGGAAGTGGTAGAATCGTACGGAGCAGGACTGACTTTTGAGCCAGAAAATGAGGCGGACTTTTTAGTGAAATTGGAAAGCATGTATAACGACAAAGCGCAGTACTTAAATTTTCAAAAAGGTTGTATTAATTTGGCCAAAGCTTTTGACCGAAGAACACTGGCCCTGAAAATGTACAAAGTCTTAGCGATACTGGTGGCCGTAAACGATTCAAGGAACGAGGAAGTACTGAGTACGAGGTAGCAAAAGTGGTTGGCAATTTTTTTTAAAAAATTATGAAACCGGATCAACTCAAAATTTCTCTCAGATCTCCAAAAGCTTTTCTGATTCTGGTCTTTACCGTTCCGAGTGGAACACCGAGTTCTTCCGCCACCTCAATATGCGTATATCCTTCAAAATAAACCAGATCAATTAGTTCTCGATACTTGGGGGCGAGGGTGGTTACGATTTCTCGTAAATCCAGGTTGTCGATTTTTAAATCAAAACTAAAAGAAGATTTTTGGTGAACAATGGCGTCGAGGCTGATCAATTTCATGCTTTGTTTGTAATGCTTGGAACGCATTACGTCGATCGCGGAGTTTCTTGAAATATTAATTACCCAGGTTATAAACCTTCCTTTTTCAAAAAAGAAAGAATTAATATTATTCCAGATTTTTAAAAAGGCGTTTTGTAGGGCTACCTCCGAAAAATACCTACTGCTGATGATTCCACTTACGTATCGTAAAAGATAATCTCCGTATTGTTCGTGCAGTGCGGTAATACCTTTAATGTTTTTTTCTTTGATTAAAGATACGATCTCAATGTCGGTCATCTGATCGGGGGAATAACTCATAGGCTTTTGTTTTTCTCAAGGTGTAAATAAAAATTAAATAATTTATTTACCGAATGCTGTTTGTCATTTTGCAAAAGATTTCAATCCGCAGGGGATGCTTCTTAATTTACAGCCTGAGTAGATACAATGGCAACACCATAAGTATTTTCAGGATAAAATAAGTACATCAACTTGGTTGAAATTATATTTTACGGATTTCAGATGGTGTTTACAGGTTTTAAGCAGAAGTTGTCTGAGCAACCTTGTAACATATACGGGTAAATCCAATTGTTGGATCGGTTTAATCCCGTAAAATTAAATGGGGAAGGGATAAAATTACCATGTTCTTTTACGCAAACCAATAATTCTAAAATCTTCGTTGGTACACGTAGCCTATACTTTGACAAAGTTAACAAAATATACTTCATTATTAAGAATAATTCTTAAAATAAATAATCCTTTTGCTAGATTTTTGACGAAAACAAAGTTATTTTCCAGAAATCCTTCTTGTACAACACTTCCTGGCGTCGTTAGGATCTGATAAGACGCAGACGTATTAGATGGAAGGTTAATCCGAAAATATTCTCGACACGGATTTGGAAAAATTTTAAGATTTCGCCCAGAAGCAAGATTACTGGTCGCTACGGTGGGGTCACCAGTCAAAAAAGGACTTCCCAGGGCAAGCATATCCAGTTTAGCTGGTATATTTTCACATAAGACGGGCCTTTCCCAAGTTTCCATATCTCCGTCGTAAATGATTCGTATTCCGCTCAGTGGGCAGTCCACCTGGGTGGTAGAATCTGGCAATTCCCGAACCACAAAAGTTAAATCAAGTTGTGTACAGTGACCAATTGTATCACAAGGTTCATATCCCCAATTACCGGGTGCGTCCCGGCCATCCTGATGTCCATTATCGAAAATCAATCCTTTTTCCGTAAGTGAATAATCTGAAAAGTCCCACCGGTGAAAGCTAGATAATGGAGAGACGGTCAACTCCATATTTGTCAACGTAAAGTACGTTTCTGAATATTCGGGCAGAATAGCTTTGACAAAATTACCATTAGAATTTTTCCATAATAATGAATCGAGACTAATTTGGATGGTATCTCCAATTTGAAGGGGCTCCGTATCTGAGGATGAACCCTGGCAGGCGAGTGGAATGGTCACTTCAGGTGTATTAAGCCAGCAGTTTGTAGTAGTAGTATCTATAAAGTTTAAGTTTTTATTATTATAAATTAAATTGGTTTCGGAATGCAGGTAGAAAGGTCGGAATTCAACGGTGGCTAAAGTAGCATTAAAAAGATTATCTGTAATTTCATTGGATTGGTCGTCGTTGTTAAATATTCCGATGCCATGTTCTGCTACGTTTTCAAAACGATTATAGGCAACCCTCAGATTTTGCACTTTTGCACTAAAGGTTAATCCTGCTTCACTATGTTTCATAATGTCATTTCCCACTTGGTTGGTATTAGAGAATTGATTATATAAAACGTTAGTTGGTCGGTCAAAATCACTGCAGGAAAAATGGAGTACAGAACCGTTTAAATTTGTTCCAGTACAATTTTCAAAATTAGCGCCACATAAAAAAATGTTTTCGTTAGGAATTTCTTCAAAATGACAGTGAGCAATGATCATGGAATTGGTCGCTGGAATAAGCAGGGTAGGGTTGACGCGCCAGTCGTAATTGAGGGTATATTTTTTTCGGTTGCCGTTAAAAACCAGTCGCTCCAGTCGGATGCTGTCAATAGGAGTGGTTCTTGCCAGCATCATTGGAAAAAATAAACTGACGGAGTCACCGGGTAGCATCTGTTTTTGAATTCTACGACCGGAAAGAAAAATTGTCGTATCACCACCCAATAGTGAATTGATGGCAGCAGTGTAAGAAACAAACCCTGCCAGAGAATCAAAATTGACAGACTGGGCTATATTTATTTTATGTCTCTGTTTAAAACCGTGATTGTTTTCTACGTTGATGCGGTTATCATTGATTTTTGCGGTATCGGTTAGAACGGTTAGCGGAGGATCTATTCTTTTAAAACCACATTGGTCACAAGTCCCTAAGTAGGTATTATTAGTGAAAAGGTTTATGGAGCGATCAATCAGATAAAGCGAATCAATTTCTATCGTATCTCCGCCCATCAGAGACGCTGCGTACGCGGCACTGTTGATGGCGTCCGTTTCGCTGGTAACGGTTGCTCCAATTAGGAAATCCGGAGCGGGTCCGCCGATGGCCCAGTAGCGAGGGGAAAAGTTAGCACTGATTCTTTTCCAGCAGCCCGTATTTGTCAGGATGGTCGTTCCGTGATTTTCGGTTGTGCAAGTATCGCGTTCAAATAGACCATGATAGCGGGGATGATTAACAAATACGGTATCCGCTTCACCGGTATATATTTTTAATTCAAAATAATTTTGCAACGTATCCGCGATCTGGAATCCAAATGCTGAGGTGCTTAGAGTGCATAAAAAGAAAAACAGTATTGGATATTTTAAGGACATAGGAACATGGGATTTTGGAGATTGTGCGCCGATACACTTTAGATATTCCAAGGAAAGTTACGGAAAAAACTGGAGAATGAGCAGCAAGTAAGGAAGCGGAATTTTCGAAATCAGGCCGCTACTCGTTGTAAAATTATTTTACAAGGGACGGAAGAAGTGACCGTTACCCGATGATTGACATGTAGGGGAATCGCTAAATAATCGCCGGGGGACAAATGGTGAATCGTTTCACCGATGGTAATGTCACAAGTTCCTTCTGCGATTAAAAACTTTTCGTATTCGTCGGTGTGTGTCTCGTCGGGAGCTCCATTTTTTAGCCAGACGAGGGCCGTCAATTTTTCTGATTCGTGGGCAATAAATTTAACAAACATTTCTTCAAATTCTTCGGGTGGAACCATGTCTGGTCTTTCGAGCCATTCTTTAAAATCTGCCAACGTAGAGTGGGCGTCTAGGATTGGAGGAGAGGTAGGTATTTCTCCATTTTCCAGTCTTGTAGTATAGTTGATCGTTGCCATGATGATGGGGCCCAGATCCGGCGCTGGAGGGGTGCCTGTTTTTTCGGATAGTTCGATCAGGGTTTGTTCTATTTCATCCAGATCCTCTTCCAGTTCGGGGAATCTAAATAGTGCTTTTTGTACAATCAGATTTTCTTCCTCGTTTAGATGTCCAAGGATGTAGAGTTCTAATAACTCGGATTTTCTTATTTCAGATAGTGTCATAATTTTAAGATTTGCTACAACGCAAAAAAAACATGGGCACCTAACAAAAGATGCCCATGCTATATTAGACGTTATTCTAACATTCTAGCGAACAGTCTTTATAAATCTACCATTAAATGTAATACCAGCTATATGTACAAAATGTACACCAACGTTTAGGTCATTAATATTTAAATTTACCGTATTATTCCCTTTCTCAAGGGTTATTTCCTGTGCAAATTGCAAAGCACCCGTTACATCAAATATTTGAATTAGGGTATTTTGAGCATCAACAGTTGCGATATCTATGTTTAATACATCATTTGCTGGTACAGGGTATATCTTTTCAATCGTCATTTCCAATCTGGAACTTTCTGATCTAATATCCGCAGGGACACCATTACCATTGTCAACGATAGACATAGGAGAGGATACGACTCCAGCTAGGTGAATAGCAGATGCTCCGGCGAAAGCCTTGCTGTAAAGGGGCACAATGCTACTGGTTGCTCCCGGAAATTTAAATCCAAGAATTTTTCCACCACCATTCGCACGTTCCGCTACGAAGATTCGGTTTAACTCACGATCATAAGCAACATCTACTGGATTACCCAATTGACTAGCTGGACCGTCTACTCTAAGCTGCTCTTCCATAGTTACGTTACCGTCGATTGCAGCTTGGGCAAACTTCTTGATGACCACCAGGGCGCCATCTGAGTCACTGGCTGCATCGCCAATATCGGTCAGGATCATGATGTCACGATCTGCGTCATAGGTAAGACCATGCGTTCGTACAATTCCGTCTACACTAGCAACCAACGGTGCGTTGATATTACCAGCAGGCTGGTCGAAAAAGTTATCATAAACCGCAATCTGGTTAGAGTTATCTACGATTGCGTACAGTGTGTTACCGTCGGCGTGAATTCCCCACAGATTAAAGCCAGTAGTTAAAGTCTTGTCAAAAGTGATCGAAGTAGACGTGATGTCATAGACCACAAATGCGTTTTGATCACCATTTGATGCAGCAGCATCCTGCGCTACTACTAATTTTCCGTTTGCGACGGTAATTTCTCGTCCGTTGGCAAAATTAGAAGTAGAGCTCGTTAACAGCGTTGGATTGGTACTAACATTGCTGTAAAGATCAATTCTGTTATCGGTACGATTTAACTGATAAAGTACGTCGTTATCCTGATCGTAGTAAATACCGTCAGCATCTGCGGCAGCATTGGTAAACATAGTCATCGCTAACGAATTATCGTTAAGGATACTGAAGGCACCGATGTTCATCTGGGTATTAGAAGATGCGTAAAACAAACTTTGTCCCATCTCCGGAGCAATACGGTCAACGGTCAGATTATTAGTAGATAATTCAAAACAATCATCACTCAATGGATCACCAGAGAATAAATCGTCGCCCATCATGATGCTCAGATTTCCAGTGTAGGAAAGACCATACACGTTACAGGCACCGATACCCGCCGGATCAAAATCTACTGTGTTCCCGGGAGGAATTCCTAAAATCATTCCCATATCATCGGTTACTACATAGGTAAAAGAATATCCCGAGCCAGCATCATAATCAGAATCAAAAGAGATAAAGTCAGCTTGTCCGTCCACAAAAATAGTTGTCGTGGTTCCACCGGCAGCAAGTGCAAGGGTCTGTCCTTCAACAAAATCACACAGACCGACTTCGTTGCCACTTGGCAAGTAAATGGC
Organism: uncultured Saprospiraceae bacterium; assembly: GCA_938008185.1. Classification (GTDB taxonomy): domain Bacteria; phylum Bacteroidota; class Bacteroidia; order Chitinophagales; family Saprospiraceae; genus JALZUU01. Next base: position 13,584 of record CALLLR010000150.1, read on the forward strand.
AGATGCACCCGCAAAATTTTTGCTGTAACGTGGCGCAATTCCTCCACTAAATCTTGGGAATTTAAAACCTAATATTTTACCACCATCTCTGGCTCTTTCCGCTACATAAATGGTATTGTTTACCTTATCGTACGCCACATCAACTGGATTACCCAATTGACTGGATCCACCACCTACTCGAATTTGCTCCGCGGAAGAAATAGTTCCGTCGGCAGCAGCAGCCATAAAGTCTTTAACGACGACCAGAAATCCATCCGTTGCACTACCTGCATCGCCAATATCCGTTAAGATCATCAGATCATCTTCCGCATCGTAAGTAATACCGTGGGTACGAACCAGATTGTCCACACTCACCGTCATCGAAGGCGTAACATCGCCTGCTGGCTGGTTAAAGATATTATTGTAAACAGCTACCTGATTAGAATTATCAACTACAGCGAACAAGTTTGCGCCGTTAGCGTGAATACCCCATGTATTGATGTCTACATTTAAAAATCTGTCAAAAGTGATCGAAGTTGGAGTGACGTCAAAAATGACAAATCGGTTCATATTTCCGTTTGATACACTAGCATCTTGTGCAACCACTAACTTTCCATCTACTACGGCAATCTCCCGACCGTTGGTGAAAATAGTATTTAGCGAAGTAGCCGTCAAGGTTGGATTGGTACTTACATTGCTATAAGCATTAATCACATTATCCGTACGATTTAACTGGTAAATTACATCCGCATCTTCATCGTAGTAAATACCATCCGCATCTTCGGCAGCATTAGCAAACATAGACATGGTGACCGTATTACCGGCTAATACATCGAATGCACCAATAACCATTTGGTTATTAGAAGATACAAAGAAGCTAGCGTTAGGCATCTGTGGAGCAATTCGGTTAACGGTTAGGTTATTCGTTGATAATTGGAAACAATCATCACTTAACGGCGCACCGGAAAATAAATCGTCACCCACTTCAATGTTTAGAATACCAGTGTAAGAAACACCATAAACATTACAAGCACCGGTGCCTGCTGGCTCGAAGTTGACCGTACCACCGGGAGGAATTCCTAAAATCATTCCCATATCATCCGTGACTACGTAAGTGAAAAAATATCCATCTGCTACATTATAATCAGAGTCAAAAGAGATAAAATCATCTTCTCCATCAATGGTAATAGTGGTGGTAGTACCACCGGCAGCAAGTGCAAGGGTCTGTCCTTGTACAAAATCACAAAGACTTACTTCGTTCGGATCTGGTAAGTGAATCGCCGAGGCACCCGCAAAAAGTTTAACGTAGCTAGGAGCGATTCCTCCGGTAAGTCTTGGGAATTTAAATCCTAAAACTTTTCCGCCACCATTGGCTCTTTCCGCTACGTAGATGGTATTCTGAGCTTTGTCGTAAGCAACGTCTACTGGATTACCTAATTGGCTGGAGGCACCGCCTACTCTGATTTGCTCGTTCGCAGAAATATTGCTATCAATACCCGCTGCCATGAAATCTTTGACTACGATCAAGGCACCATCATTTGCGCTGGACGCCTCTCCGATATCGGTTAAAATCATGACATCGTCTTCCGCGTCGTAAGTTAGACCGTGCGTACGATTCAAACCTTCAACACTAATCGTCATAGAAGGCGAGATATTACCTGCTGGCTGGTTAAAGAAATTATTGAAGACCGCTACCTGGTTGGAATTATCTACGATGGCAAACAAGTTTCCACCGTTTGCGTGAATTCCCCAAAGATTAATCGCTGCATCATAAATTTTATCCAAAGTGATCGAAGTAGGAGAGACATCGTAAATGATGAATTGATTTTGATTTCCGTTTGCGTCGGCAGCATCTTGCGCTACCACCAATTTTCCGTCTACTACCGCGATCTCACGACCATTTACAAAATCAGAAGAAGAAGTCGCTGTCAAGGTTGGATTGGTACTGACATCACTGTAAGCATTAATGACATTAGCTGTACGATTTAATTGATAAATCACGTCGTTATCTTCATCGTAATAAATACCATCTGCATCTCCGGCAGCATTGGCAAACATGGACATGGTCACTGAGTTGTTGGCTAAAACACCGAAAGATCCAATGTTCATTTGCGTATTAGAAGATACGAAAAAACGAGTATCCGGAGTAGTTGGTACAATACGATCTACGGTCAAATTATTAGCAGATAATTCAAAACATTCATCACTTAGATCACCGACAGCGAATAAATTGTCGCCCATCATGATATTCAGCGTTCCAGTGTAAGAAAGGCCGTATACGTTACAAGCGCCGGTTCCGGCTGGTTCAAAATTTACGGTGTTCCCTGGAGGAATGCCAAGAATATTTCCCATGTCATCCGTTACCACGTAGGTGAAAGAAAAACCACCCGCAACTGGATCTGCAGTAGCGTTAAAGGAAATAAAATCGTCTTCTCCGTCGATAAAGATAGTCGTAGTAGTTCCACCATTAGCCAGGGAAACAGTTCCACTATCGACAAAATCACAGATTTCTCCGCTTGGTGCACCGCCAATATTAACGGCAGAAGCCCCGGCGGTTAAAGAAACGAAGCTCGGAGCGATACTTCCATTGGCGTTAGGTAATTTAAAACAAAGTAATTTTCCACCATCGCTTGCTCTTTCGGCAACGTATACGCGATTCTGCTCTTTATCGAAAGCTACATCTACCGGGTTACCCAGTTGACTAGCGCCACCTCCTACTCTGAATTGTTCGCCAGCAGAAATAGTTCCATCCGCACTGGCCGCAGCAAAGTTTCTTACGACTACCAGGGCACCATCCGTGGCGCTGGCAGCATCACCAATATCGGTTAAGATCATAATATCATCAATCGGGTCGTAAGTAATTCCGTGGGTACGTACGAGATTTTCAACGCTAACCGTAGAAGTGGGACTAAGTGCGCCCGCTGGCTGGCTGAAGAAATCGTTGAACGTAGCAACCATATTGGAGTTGTCTACTACGGCATAAAGGGTATTCCCGTCTGCGTGAATTCCCCAAAGGTTGATTGTTACATTGTGGGTTTTGTCAAAAGTGAGCGTCCCGTCATTTTCGATAGTATAAACTATCAATGCGTTTTGCATACCGTTGGAAGCAGCGGCATCCTGCGCTACCACTAGTTTGTTGCTAACTACGGCAATTTCTCTTCCATTAGAAAAATTAGAGGTAGAACTACTAGTAAAGGTAAAATTGCTGGTAGCCGTGGTATAAACGTCGATTCGGTTATCGGTTCTGTTTAACTGGTAAATTCTATCATTCTCCTGATCATAATAGATACCATCAGCATCGGCGGCTAATGATCCAAGATTGATTCGGTCGGGAACGTTATCTACAATGTTAAAATAAGCGATTTGGCTTTGTAGATTGGAAGAAACAAAAAGGTTTGTTCCGGACTGTGCTGAAAGAGAACTTCCGATCAGTAGCATGGATAGACATAGAAATGTCCAAAAGGATAAAATTTGTAATTTCATATTTAAGGTAGTTTTGATAAAATAAAATATTAGAATTTGATGTATTAATATTGGTATAATGATATATACGTTATAATTTGGTGAAGTGGATCATATTTTTTGAATAAAAGTGCTTTTAGCAATGATTTTTTTATCAATCATACTTAATTGATTTTTTGACTGAACAATCATAATGGTTAATCCTTTCTGGTAGTGATGATTATTTTTTTACCACATTAATTACAAATTAAAATGAAAAAATTGAACGCTATTTTCGCTAAAGGTTTTGTTATATTTATCTTACTTTTTATAAATACAATTTCTTACGCACAAATTGATATAGACATTGATTTGGGCAAGCAGGAATGGTATGAAGACCCCAAGGTTTGGATTGGCGTAGCCATATTTTTAGTGATTCTGGTAGTTATCGCACGAGTTGGGAAGAAAAAATAATCTTCGGAGAAAAAGATGCAAGTAATTTTTAATTATTAAAAAAATCAAATATGGAAGACGCAATAATCGATGTAGCTCCTATTCAAAAGGCGGTCAACCGAAAGCCTGAAGTTGAGGATGATGCAAGAAAAATCATTAGAAAGTATACTTTAATTGCTAGTGGAGCTTCATTGCTGCCTTACGACTTTGTAGATGTGATTACCAGTACGGCAGCACAGGCACTGATGATCAAAGAACTTTGTGCGCTGTACGATGTTTCTTTTTCTGATAAACTGGCCAACGTGACTTTTTGGTCGGCGACGGGTAGTGTTGTTACCAAAATAATTACCGCTGCAGTAGGGACTTTAATCAATAATAGCGGCTCTGGTGGTGTCGATTTGACGGGAGCGGCGGTTGCCGGAATTTACACGGCGACCGTAGGAGAATTTTATAAATTGCATCTGCGCGATGGTGGCACACTGGCGGATATTAACATTTCTGATTTTGCGGATTATTTTATTGAGGAGATCAAGAGAGGCGATTTGAGTATGGCCACTTTTACGAATCCTAAAGTATTAATGAATCATTTAAATGTATAATTGATTCAAAATTGTAATACAGTGTTATTAGACAAACGCTTAAAAAAAAGCCCTGAATCCCATCATGTGATTCGAGTTTTTTTGTTTGGTTCTTTTAATATTGCAAACGAGCTAACGGGCAAAAAACGCTCATCAATCAGCTAAAGTCTATTAATTTGGAATAGTCCACTAAAATCAGAAAATGAACAACGGAAACGTTGAAGCATTATAGTTACAGATAGTTTTACAACAGCTCCAGAAAGTCTTTTTTATAATTACCTATGAGACAGCCTCTTTGTTTGGGGCAGCGTGAAAGGGTTGTTTTTTACGCGGACATGAGCAGCAGTTGCTGTTCACCAGTCAATATTTCTCTAAGTTCTTTGATGGCTTTTCGTATTCTCGATTTTACCGTTCCGAGTGGAATCATTAACTGTTTTTCGATCTCTCTTTGTGAATATCCTTGAAAATACACCAAGTCAATTAGTGTGCGGTGTTTCTCATCCAGAGAATCAATAATTTTTTTCAAACCAGAATCTTCAATCGTGATATAACTCATTTTGATCTCCTTTTGCAAGTTATGGAAATTGTTGAGACTTTGTATCTGTTTGTCTTGTTTGAAAGGAGCAGAACGGATTTTATCAATTGCCGTATTGCGGGCAATTCTAACGAGCCAGGTAAAAAGCCGTCCTTTTTCAGGATCATAATACTTAGCGTTGCGCCAGATTTTTACAAAAGAATCCTGTAAAACTTCCTGAGCATAATTTTCCGACTTTACAATCTTGAAAATAACCCCGTAAAGTGCTGCGGAATAGTTTTTATAGATTAACTGAATCGCCTTTTGATCTTCTCTCTGTAGATAACTAACAATAATAGTTTCCAGAGATTTTTTTTGTTGAAGAGAAATCTCCATGTTGTGTGGTTTTAAAGTTGGTAAAGCCCTTTATAAATTTAAGATAAAACGGGGTGTCCGGCACTAAAACTTGGTAATATCTATTTTGTTCAGTCACATAAAAAAATAATATATTAGTGTGAATCAAGCATTGAAATCCACCTGCTCCGGCCGGCAGACTCATCTTAAAATCTATGCTGTGAGGTTGAAAATCAAAAAAGTAAGTACCGTCATTCGGTGTATACGGTTTTTATATTCACAAAGGTACAAATTCCTTTTCCAAAAGCTCACGACCGTAACCACTTGCTTTGATACCTCCAAATGGCAGTCTGGGGTCCGATATTGCCATGATGGGTAGAGTAGAGGTGAAGAAGAAAGCGTTTGGAGTATAAAAAACAGGTTGGCTAATTGTTCAATTTTCTTTACAACTAAGAAAAAAACGGAAAAATAAATGGAAATGAGGCAACGACAGCCTCGCCTAAGCGAGAACTGTCGTCAAAGAGCCCCATTTATCTTAAACATCCTGGAGATGATATTATAAGTTCTCAGTGATGCAAAGATAAGGGTATTAGTTAGTATAAGTATAGTCCGATTGGGAGAAAAAATATTCCGATTGGGATTTTCGATTAGTATTGAAAATTCGATAAATTTAAGGTTCATTAGGAATTAACTAATGTTTAATGTCTTGATTAACAGATATTTTTGTTTGAATGCTTTTTAAGTATTCCTTTGGAAGAATACCATATTTCTCTTTAAATTTACGTGCAAAATGACTCTGATTGGAATAACCAATCTCAAGTGCAGCTGCTTTGACGGAGATACCCTGAAGGAGTAAAAGAGAGGCTCTTTCGAGTCGTTCGTCCCGTAGATACTTGTTGATGGTTGTTTCAAAAATAGCTTTAAATCCAGATTTTAGTTTTTGCTGATTGATACCTGCTTTTTTTGCGAGGGCTTCGATGGTTGGAGGGTTTTGAATATCTTTAATTAAGAGATCTCTGGCAAATTTGATTTTATCCACGTCATATTTACGGATCATGACTTGTTTGTCGGGAGAAAGCAAATCATCGGTGAATTGCCGTATTTGCCGGCTTAGAAGTTCGAGGGCTTTTCCTTCGAGGTAGGTACTCCGGACCAGTCCCTTTTGCTCGTTTTTGATGATCTTGTTCATACATTCGGCGGCAGAAATGCTGTAGTTGCCCTGGTAAAAAAAGGTTTTTTCAGATTTTGAATCGGAAAAAATGTTCCGCAATTTATCGGGCATTTTTTCGACGATACAATCTATTTTTTTAAGATATCTTTCTCGCTCAATTAATAAAGAAGCGTAGACTATTTTTCGCTTGCCGGGAATCATAAATTCCTGAGTACTGGTATTTGGGCAGGCAGTTACACTGCCTTGGAGTGGGTTTAAATGATAGCGAATATCTCCATGATTGAAACTGTGCCAGATTTCTCCTTCGATTTCAAAATTGAATTGCAGGGGAGCAGGAGCAGCGCTCGAAAATTCCAAAACCCAGTCTTCGTTGATCATACAATCATAAACCATGAATGCGATCCCATCACTGAAAATAAATCCACCAATCTTACCTTTGCCAATTGGCGCAGAGAGCTCAATGACTTCTTCGAGGCAATCGGTATGAGAGGTCACCCCTAACTGTTTTGCTAAACTTTTAATAAAAGAGTGTGGATGGTACTTGTCGAACTTTAATTTCATAATTGTATAACATTTAAGATGGTTTACCAGTAACCCGTGGGTATAAATTATTTAACTTGAAAATGTTCAGCTAAATGTTAATAATTCGCTGCTTACTTCATCTTCGTCTTCCAGGTTTATTTCAAGTAATACCGGGTAGTGATCACTACCAATTGTTTTTAATTTTTTAATGGTGATCAGTTTAAAATGTTTGCTGACAAAAAAGTGATCCACCGGAAATTGAAAGACCGGAATCAAGGCATTATAGGTATTAAAAAAGCCACGGCCAATTCGTGGGTCCAGCAATCCACTGATCTGTTTAAAATTGACGGTAATCTTTGACCAGCCGACGTCGTTGAGATCACCGGCCACAATGGTTGGTTTTGAATTAATATTTGATAGACCCGCTACCATAATTAACTCTATGTCTTTTTTTTCGGGTTGCGTCCACGGTGCGGGTGGACGAGGATGTAAACCAAGTATTTGAACGTCTCGATTATGAAATTTTATATTGGTATGAATAGAGGGTATATCCTCTTGAACCATATATCTTACTTCCGAATTTTCCAGTTTTAATTTGGAATACAAAGCTATACCATAGGTATTATCCAGCGGATTGAGAACCGTGTTAGGATAATTAGTTCTCAAACGGTCGATGGCATCCAGCCAGGCCTGGTCCACTTCTGTAAGCAAAAAAATATCCGGATTGACATCTTCTACTAAATTGATCAGGTTTTGATATTTTTTATTTTTTAGCCGGACGTTGACGGATAGGATTTTAATTTTATTGTCTGTTTTGGTGGCGGCTAAAACTTCTTTTTTACTAAAAGGAAAAAATGGAGCGATGATCTTTAAATGATAAAATAGCCCGATGAAAAGCATGGTAACCGTCACCAAAACCCAGGAAGTTGAGAGAGGCAAGAAAAAAAACGCAAAGACGATCAGTAGAAATGTAACTGAAGTAGTGTGAACGCGACTTATATCGCATACTTTTATCCACCACCTTGTTTTTCTTAAGCTACTGATCAGCGTACTAATAATGGTAATGGCAGCCAGTATTTGAAAAGTCAGTTCCATAGTCTGTTGATAATCAAAAAAAATGAAAGGTAGCTTTAAATCTTTATATCTATTCGGTATCTCTACAAAATATTCTGGAAATAAGTCTGTTGACCTTAAACAAATAACTTATTTTACGTCTTTCTCAATCTCAAAACTCTTCACGTTTACCGCATAATCCATTGCTTTGATTTTTCTACCCCTCATTTCGGTATGAACCCGAGTATACACCGCTCCAAACATGACAATGATAGAGGCGTAAAAGACCCAGACCATGATGACCATGATGCTTCCGGCGGCATCGTAAAGCCCTGCTACGTTACTAGTACCGATGTAAAAACTGATCAGGTATTTTCCAGTCATAAAGAGTAAGCTGGTCAGGGTTGCCCCAAACCAGGTATCGTTCCATTTAAGACGGGCATCTGGTAAGAATTTAAACATCAGCGCGAATAAAAGCGTAATCACTACAAATGGCAGTATCCAGGTAGTAAGAATAGAAAGAATAATCGAAAATCCACCGTATAATTGCTGGAGGTAATTACCAAATGTTTCCAGAAAGGCGTTGACAGAAAGGGAGACCAACATCACAAACGCAATTCCGATAATGAGGGCAAATGATAAGATGCGATCCATCACCATTTTTAAAATAGCCCAACCTTCCGCTTTGGCTTTAACATCAAAAATTTTATTTAAAGCATTTTGCATCGTTACCAAAACTGTAGTAGAAGTAAAGATCAAAATTCCAATTCCCAGAACGGTGGCCCAGAGCGTTGGTTCAAAAACATTCATTTTTTCTATCGTCTTAAATAATTCGCTGGCTCCATCAGCTCCTACCAAACTACCTATTTGATTTCGCATCGCTTCTTCGACGGTCGCTTTATTGTAAAAGCGGGTGGTAGTAAACAAAATAATCAACAACATGGGAGGCAACGAAAAGATGGTATAATAGGACAAGGCTGCCGCGTGCGTAAAAATATCATCTTCACTAAATTTCACCAGGCTTGCTTTGAGAATGTTCCAGTGAGAATATTCTAAATCTACGTGTGGATTTGAGGAAGTGGCCATTAAACAACTTTTTTAAGAGTGTGGTGAACATTTGGCGCTGGTCTATTCATACTTTCATTGTCTTTTACTTCCTTTCCCATTTTCTTAAAAAAGTAAGCCTGCGCAAAACCCACAGCGAGCGGTAATACTTTTTCCAGTATACCGGCTGATGATTCTTTTGCTGCTCTTTGTTCTTTTTTATTACCGGTCATAGAAGCTACTGTTTTAACTGCCGCAAAACCCAAACCAATAGCTCCACCGGGAAGCGCCACATTTTGTATCAAAAAATCCTTTGCCTGGTCGCGGTTGGTACCCAGACTTTTGACGAAAGCCTGTCTGGCCAGTTCCATTTTTACCTTTAACTTTTTTTGCTCTTCTTCCAGTTCTTCGAGAGAGGTAATATTCTTTTTCATAATATTTTTTTTACAACTAAAAAAATTTAATAAATCCCAAAGCGGGAAGACCGTATTTAATCAAGCATTTCGCTGATAATCATTTTCGTTAGGGGATTAGTAACGATCTGTTTCTTAAAAAAGAAGATAAGGATAGCTGCCAGCGCATAAACACTCGTTATTAGTAAAAATGCCAATCCGTAAGATCCCCAGGCTTTACCAATCAGGAATCCGAGCGCAACGGATAAAAATAAAATTACCATGAAGGCTAAAAAAGAAATGATGGCCAAAGTTACGAGATGCGAAGTAGTTTTTGCCATCCGCTTGGAGGCCTCCAGATGAAAATAATCAACCTGTTGTTCTAGATATATTTTGGCGTACTCGACGGTCTCATCGACGGAAGAAAGTAACTGTTTGGTTTTCATGATCTTAAGTTTTTTACTAAAAAAAGAATACCGGAGAATTTATTGGAGTAATAAAACCTCCGGTGTTTGGGGGTAATTGCGATTTGGACAAGACCTATGTCTTATCTATCTTCCCGTTGACGTATTCCGTCTGCTCTCGGATGACCCGTCGCGCTTTTTCTGCACCCGTTTCGATACGGCCATTTACGTTTTCCACCACCGTTTCGGCGGCGCTACTGGTTGAAGAAATTTTGTCCTTGATGGTTTCCGAAGCTTTGTTGGCCCAGTCCTTGGTCGTTTCTGCGGCGCCAGTCAACTTTTCCTTGGTCGTCTCTGCGGCATTTGATAGCTTGTCTTTAGTGGTCTCGGCTGCGTAAGATAATTTTTCCTTAGCCGTTTCTGTTGCGCTGGAAAGTTTATCTGAAATTTGTTCGGAATTTTTATTTACACGCTCTTTTACCTCTTTTTCCAGTGCCTTGATTTTCTTTTTGGTTTTCCGTTGAAATTCCTGTCCATCTTCGGATGCCATATAATATCCAGCTGCCGCTCCTGCGATCAAACCGATTCCCAGTCCTAATAATAATTTACTATCCTTTTCCATTTTTATTTGATTTTATAAAAGTTGTTAAACAACTTCTTAGTTAAAAAAATATATATAGAGATACGCTTTCTACTGTGAAAAATTAATCAGCAGCGCGATTTATGCCCTTATAATACTGTGGAGTGACTCTTTTGCTTCCAAAAAAGTTTTTTGCAAACTGGCTTTGTTCACGTTCCATTCTTCCTCACTCATCTTTTCGAGATTCAAGGGTATTGGTTTTAAAATAAAATCATATTTTTTTAAAACATTAATTTTACTGACAGCATCGGTCTTATTCATATCACCACCAATGCTTACCGAATTAGAATAGGTGTCGACCTGTTCCTTTATTTTAACGAGTATTCCAGAGACTTCTTTACTGAAATTTTCTTTACTTTCTAATGCGTTCATAATTATCTGTTTAATAAAATATTCGTTAATAATCCTAGAACGGATTACCTATTTAACTGTTCACTTATTTTGTAGTTACAGTTTCTTTTGCTTCTTTTTTAAATTGCTCCGGAGGATAAATCTGGTCAATACCGAGTCCACCCGAAACCCCAAAGTCGAGCGTTCTGATCGGGAACGGGATCGTTATTTCATTTTCATCAAATGCCTTTTTTATCGCTATGATGGCGGTACTCTGGCCGGCAAGATAATCTGCCTGCGAGGTAATATCCTGCCAAAAGCGAAGGGTGAAATCAATCGAACTGTCTCCGAAACCAGTAAAGAATAACTCAATCGGTTTGGATTTGCTAAATTTTAATCCACTATTTTTAACGGCCTCGAGCGCTACCTTCTTGGCCTTTTCCAAATTATCTCCGTACGATACTCCGCACGTCACATCTATTCTCCGGTGTTTTTTATGAGAAAAACTCTTTAATGGATTATTTAATACATCTTTATTGGAAATAAGCGCTTCCTGTCCGTCGGTTAACTCAATGACTGTAGACCGCAAAGTGATCTTTGAGATTTTTCCGAAAAAACCATTTGTTTCAACTACATCTCCTACCCGGTAATAATCTTTTACACTCATCAGTACGCCGGAGAATAAATTCATCAGCGGATCTTGTAAGGCCAAACCTACTGCCAGTCCAAGGACCCCTGCTCCCGTTAATAAGGCCGTCACCGCGTCGCTAAGATTCAGAATGTTAAGTACCACAAATAGTGCAAGGATCATAAAGGCCGCTACGACAATATTGGATAATACCCCAATGACCGTCTGATTGTCCGTGGCCTTAAGAAGTGCTCTGGTAACTAATTTTTTCAGATGCCTTGCCACAAAAATGGAAATAGCCAGGACGATGGCCGCCAGAATAAAATTAGGCAATGCGAGTACTACTTCGTCCACCCAACTGGAGAGCTTATCGTATAACTTTTTAAGGGAATCGTTGAACTGGGTAAACATAAGTAGTTAATATTAATGAGAAAATTTTAGTGCTTATCAGCGGTGCTAAAACGAACTCACCCTATATATGTTCACAACCCTAGTTGTACCATTGAACTAATTAAGGTCGATTCCGTTGCATTGAGATATCAAATAGACTATGGATTGGACGAAGAACTTTAAACGGTTACCTTATTTTATTAATTTTCTTTACGAAAAGATAACGACGAGCATCGCATTTTATCCCACCCTGTTTGCTGTCTTTTTTCTTTTTCTAACTGGCATGATGCTCTATTTGGAGGGAGTGGGACTGACCGAATGGGTAGCTGAGAACGTCCCTGTTTTTTTGATTATTAAGAGTTGGGAGGTTGCGCAGTCCGTATTAACCACCCTGGTTGGAGCATTGATTTCGCTAATGGTTTTTAGTTTTTCGATGGTGATGGTATTATTGAATAACGCCGCCTCCAATTATTCTCCGCGTATTTTACCCAGTTTGATTTCTAATAAATTTCATCAATTTGTCTTAGGAACCTATCTAGGTACGATCACCTACTGTTTACTCCTGACCATTAACTTAACTCCTACGTTGTCGGATGCTACGGTACCTAGCATTTCAATTTTATTAGGAATATTTTTTGGCTTGACCTGTTTGATGATCTTTGTATTTTTTATTCATTCTATCTCCGAGGCGGTTCAGGTGGGAAAAATACTGGAATCGCTTTCTGCCGTTACCCAAAGAAAAATAGACGGTGGAGTGCTCTCCAAACTTACCAATAAACCTGCTCCTGATACCCGTTCGTGGGAGGTCTATAAGTCAGATCGGTCCGGCTACCTGAAATCTATTAATTGTGAAAAGATCAGCCAGATTTGTATTAAACATGAATTAAATATAAAGGTGCTGATTGCTACCCGGACATTTGTGGTTAATAAGATTGATTTATTTTGTAGTGACAAAGAACTGGACGAAGCACTACAAAATAAAATGCTGGAACAATTTCAATTTAGCGACAATGAAATTGCGGAAGACGACCATACGATCGGATTTAAGCAGATCAACGAAATTGCGCTAAAGGCTATGAGTCCCGGTATCAATGATCCTGGAACTGCTTTACACGCCATCAACCATCTGACTATTTTATTTAATAAGAAGATGGAACGAAAAAATGCGGAAGCTTTTCCGGTAAGAAATGAAAAAGACGAAATAGTAGCGGTTCGATTGTGGCTAACCGTTATTAGTTTTGAAGAATTGCTAAGTCATATCCTGGCATCTTTACGGGCTTACGCACGGCATGATTTAATTGTGGTGAAGCAGATGCTGGAAATGTTAAAGTTTTTGATCAGACAAGATACGGCTGGGACGGATTTTAAAAAAGCAATTCGTATGGAAGCCGAAAAAATTCGTATGGATGCGAAAGAGCATCTGACCAACTTGGAAGATTATAAAATGGTGGCGGAAAGCGTTGATGGGATAGAAAACGAAATGCAGGGATCATAATTTTAAATTTAAATGATTCAACCTATCCCGAAATAGCATTTGGGAGCATACAAATTATTTTGGAATAAAGTCTTATGTACATTATAAAAATAATTAAAGGTTTCCCTGGCAGCCAGCGTAGCTTTTTCCTGATCTTGCTCCTTTACAAGATGATTATCGGCTAGTGTCCGAAAATTAAGCCACCGCTGTCGGATATCAATACCGGTTTGCTGATAAAAATGAAAGTCTTTTATGTCCGCCAGTGTAGGATTTTTACGCAGCGCTTTGACGATTACTTTTCCGCCCAGACGGGCACCTTCCAGAACATATAAGATACCAATTAACTCGGATAGGTTTCCAATCTCTTTTCTCTCAGATAAGCCTGCATTATCCTCCGTTTCACGTCGGGTCAAATTCACCAAATCTTTCTCTACATCAGACAGGCGATTGGAAATAAAGGGCGTCAAGGCCGGGTCCTGGGTTTTATTTATAAATTCATTGACCATTGGTTCGAGCACCTGGTAAATGACGGCCGTTTTAGCCAGGAGTTCGATATACTCCTTTCGGCTGATTTTTTGCGACATGATCTCTCTGGCAAAAGAAACCGCTTCTAGCTGGTCGTGCTGCGGTTGGGTAGTCGATTTAAGACGAGCAAGAATTTGCGACATAACGAAGAATGATGTTGTAATAGGAGGCTAATTAGAGAAAATTATTCATATTTCATTGCTAATTAGTCCTAGAAGTGAAGGGTACTTTGATTATGTATGATCCAGTAATTAAAGAAGTTGATAAATTGAACTTTCATTTCAGAAAATCCCGTTGGTTTAGTCAGGTAACTGTTGGCTCCATATTCGTAAGCGGCTTCAATATCGTCTTTGCGGTAGGAGGAACTATACATCACTACAGGAATATTCTTAGTTCTTTGGGAAGATCTGAGCTGCTTTAAAACCTTTAGTCCATTTACCTTAGGTAATTTAATGTCGAGTAGAATCGCCGTTGGTAGTAGTGCTTTTTCATCCTTAAAATATTCCAGTACTTCGCTACCGTCTTTCATCCACAAATAATTATCCGTCAAATCTTCTTTACGAATAATTCTCTTCAGTAGCTGTCCATCTACTTCGCTATCTTCTACTAATATGAAA
>CALLLR010000151.1 GCA_938008185.1 uncultured Saprospiraceae bacterium
AGAAGTTTCTCCAAAAAATACATCCGCGCCCTGCTGTTCCAGTTCTACAATTTTTCTTAAAATAGATCCGGCAGAAACCGTAGAAATACGACCGTATTCTGCTTCAAGTTCTTTACGCCCGTCACCGGTAGCGTACTGCAATACTTTTTTGAAATCATCTAAATCCAATAAGGCCAGTTCGTTATCATCACAATATTTAAACAAAATAGATACAATTCCACTCTGCGTATTGTTTAGTTCCAGTATTTTGGAAAATAAAGTAGGCCCAAACTCCGTCACCGTCGCTCGTAAACGTGCCCCTTTTTCGTCTGATAAAGTCAAAAACTCCACCGGACTGTCTCCCGCTTCGAAAGGGATTCCAATCTTTGCGTGACGTTCGTCGATTTTAGGGTGACCTTCGGAAGGCACCGCAATCCCACTTAAATCTCCTTTTACATCCATCAGCAAAACGGGTACTCCCTGCGTAGAAAGTTGTTCTGCCAGTATCTGTAGTGTTTTGGTTTTACCTGATCCGGTAGCACCGGCAATCAGCCCGTGCCGATTCATCATCTTTAGTGGCAACCGTACCATGGCATCGGGCACGACTTCACCGTCGAGCATCGCGCCACCTAGATTAATAAAGCGACCCTTGAAGGTATATCCGTCCTGGATGTTTTTTAGAAATTCTGCTTGCTTTGACATAAAATATTGTTGAATTGTTGAATTGTTTATTTGTTGAATCGCTGCGCTCGTTGAATCGTTTTAAAAACTCAAACCTCAAAACCTCCTCCCTTACCGCTTGTTCCACTTTTCGACCCGCTGCTCGTACGCTCGCTTACTAAAGCTCCACTGTCGGATATTGTAGCCGCTTTCGAGTTTTGCTTCCAGTTCTGGGTCATTGATAATATTACTAAAAAAGTCCAGTCCTGTCAACCTCTCAATCTCATCAATTGGAACCGCATAGGCTTTTAACGGGTCTACGCTGACTTCGTTGGGAAATAAAAACCCGATAGCCTTGATTTCCGGTTCATCCAGGTCCAGCAAAACCTTATAGTACTGATCGGGTACCGAAACGCTGTTTCCGCCAATTTTTTCCCGGATCCCCTCGGTCAGCACGGGTCCGGTTACGACGTAAAGTCGTCCCCATTTTTTGGTCCAGTAGCGCACCGACTCCTCCAGTTCCCGCCAGATTCCGCCGTTAAAGTTACGAACCTGTGGACTCATATTGGATAAATAGAAAGTTTCTGACATCGCCTTTGCGCTGAAAGTCATATCTCCCGCCGGTACCAAATGTCCCCTATCGTAGCCACTGCCGCGATAATCCCGTTTGGAGGCAGATCCTTTGGATACCCGGGGGTCAGGGCGAAAATTATCTTTACGCTTGGCGTTAGGATATAAATTCTCCCTCGTCAATTCGTACGCTACCCACTCTGGCTGCTCGTGTTTTTCCACGTAAGACAACGCATAATAGGTGTGCTTGACCACTTTTCCCAGGTTGGTCGTTGGCAAAACCGCGTCTGGAACCTCTGAAACCTCCGCCGGTTCACCAGGACCACTTGGAGCTCCCTTATTATTAGGATGGTTTTGGGAGGATTTGGTCACATTTTCTATGGCATCTTCCAAAGATAAATTCTGTCCGGTAAAGGTATTAAAGAGCCACAGAAGGCCAGCTCCCAACAAAACAAAGATTCCTACTTTGGCCATGAAGCCGTTTCCACCTTTCACGGACCCTCGATTGGAATTAAAATTTGACATAGTGTTGCAGTGTTAATGTACAACAAATATAAAGAATTTGTTTGATAACTCAGGAAACGTTGTGTATTAAGTTACTTATACGTTTAGTAAACCATTGAAGTTAAAATAAAAAAATTTTTACTTACTTTAAGAAGTCTTATTTATGGTCGAAAAAAAATTGAATAGGTTATTTTTCCGTGAATTTCTCCTACCTTTATCCCCTGATCCAAACCCTGACATTTTGAAGAATTCAAATAAAAATCTCCATACCTGGTGGAAAGATCCCACCGTCTTCAACGTCGGACAAATCAAACCCCGCACTCACTTTATCTCTTACCCGGATAAGGAAAGTTTTACACAAGGTTATTTTTCAAACTCCCCTTTTTATCACTCCCTCGATGGGGAATGGCAATTTTGCTGGTCACCGAATCCTGCTCAGCGCCCCGTTGACTTTTACTTGCCAGAATTTGATACATCCGACTGGGAAACCATTCCCGTTCCGTCCAATTGGGAATTGCAAGGTCACGGCGTTCCTATCTACGTAAATGACCGCTACCCTTTCCCTAAAAATCCACCGCTTGTTCCACAGGATGATAATCCGGTGGGTTCTTATCGAAAATCGTTCAAAATCCCAGAAGACTGGACTGACAAAACTGTTTATCTAGAATTTGGGGCGGTTAAATCCGCAGCCTATTTTTGGTTGAACGGACAATTCCTTGGTTATAATCAAGGTTCCAAAACGCCCGTTGGATTCAACATAACCCCGTTTTTACGGGCCGGCGAAAACATAATTGCCGCCGAAGTTTATCGCTATTCGGACGGAACCTACCTGGAATGTCAGGATTTCTGGCGATTCAGCGGAATGGAACGAGAGGTGTTTTTACGCGCCGCGCCAAGCGTACAGATTTATGATTTTTTTGTGAAAACCGATTTGGATAATAATTATGAAAATGCTACGCTCGAAATTTCAGTAGACCTTTTGAATTACGCTCATCGGCAAATTCCTTCAAACGGACACCTGGAATATATCTTACTTGATCCCGATGGTACAGAGATTTACCGAAATATAGCGCGCTATTCCGTCAGTTCGAATATCCCATCTTCAATTAATTTAAAAGAACGTTTTGTTAAACCAAAAAAATGGACCGCCGAAACTCCGTTTCTCTACCAGCTAATTTTTATTCTAAAAAATGAAAAAGAAGAAACCCTGGAAGTTACCGGAACAAAAATCGGTTTTAGAAAAGTTGAAATCAAAAAAGGACAACTACTCGTCAACGGAAAAGCCATCACCCTGCGCGGCGTCAACCGCCACGAACACGACGAAGAAACCGGACACGTCATCTCAGAAGAAAGTATGCTGTTAGATATTCAACTAATGAAAAAAAACAATATCAACGCAGTAAGATCCAGCCATTATCCCAACCACCGCCGCTGGTATGAGCTTTGCGATCAGCACGGACTTTACGTAGTCGACGAAGCCAATATTGAAGCGCACGGAATGGGTGCTTGTTTCCAAAAACCTTTCGACGTACAGGCCCATACTTCTGCCCTGCCCGTTTATCGTGAAGCCCATTTGAATCGCGTAAAAAGAATGTTTGCCCGCGCTAAAAACCATCCATCTATTATCATCTGGTCGATCGGCAACGAAGCGGGCAACGGAGCAAATATGCAAGCGGCTTACCAATGGCTGAAAGCGCAGGATAATACCCGTCCCGTGCAGTACGAACAGGCAGGAACCGAAAAAAATACCGATATCGTTTGTCCCATGTATCCAAAAATTGAAACCATTGAATCCTACGCGCAGAGGCATACGAATCGTCCGCTCATCATGTGCGAGTACGCGCACGCCATGGGCAATAGCGTCGGAAATCTGGCGGAATATTGGGAGGTCATTGATCGCTATCCAAATCTACAGGGTGGTTTTATCTGGGACTGGGTAGATCAGGGATTGAAGGCAGTCACTACGGTGGGTACTACGGAAATTAATTACTGGAAATTCGGAGGAGATTTCGGTGACGAGGCGACTCCCAGTGACGGAAATTTTTGTATTAACGGATTATTATTTCCTAATCGACAACCACATCCGGCCCTGACAGAGGTTAAAAAAATATATCAACCCATCTCAGTACGAACCGACAAAAAACGGGATAATAGATTCTTCATTCGCAATAAATTTGACTACCTTGACACGAGTAATATTCAGACTAGTTGGGAGGTTTTAGAAAATGGGAAAACTATTGAGAAGGGCGCCTTAGAGTCGTTAGATATTCCGGCGCAACAAGAAAAAGCATTTCAGCTGCCTTTTGATTTTTCTAAAAAACCAAATAGCGAATATTTTATCAATTTTTATTTTTATACAAAAAAGGCAACCGCTCTTATTCCAGCAGATTACGAAATTGCAAAAGAACAAATACCATTGTTTTACAACAAAATAGTCAGCAATAAAAATACTATAAACTCTGATTACTTGCTCCCCGTA
The DNA here is from genome assembly GCA_938008185.1 of uncultured Saprospiraceae bacterium. Classification (GTDB taxonomy): domain Bacteria; phylum Bacteroidota; class Bacteroidia; order Chitinophagales; family Saprospiraceae; genus JALZUU01. The sequence goes on from CALLLR010000151.1 coordinate 4,193, forward strand.
ATCGTTACGCAGCAAGATACCTTTGCGATCAGCGGCACCCATTTTAATTTAGAAATTTCTAAAAAAACAGGAACCATTCAATCCTATTTATGGAAAGGAAAGAATATTTTATGCCACGGAATCCGTCCCAATTTTTGGCGACCACCCACCGATAATGATCGGGGAAATCTAATGCCGGAAAGGTTAAAAATATGGCAGACGGCTAGTGAAAACCAAAAAGTAGAAAATATTTTTTATCGAAGCAAAAAAGACGCAGTAGAAGTCGTAACGACCTATCGACTGGCCGACATCGACCTTCGCTATGAATTGATACACCGCATATTAGGCAACGGAGTCCTGAACATAACGGGGAGATTTATGGAAGCAAAAATCAAATTACCCGAATTACCGGTTTTTGGTTTTACGCTTGAGTTACCCAAACACTTCGATCAATTAAAATGGTATGGACGCGGGCCTCACGAAAACTACGTTGACCGGAATAGGAGTGCTTTCGTCGGCATCTATAAAAGTACGATTTACGAACAGTACCACCCATATATTCGTCCGCAAGAAACGGGCTATAAGACAGAGGTTCGCTGGCTGCAGTTGAAAGATAAAACGGGTACTGGCTGGAAATTTTCGGGTGCCCCACTTTTTGGATTCAGTGCGCTACCCTATTCTATCAAAGCCCTGGATTTAAGTGAAGATCCAACCATTTTAAAACATACAATTGATATAAAAGAAAATGAATTTGTAAATCTTAGAATTGATCTGGCACAAATGGGTGTCGGCGGCGATGATAGCTGGGGGGCACATACTCACGATAAATATAAGATTTTTTATAAAAATTATATTTTTGAATTTAAGATGGAGCCTATCCAGGACATAGAAGCGGTTTAAAGTTAATGCAAAATAACTATAACTTCAGAGAGATAATTAAACGTTAAACATCAACTATTATGGAAACCAATATTTCGAGTATTGACATTGGAATTGTTATCAGTTATTTTGTTGTTGTCCTGCTCATAGGGTTTTACATTGCCCGCCAAACCAAGACGGGAGAAGACCTTTTTTTGGGTGGACGCTCTTTTGGTTGGGGTATTATTGGACTATCACTTTTTGCCTCTAATATTTCCAGCTCGACGATCATCGGTCTGTCCGGTGCTGCCTATACAACGGGAATTGCAACCTCCGTTTACGAATGGATGTCCGGGATTCCATTAATCATTGCCGCCACGATTTTTGTTCCGCTCTACCTTCGATCACAAATTACCACCATTCCAGAATTTCTCGAATTGCGTTTTGACCGACGCTCCCAATTATTCTTTTCCGGAATTACTATTTTTAGTACCATTATGATTGAAACAGCCGGAGGCCTTTACGCAGGAACCATTGTTTTAAAGGCCTTTTTTCCCGGATTAAACATGGCTTACACTTCCCTGGGACTGGCTTTTGTTGCCGCCCTCTATACTGCCTCCGGGGGACTAAAAGCAGTGGTATACACGGATGCCATTCAGGCGGTCATTCTAATTTTTGGTTGTAGCATTCTGACCTATATTTTACTGGCGCAAATAGATTTTGATTTTGCCCGTATTCTGGCCTCTGCCCCCGCTGAACACTTTTCGGTGGTCCGTCCGATGGATGATGAAAGTCTTCCCTGGCTGGGACTATTGGTCGGGGTTCCCTTCATGGGATTCTGGTACTGGTCTACCAATCAATATATTGTACAAAGAGTTCTCGGTGGGAAAAATATTCGGCACGCCCGCTGGGGTGTTATCTTTGCCGGATTCTTAAAAATAATTCCATTATTTGTCATGGTAATACCAGGAGCCATCGCTTTGAGTCTTTATCCCGATATCGAAAAAGGCGACCAGGTTTTTCCGTTTTTGGTCACCAATGTACTGCCCGTCGGACTCGTTGGACTGGTGCTGGCCGGATTAATTTCTGCGATTATGTCCAGCGTTGATTCTGCGCTTAATTCTTCTTCTACTCTGGTGGTGGTCGATTTTATTAAACCACATTTACCAGACATCACCAATGACCAATTAGTTCAGTACGGTCGTATTACCACTTTCGTACTCATGATCATCGCAGCCGTGTGGGCGCCACAAATCGGGAATTTTTCGGGACTATGGGATTATTTACAACAGATGTTCTCCATTATTGTCCCGCCGATTGTGGTCATTTTTCTCGTAGGTGTTTTCTTTAAAAGAGGCAACGGGGATGGTGCTTTCTGGACGCTAATGATCGGAACGGCAATTGGGGTATTACTATTTATTTTAGGTGAACAAGGATTCTGGCCGTTGCACTTTACGGTAAATGTTGGGTTTATGATCGTTGTTTGTACCATTATTTTCGTAGTGGTCAGCTTGTTAACTCCAGCCCCCGATGCGGCTAAAATCAGTAAACTTACTTACAGAAAAGGGCTGGTTATGGATGGAATGGAAGGCTATCCCTGGTACCAGGATTATCGGTTGTACATGGTAATTTTGACGGGGTTGATTTTGTGTATTTTGGCGCAGTTGTGGTAGATTTGAGGTGTTTAGGTGTTTTAGGTGTTGAATCGTTGAATTTGGTTGTCTCCATTACGCGGGTAGGGGGACCCGTTCAATAATCTGTGTTTTTTTGCTATATTAACATTGCGTAAAAAAAGACTACCTGCCTGCCGGACAGGCAGGATAAGCCAATTAACTGATTAACAATTCATTACAAATAGTAATATTTAATTATGTAAATTAACCTAATTGCTTAGACACACTTAATTGAACACCCCCGT
>CALLLR010000152.1 GCA_938008185.1 uncultured Saprospiraceae bacterium
CCCATTGCGTCAGTCAACGTACTATCTAGTGGCGTTCCATCTGCAGCGTATAACACGACCAGTACATTTTCTAAACCTGGCTCGCCCGGGTCCTGAATTCCGTCCATATCGTTATCTACCCAGACAAAATTTCCGATGTCCGCAACTGGCACTAGACCCGTATCGTGTGTATTGTCATCTCCTAACAGTGGATCAAACGCAAATTGTGGCGTCATCCCGGTTAATGGATCGGCTTCACTATCGTTCGTCCCATCTCCAGTTCCCGCAGGACTAAAGTTGTAATCTCCCATCGCCGTACTTGTATCAAATCCGATACTGTAATTACCCGCCGGGACATTTTCAAAAACGTATGCTCCGTTGGTATCCGTGGTGGTCGTGGCTATGATATTGCCCATATCATCAATTAGGTTAACCGTCACACCGCTGATACCTGTTTCATTTGCATCCTGGAGTCCGTCGCCATCGGCATCGATGAACACAAAGTCTCCGATATCAGTCGTTGGAATTAATCCAGCGTCAATTGTTAGATCATCTCCAGCGCTTGCGTCGAAGACAAATGGGGCCGTTATTCCGTTGGGACCTGCGTCACTATCCGTTGCGTCGTTTCCACTGTTACTGGTGGTAAAGTCGTACTCCGTCGTACCGGGTGCCGTCGTTGGATCAAAAGAAACACTATACGTCCCAGATGGAATATTTTCAAATAAATAATTTCCGTTTGCGTCCGTGATCGTCGTCGCTATTATATTTCCAGCGTCGTCTAACAGATTAACTGTAACGCCCGCAACACCCGGTTCGCCCGGGTCTTGTTGGCCGTCTCCGTCGCTGTCGATGAATACCTGATCTCCCAGATTTGCTACCGGACTTACACCCGCATCAATTGACAGATCATCTCCCATTTGAGGATCAAAAGCAAAAACCGAAGTAAAGCCACTCATGTCCGCATCACTATCATTCGAACCGTTGCCCGTATTTTGCGGAGAAAACGTGTTATTCATATTCCCAAAAGAGGCATTAGGCTCAAAGCCCACAAAATAATCGCCCATCGGAATCTCTTCGAACAGGTACATTCCACTCCCGTCCGTCCACATGCTATCAATTGGATTACCGCTATTGCCATCGTATAACACGACTAATACCGAATCCAGACCTGGCTCGCCAGGATCTTGTGCACCGTCCATGTCTAAATCAGACCAGACAAAATTTCCGATGTTGGCCACGGGAATTAAGCCAGCGTCGAGGGTTAAATCGTCTCCATTTAATGGGTCGAACGTAAATAATGGAATCGTTCCAGTGGCATCTGCATCAGAATCATTCGTTCCATCACCTGTATTAGCATCGGTAAAAACATAGTCCTGTCCTCCCGGACTCGTAGCAGGATCAATAATAATTGAGTAATCACCCGCAGGAATATTTTCAAATAAATATTCACCATTCACATCTGTAAATGCCGTATCCAGCGGGTTGTTCATACCGTCATAAAGTATCACCATGGCATTGGTGATTCCTACCTCTGCCGAATCCTGGATACCATCACCGTCCGTGTCTACCCAGACAAAATTTCCGATATCCGCAACCGGAATGAGACCTGCGTCATGAGTGAGGTCGTTACCGGTGGTAGCGTCGAAGGAGAAAGTTGGTGTTAGACCAGCAGCATTTGCTTCGCTATCATTAGTTCCGTCACCCTGGGCGGTTAATGTAAAAGGATAATCTTCTGCACCCGGCGTAGTCGTCGTCGTTTGATCGAATTCAAGATAATAATCTCCAGTAGGAATGTTGATAAATTCGTAAATACCACTACCATTTGTATAGGCAGTATCGCGAGGTGTTCCATCTATGTTATATAGAATCACCTGAACATTTTCCACCCCGATTTCTCCTGAATTAAAAATACCGTCCATGTTGGAATCAACCCAAACCTGATCTCCAATAGAAGCTAAGATAACGGAGAAGGAAGCCAAGTCTTCTTCATCTTCACTTTGATCTCCATCCTCATTATCAGGAGCAGAATCTATATCTGTTTTATCGACCTGATTAAGCTGAACAAGATTTTCAATAACTCCGTCACGGTCAATCCGTCCCATAATTTCCAGCGTTTCGCAATCACCAGAATTCATTTCCGGAATTGCCCAGGTGCCGTTGGGCATGGTAGGAATATAAGTACCTTTAGTAGCCGTGTAACCAAGGAATGTAACTCCATCCGGCCAGGTATCTTCGACAACTAAATCATCAGCAAGATAGATAAGTCCATCATTTACACTATTAATGTTACAAATTTCAATACAATAAGTAACAGTATCTCCTAACTCAGGAATAGCTGGAATATCGCAAATTGTTTTTGTTACTTCTATATCAAGACATTCTTCGTCCACGACCGTCCAAAGCGGACTAACTGAAGGACAAGCCTCTGGGTCAGCCAGGTATCCTTTCGCTAGATATTCACCGGGAGAAAACGGACCCGTCCACGAATTATTTATTCCGGTAACGGCCTGAATAATTTCAAAAGCACCCCCGATTTTATACCATTCGTAGTTATTAAATCCAGCATTAGTAGAAATAGTGGCAGGCTGGTAACCACGACAGAATATATCTTCGCCTGTTATAGTTAGTGGATCAATAGGATCAACTACCATCGTTATACTATCGGTAACTCCGCAGCTAGTTCCAAAATCCAAATTGACACGATATCCATAATTTCCAGAAGCAGGAGCGGTAAATATTGGATCAGAAACAGTTGGGTCGCTCAAATAAGTTGAAGGAGTCCAGGTAATTACTGCGTCATCTTCAAATTCAGGAGGAAATTCTAGTTGTAAATATTTTGGCTGATCCGTACAAGCCATGGTATCCTGAATGGTTAGAGGAAAAGGAACCGCAAGTCTACGAATTGAGAATATGTCAGTACTCACACACTCTCCAGTAGAACCAGTAACGGTAAAAGTGACGGCATCCATAATTCCATCCAAAACGCCAAAATAAGCGCTGTCTCCAACGATTCTCATATATCCTTCCGTATCATCAAAACTAAATTCATAATCTCCACAAAATGCTACCCCAATCTCTTCGCCTGGACAAAGCGTATTTGTAGTAGGAATCTCTGCTACAAAAGCAGGAGAGATCGCAAAGAAGGGCGTGACTTCTGTATCACACTCACAGGCAGTATCATAAGTAGATTTTATTAAAATCGGACAGGCATTAATTTCTTCCACAACAAAACAACCAGATAAGATCAAAGTGTCCATACTAGCGATAAACTGAGCAGGGAAAGTATCCGCTGCCAGGAAAGGATCATAGTAATCCAAAAAGCCATTAGCTAATAAATCGTCAAAAAGTTCGACGGTTATATCTCCGTTATAATTTGGTCCAGGATTAATAAAAGTAGCATCATAACAAATTGTGACCGGATTATCAGTCCCCGTACATTGCCTGGTGATTTGTAAATCTGCGGTTTCCAGGGGAGCCTTCAAGTCGACACTAAAACGATTATTGACGGAAGACTGCACCCAAACATCACAAATAGAACCGTCCCGAACACAAGTTTCGTCCTCTACTCTATCTTTGATATCGACGATCAGATCCACGTCCCCACAACCTGCGAGTTTGGCCATGGAAGCCTCTAGTTTCAAGGTAAATTGTCCTCCGACCGGAAGATTAGGTACTCCGTCAAAACAGATTTGCGTTTGATCACCAATCATTGTTTCGATGACTGGTCCTGTCGATTGACCGGACGGTATAGCGTAAGCTAACGTTCCAGATCGGTAGGGCAAGTCCGGAGGAAAGGTTAAACATATCTGAACATAATCTCCAGAAGCCACCTCAGAAATATTTTGCCCAGTGATGGTAAACTCGTTGGTCAGACCACCACAGTAAACGTTGGTTGGTTTGGCAGAAGTCAGGATTTGGGCATGATTGATGGGTTCTGCTCCATTGATGATAATTCTTTCACTATTGACTTCACCAGAAGATATAGTATTTGGGCTACAAGGATCATTAGCAACTGCTTCAAAAAAGGTAGTAGATCCAGAAATAAATTCGTCGCAAACCGAAAGTACTTTAAACCGCACCACAATCTGATTGGAGTCCAATCCAGCATTTACTCCTGGGAAACCATTTGAGTGTATAGAAGCATTAAAGTCAGCATCTTCTGTATAAGATACCATATTACCATTAATATCCGGATCCGGAATACTCACGAAGGGGGCACCACTAACTCCATTATGCGGATAAGCAGATTCGAAGCTACCCTGTACCAGTTCTGTTCCGACAAGTGGCAATTCCCAAAATAACTGAAGATCCGTTACTAATACATCTTTCACATTTTTCACTAAAACAAACATAGTGATGGTATCACAGAGATCAAAACTTCCTTGTGGTTCAATGAATGTAGATTGAATTTCGGGCGCACCAACCGTATACCGATAACAAATATTATTAGTATTACAAGCGGTTGTACTTCCTAGTACTGCGGCTTGTATAGCCGGATCCATACAACCAGAAGAGGTACCAATACAAATTTCTGCGGGGAGCTGTGGAGGTTCCGGACAAAATAGCAATCTGGTTCCGACATTGATTATATGGCATTCATCCGGTGCTAAATCGGGTAAATTTATAATATAAGTATTGCTATTCCCATCGGTAGAAACATATTGATAGGTTAAAGGCGTAAGCGTTTCATCGTAAATATTAACCAACTGAACACTATTATTCACCTTGACGGTTGTGATCACGCCCGTTTGGGTAAGTGAGGGCGTACTACCAGCACAGACCGTATACTCGTTTATCTCCTCACTGGTTCCAGGGACTTGACTGGTAATAACCGAACGATCAATGGCGGGCGTAAGCGAAGGAAAGCCTTGTCGATTGTCTGTCACCGTAGCGTCGGAAGATTCGTTGTCGTCTCTAAGCACTAACATATCCTGGTCAAAGTAGTCGTAATAACTTTGTCCATTACCAATAGTAAAACAAGAATCCAGTTCATTACCCGCTAGCGTAGTACCATTAAAATTACAACGATAATCTCTAGGTTCGGAAGGAGGATCGTAAGGGTATTGATAATCATAAGTTATTTTATAATCATTGAGTCCGGTGATATCCGCCGGGCAGACTAAACAATAATCATAGGTAATGGTCATGGAATCACGGAAACCTCCCAGGCCAACACCAAGACCGGGGTAATTGTCCGTCAGAGGATTAAAGGTAATCGTTCCAGGGCTGGCATCAGATACCGTACAATATTCCTCTCCGTTAACTACGACACAATCATGGTTTTCTGTGTTTTGAATTTCTAATGGATAAGTTAAACCTCCCGGTGTATTTATTTCGGCATTACCACAATACATTAATGGTGAGTAGACCTCAATATCGGTATCTTTCATTCTGAAATAAGGACGATATTCATTAGCATACCAGGATAAAGGAGTGGGATTATCGACGGTAAAAATATGTTTAGCCTGTCCTCCACAATCGTCAATTTCCAGATCAGTCCGAACAGAAATATCTCCAGGACAATAAAATTCGAGAGGGAAGTTTTCTCGGCAGATACCCTGGCCTACGATACAATCGGAATCAAACTCATCAATGGCACTTGCCCAAGTGTCCTGATAGATACGAGTTGCCTGAAAAGCGCCACCCTCGGCCGCGTGCATTGGATTTTTGATTAATGGAAGTCTTACACGCATAAACAGAGAATCTCCGACCTGAAAACCATATTTTGCGTTAAATTCGTCCCAGCAATTTCCGAGATCATTCCAACCGCTAAAATCTACTCCCCGGCAATCTTGTAGGGTGTTTTGATTTCGAATTTGAATATATATTCTACTATTGTCATAAAAATCATAACCTAAATTTGTATTATTATAGGTCTGAAAATGATTATCAATATAGTTATCATACGGTGTACTCCCCATGAAAAGTGTCACTCCGTTCACACTAGTTGTCGTAGAACCATCTTCTACGCAAGCCGGCAAATCGGAAAAGTCAATTTCGGTACGCGTAGTGGATCCTACCTTTTTTACAGAAAATGACATAAGTTCTGTTTTTCGAGCGTCCATCTGCAATTCCGTCACCGCAGCATTGTCACCACTAAAAGGTATTATTCGCATCCCCATTCCCCATTCGTAAATATCGGTAAACGCATCCGGACTAAGGATAGAATAATATGCTTCATACATTATAGTATCACCCGGCAGATAGCGATTTCGGTCTGCTCCAGTAATGGTCTGAGGATCCAGCTTTGTGGTCATGGTAGCGTCCGTGTACCCAACCGATTCTCTATAAATATCAGAGACTCCACTCCGAAACACACAAGTACATCCCGTATTGTTAGGATTAGACCGGAAGAGAATGGACTCACAAGCTTTTACTGCTTCACAAGTACATCCACCCTGCGTGCAAGTTTCAACCACTTGGTGTGTACCCGTGGTGTAAATATTAGGCGCACATAAAAAAGTATCAACTGTCAATTCATAACGATAGCAGATTTCGTCACCGATGGAAACCAGTCCAGCGTCGATGGTCAACATACGCTGGCCGGGGCCGATGCTATCCCAGGTGATGGGTACTCCGGTAATCGTCGGTGTACCATTTACACTAATTTCAATGGAAGACGGATCATCTACTTCTAGGTCATGAGTAATTCCTCCATTTCCGTCAAAAAACACTTGTAAAGCGACATTAGAATTTCCCGATGCGCAAGGTGTTACTCCTCGTTGTTCGTGGACATAACACATTTCTACCGTTCGGGTCTTAGCACCAGAAGTACCCGTTGAGCCAAAATCGATTCCCGTAAAAGAACTACTAACTTCGGTTGCGTTCGTTCTGCTGGAAGTTGCTCCATCGACGATTTCAAAACCATCAATTGGTGGATAAAATTTGAAAGCCTGTCCACAGTCTCGATTTGCGTCCACAAAAAACTGCGCAAAATCACAATTAATGACGCCACAAGCGATAGATCCCGGATCGGGAGGCGTAGTACAACTGTACGCCATATCAATTTCTACTTTCAAAGTGTCTCCTCCCACTAAATCATCAAAGAAACCATCTCCATCCACATCACTCAATCCTTCGGCCCCATCTGCATCAACCGATAAATTGGTAAAATCAATTACCAAATCATCATTTACCCAAGTGTAGACACTTAATCCAATCGTCATGCCTCCTACTCTGATTTCTGTTATTTCAAGAGAGGGCTTATTACAAGTTTCAAACCCTATTTTCATATCCGTAAAGCGGCCAGAAAACGGATTACTCTGGTCACTGTAAATGGTCAATCCAATGGTTCCCGGATCACCACAGACTTCGGGCGTACTGTAAACCGTGTCGATTGCGATTGGCTCAGGTCTCGCTGTTGGTCGGATACTAAGGGTACGATCCCTTTCTATCTCATCACAAGTTTCCCCATAACATCCCCAACCGGCCACATATTTTAGCGGAAAACTACTTGGGCTAGGACACTCGTCGCTTTGCCAACAATAAGTAATTTGAATACGCTCACCAGTATTAAACAACGTATCTGCAGGGTTAGCAAATGCGTTTCCAGAGAAAAAACTTCCGTCAATTTCGGTACGAATTATTCTATTGGTATTATCATAATCATAGGTAATCGGAGAATTATTAACGAGAACTCTATTTAAATTTAAACTTCCCGAAAGGTCTATATTTTGCAGCTCAAGATAAAAATCCTCCAAATAAGCATCAATTCCATCCTGCGTTAATCTTACATTAAAGCACCGTTCAATACCAATACGGTTGATGTTCATATTGGGAGTAGACTGCCAGTTTAAAGCGGGGGTTTTGATCGTAGTGTTGTAGGTACGATCTGGTGTTACCTCTTGACTACAATTGAAAAAATTACCTAACGTATCCTGATAGGTAAAATTGAATTTCAGATCTACCCTGTATTCCAGAGCGTTTTTGTCAACTGAGCAATCTGCCGTGGTTCCAATATAAGCAATATAAATACCTTCCGTCACACCATCCAGTAAAAAACGAGGTTTCTCTGGTGAAGGATTAACCACCGAAATAAAAGTATTGGAGTCATAATGAGTGAGTTCGAATCCAGCATAAATTATCCCTGGGAGGAAATCCACCGTCATTTGGGTACCCGAAATTTCTCCTGGCTCTTCTATGTAAATAAGGTAAGCGAGGGTATCAGGTTTTCCACAAACAACGATTTCATCTGTCTCGGAAAAACCGGGGACCCCCAGTAGTTCTACGACCTGAATTTCTGGACATTGGGCGTTAGTCTTCGTAGCAAAAAAGGAACTTGCTAAGAAGACTAAGAACAATAAAATAAATTTTGGAAAAGATAAAGGTTTCCATTGAGTAAATTCTGTTAACATAGTCTCTTTGATCTAAATGATTGAGAAATGAACGAGCATTTTTGCTATAACATAACTCTAGACTATACTAGGAGAATTGATACTTGTTGCTACACATTACCATAAATAATATTTTTTTTACAGAATTCGTGACATCTAAAATCAACCTCTTCTAGCACCTTATCTTGTTGTTTAAGGCTGAGATTCTCACTTTTCTGTAACAAAAAAAGAGCTAATCCCGAAGGATTGCTCTCTTTTTCTTTTCATTCATTTTCTGAATTCCAAGGATTTTAAGAACCCTTAGGGCTCTCAAAGTATGTTGATGATTAGTGGTTTAATTTTTAATAAAACTTGACTACTCTTATCCCTTATTCAAGCGATGTGCCAAGGGTAAGATTTAAGGTACTTTCACGTTAGAATTATCTCTTTTTTTGATATAATTAAATCACTCATACTATTATAAAAATCAATAAAATCAGTATTTTTTTAGATAAAAAGACTAAAACCCATGTCACACTTCAATACTATTGTTTTAAATATTATGGTCTAAAAACACTCCCTTTACCGTATTCTTTTCCATTTAAAAAAATCCAATAATGATATAATTCAGTTAAATTCGATTTTGGAGTCCAACTAATAAGTTGATTTCCAGTATTTAGAATTTCCTTTTTTTCTAGAAAAACAAGCTGTCCTAATTGATTGTAAACTTTTATTTCCAGTTGCTCATTTTCAATTCCAAAAACTGCAAAATTTAATATTTCGGAAAAAGGGTTGGGATAAATTTTAGGTTCAGAGCGACCTGACAGGAGAGACTGATATCGGTTAAGTTCCTCAATAGATCGATCCATCCAATTGAGTCGATTACGGAGCCAGTTAGTTAATTGTTCAACTTCCTCGGAATAGGTATTTCCAATAAAGGCATTTGGCCAGATGTATTCTCCTAAGATGGACCATTGATTAAAATTACGAGCTTGGCCTTCGGACAAGCTTCCCACCAGACTATCTATACAAGTCTCAATACGACTATCACTCCATTCACCATCTCTTAATGTTCGCCACCGTTGGACTAGCTGCTTCCCAAAACGCTCATCTTTCAGTAATTTGGGCCACCAAAATTGAATGAGATATCCATCTTCCGGACAAATACTGTTATAATCCATCACCCAACCTTCAGGACTGGGTCCGGCACAAAAATCCACATTGCCAAAACCCAGATTAAAATCCCAGACCGGTCCGGCCTTTAACAATGGATTAACACTGTCAATATCTTTATACAAAAAAGTACTCAACCGATAGGCGTCTACATTTTTGCACATTTCATTTAAGAGTATAAAATCAATAAAAGAGGCTGGATCGATATAATTTCGAAATCCATTCAGGCTATCCGTGAAAGTTTCGGCTGCCATTGAATTTTCAAAATCAGTAATAAAATTGCGGATATAATCCTGCTGATTTAGAGTCATATCTTCCGGCTTAGGATGGTGGTATTGATAATAAGTTCGTTGGAAGGCACCAGGCATTGGAGCAAATGAAGAAGACCAACCTTCCGTAACACCACCGGCAGTTTTGTCTATTTTGATAATATATCCTCCGGTCAAATTATCCCCCACATCTTCGTCGGGATTTAGCTTATTAATATTTACCCGTCCTTTATCAATCTTTATTTTCTCCGTAAATAAATAGACACCCTGATAATGACCGTTAATTATCAACTCACAAAATTGGGTGCGGGGGGCATAAATCATCACTGCTCCAGCTAATTTATAAGCCAAAGCATTTCTGATGAGCGACTTATCACTGAAAGGACCATGAAGCACCCAATCGTTTTCTTTGGGCATACCGAAGAGTTCAACGTTTCGGTTACTTCCATCTTCTTTTCTTGTTTCCAGACCATATCCTTTTTTTGGAAAATTTTGGGAGGAGGCACCCCGAAACTCAATTCCAATAAACCCATCATAACCTAACGGAGCATCTGTAACTTGATTACGATTGCCCGGCCCGTTGTCAATAATTTTCATGGTCGCCATGACCTTTGGTTCGTCCTGAATTACCTGATTACCTGTTTCGATTAAAATAATGGGTAGGTTGGAATCCGTCAGATTAACTTGTGCGCCCAGCGACGAACTAAAAAAGAGACTCACTAATAAAAAACGAACCATTTGTTCCATCTTAATTACTTTTCATTAAAATCAATATCGTACGTTTGAAATACTTTTCCGTTGTTCCCCAAAATTTCGAGCTTTACTTGCGGTTTATTTTTAGCCCAGTCTATTTCAAAAATCCGAAATTTAACTGATTAACCAAACTACCAACTCGGAGGTTGTTCGCTTCGGAAGCATTTTCATAGACGTGCGTCAATCCGCTGGTGGTCAATTCTACCAACGGGTAATCCAATCCTGCAATTTCAGTTTTAGATAATTCACCAATGTGCCGATCGCCACTCATTAAAATAACACCAGGTACTTTGTATTGACTAAGAAGTCCAAATAATTTCTTCCGTTCCTGAGGAAAGGTATTCCACTTTTCGTAATTATGCTGTGTTGGTAGTATTTGATACTCAATATTATTTTTTTGTCGTTGGTAGTTGGCAGCCAATTTATCCATATCCTCGGTATCACCGTATATATTATCACCCAGCCAAATCCAAAGGTCAGGCTTCTGCTCCACAATGGTTTGCCATAATGGTTGTCTAAGATCAGACCGATTACAAGAGCCAATGGCGATACGAGTCAGGGTTTCGGATTCATCCACAGGGACAGAAATAACACCTGTTTTTTTAGGAAGGGTACCTGTTTTAGTTTGACAACGATAGTTTAAGTTGAGTAAGAACAAAATAGACAGGCAAATGATAATCTTATAAGAATTCATGAAAATTTAGTTATCAAGATAAGTTATTTAGGCGGAAAAATCCGCCTTTATTTGCCCCAACAAGTTACTCAGGTCCAAAGTATTTTTTAAAGACCACTGACTATTTTCTGGTCTATTCTCAGCCAAATCTTTCATTACTGCAATGGCTTCCGCATGGTACCCGCACTGTGGGTAATCGAAAACATAAGATGTTTCTTCCCCATTCGCATCTATTACCTTAACTACTTTTGCTTCGTGCCAGCGACCAGGAATAATAATCTTGCCTTTGGTTCCGTAAATCTCTGCCACCGTCGGACTATCATATAGAATGCTAGAAGATAAGATAGCCATCTTGCCAGACGAATATTCAAATAAGATAGCGTTGGACTCATCTACTCCAGTTGATCCTTTGTGAGCAATTGCTTTTATTTTACTGGGCTTACCCAAAATTGACATCGCAAGGAATGCAGGATAAATTCCAATATCCAACAAAGCCCCTCCCGCCAACGCAGGATCAAACAATCGGCTTTTGGGATCAAATTTTGCCCGAAATCCAAAGTCCGCTTTTATTGTCAATACCTCACCGATTTGATCTTCCTCAATTATTTTAAGGACTTTTTGAAAAGCCGGCAGAAATCTAGTCCACAACGCTTCCATTAAATAAATTTTTTGCTCACGGGCAGTCGCTATCATTTGCTGTACTTCCAGCTGATTGATACCCATTGGTTTTTCGCAAAGAACAGGAATTTTATTTCTCAGTAATAACAATGTATTTTCACAGTGTGAATTATGAGGTGTGGCAATATAAACCACATCTAAATGAGGACAATTCACTAAGTCGCTGTAACTCCCATAAGCATAAGGAGCATGATATTTGTCCGCAAATTCTCGGGCCCGATCAATACTACGGGAAGCAACGGCGTGTAATCGAGCATTGGGCAAGGTCAATAAATCCTGTACAAATTTATGGGCAATTTTTCCGGGCCCTAATACGCCCCAATTAAATATTTTCTCGGAGGCCATTTTATTTTTTTAAAAGATGTAATACCCCAGCCGTCATCGTAGCAACCCCCGTTCGAATCGTCGGAGCGGGTAACGGAGCATATTTGTTAGAGTGTAAAGAAGGCAATGACGTTCCCGCCGCTTTTGCATTTCGGACTACTTCCGGATCAACACTTCCCAACCAGTATAACAAGATTGGTACTTTGTCTTCGGTCCGACCAAAGCGCCCAAAATCTTCTCCTCCCATAACGGGTGAAAGTTTAAGCACTTGCTCTTTTCCAATCGCAGATTGAAAAACTGGAAAGAGGGTTTCCACCAGGCTTTTGTCATTAAATAAAGCAGGGGTAGATTCGTTACGAACCGTAACGATGGGTAATTCACCTTCGTGTAGTCCGGCGGACAACCCTACCCCACGACAAGTTCTTTTTATTTTATCCAAAATTGCTGTTCGCACTTCATCTTTGTAAGAACGCAACGTTAGTTCCAGTTTCACTTCGTTGGGAATGACATTTCCTTTTGAGCCACCATGAATCGAACCAACCGTAAGGACTCCCGGATCAAGCGGAGATATTTCTCGGCTGATAATTGTTTGAAAATCAAGGATTAAACGGGCAGATAGTACAATCGGATCAATGGTCGTATGGGGATAAGCACCGTGACCTCCATGTCCAAAAACAGTAATATCGACCATATCTACATTGGCCATGGCGTATTCTGCACACAGGCCAATTTGTCCGGCGGGTATACTACTGCTCACGTGCAAAGCAAGCGCATAATCCGGTTTTGGAAATTTTTCGTAAAGACCATCCGCCAGCATGGCCTTTGCTCCGCCGCTGCGTTCTTCTGCGGGTTGTCCGATAAAGACCAAAGTACCCCTCCATTCGTTTTTTTGGGCGGCTAGATTTCGGGCAGTACCTGCCCAGACGGTCATGTGCATATCGTGACCGCAGGCGTGCATCACACCTACTTCTTTTCCTTCGGCATCGGTAGTTTTGACTTTGCTGGCGTAGGGAAGACTGGTCGCCTCTACGATTGGTAAAGCATCCATATCAGCGCGTACCAAAACAGTTGGCCCTTCTCCGTTTTTTAAAACCCCCACTACTCCGTAGCCACCAATATTTTCGGTAACGGTAAATCCTGAAGTTCGCAACTCCTCGGCTATTCTTTTTGAGGAAGCGACTTCGTGAAAAGACAATTCGGGGTTGGCGTGTAAGTGTTTATATAAATCCTCCAGATAAGTTATATCTTTGGCAGTTGGAAATACATCCTGACAAAATACTGCCGAGGCAAAACAAACGGTGACAATCGCTAGTAGCGTATACTTTTTTATCATAATTAAAGGAATAAGGAAGTCAAACAAAAACACGGTTTGAAAGTATTGTATAAGAATACATTTACACAAAAATACAAATTAGAATTCAGAGTTTACTATGGAAGCAATTGATTTAGTGAAGATAAATTTTAATCCGCAACAGCTAAAGTTATTAAATGTTTGTCTGGCTTTTTTGATGTTTGGAGTAGCATTGGATATCAGTCGGAAGGATTTTTTTTATGTTTTAAAAGCTTGGCCCTCCATCGTAATTGGACTGATTTCTCAATTGGTTCTTTTGCCAATTTTGACCCTCATTTTGATATATATCTTTCATCCTCCCATTAGTGTTGCCGTGGGTATGGTACTGGTCAGCGTTTGTCCCGGTGGGAATGTTTCAAATTTTATGGTACATCTCGCGAAGGGAAATGCAGCCCTTTCGGTTACACTGACATCTATCGTGACACTAGGAGCCGTTTTTCTGACTCCCATTGGATTTTATTTCTGGACCAGCTTTACTTACGGAAAACAATATCTAAATCAAGAACTCAGTGTATCCCCTACGGATATTTTAGTAACTGTATTCACATTAATCGTAATTCCCTTATTCATTGGGATGGGGTTTAATCGTTATCTTGCGGAACTAAGTAAAAAAATACGAAAACCAGTTAAGCTCTTTTCCATTCTGATCTTTATCGCCTTCGTAATCCTGGCCATCTTTGCCAACCTGCAAAATATTATGGACCATGTTTCAAAAATTATCTTAATCGTAATTATACACAATGGTACGGCACTATTAATGGGTTACTTTTTTGCCCGTCTCTTCCGACGCAGTACTTATGATGCCCG
>CALLLR010000153.1 GCA_938008185.1 uncultured Saprospiraceae bacterium
CGGAGATACCCGTGAAAGTTTTGACATTGATTTTGTTTACGAAACGGTTACCGCCGACAATTGGGTGCACGTAGCGATTATGTTAGGAAATACCGCCGAACCGATCGACGATTTTTACGGCGCCGGATTTATCATTGAATACGATCAGAATATGGTCGTAGCAAATACCGCTCACGTAGACTTTAGTGAAAGTTGGACCGGTACTTTCTTTGATGATTTTATTGCGTTACAAAAAGACTTCCACGATGAAGGCCGACTGGATGTTGGTCTGGTACGTACCAACCAACAAGGAATTAACGGATCAGGTAAAATCGGTTCTTTCCGGTTCCAATTACCGGAAGGCGTTGAATTTTCGCCCTTTACCTTGACCGCCCGCGAAGGAGAAGGGGTCCGTGCCGACAAGTCTCCTTACGAACTGGAAACGGTCGAAGTGATCGTCACCAATGTCAAAGAATTTTTACCATTATCTGCCATTCAGGCATTTCCTAATCCGGTAAAAACGGAATTGAATTTAACCATTCCGACGGAATTTGAGGTGACCGGAATTCAGCTATTTGGTACCAATGGACAAATGGTCCAGCAGTATACAAACGCTACTAGAACGCTGGAAGTGAGCGCATTGCCCGCTGGTTTGTATTACCTGCGTGTCTTGACGACGGAAGGAACCTGGACGGATAAGGTGAGTATAATGAAGTAAGATTCTGTTGAATCGTTGAATCGCTTCGCTTGTTGAATTGTTGAAACGCTTCGCTTGTTGAATCGTTGAATCGCTTCGCTTGTTGAGGTGTTATTAAAATAAGTTGGGGTACCGTTCAATAATCTATGTTTTTTGTTGTGCAAGCATTACGTAAAAAGAAACTAATCAACTGATTAACAAATAACTATAAAAATAATATTTTAATTATATAATTAAACTAACTGATTAGACACAGTTAATTGAACATCCCCTAAGTTGGTTGTTTAATTCGGTAAATTGTTTGTTTTAGTACCGATATAATAATCGGATTGTCAGTCACGTAACTGTAGTTAACAAATCAACGATTCAACAATACCAATATCCTTACGGAAAAAATAAGTACAAGGCCCAAAGACTTGAGAGCGTTTTTGGGCTTTGTTGTTTTGGGTACATGGTAGCGTTTTTTCAGTAAACACTTAATTTTTTTTAAAAAGACGGAGACAAAAATAATAGGAGTTTAACAAATTATCTTTTCGGAATGATCTCAGAGAGATCACATTATGTTAGCCGAGGTACGAGGCCGCGGTCGATCGACCCCAGCGTGGGTCGCATTATTTTTTGAATAGCAGATTGAAAAGTTAAATAAAAGGAATCCGTTATTATAATAAATAATTTAGAAAAGCCAAAACAGAAAGTTATTTATTCCAAATCCCGAGGCACCAGCACAATTGAAATAGGTAGTTACTGCTCTTTCACCAGTATTTTCTTATTTTAGCATTAAAAATATTCCATAAAATCCGACACCATGAAAATCCTGTCAATCCTGTCAATCTTGTCCATTACCTGTTTATTCACAAACTGCCAGAATGACCAAGCCTTCACCCCGACTCCTCCCTCCGCCCAGCTCGGCGCCGTAGAAATGAAAGTAACCGGTTCCCCGGAAGCAGCAACTTACTTCCGGGAAGGACTTCTGCTATTACACAGTTTTGAATTCGAAGACGCCGCCGAAAAATTTGTCAAGGCGCAGAAAATGGATTCCAGCTTTGTGATGGCGTATTGGGGCGAAGCGATGTCTTATAATCACCCACTCTGGAAAGAACGCTATACCGAAGACGGGACCGCCGCACTGAATAAATTAGCTCCCACCAAAGCCGAACGACTGGCCCTCGCCCAAACGCCCCTCGAACGGGATCTGCTTTCAGCCGTAGAAATTCTATACTCCGAAGGAGACAAAAAAGAAGGGGACGTCGCCTATAAAAACCAGATGGAAAAACTTCACCAAAAATATCCCGAAGATCATGAGGTCGCCGCTTTCTATGCGTTGTCTTTATTGGGGTCCTCCAAAAGCAGAACGGCTGATAATAATTACGAAATGGGCGCAAAAATCGTTCAGGGAATCATCAAAGAAAATCCGCAACATCCCGGTGCCCTGCATTACCTGATTCATTCCTACGATGATCCGGAACATGCGACCTTGGCCTTGGAAGCTGCCAATAGCTACGCCACCGTAGCACCCGATGCCGGACACGCCTTGCACATGCCCTCCCATATTTTTGTGGCCCTTGGTATGTGGGACGAAGTAATCAACAGTAACATTGCAAGTTATGAGGCCAGCGTAGCACGAATGAAAAAAAAGGAACTCGACAACGATGCTCGTGGCTATCACGCTTTTAAATGGCTGATGTACGGTTATTTGCAAAAAGGAGAATTTGAGAAAGCCAAAAAACTGGTCTACGATATGAAAAAATACTGCGCCGAAAAACCTTCCAGCAAAGCCCGCGCTCATTACATCATGATGAAAGCCGATTACCTGACCGAGTCCGGCGACTGGACCGATCCAATTGCGCAGGATACTGTCAACCTGGAGAAGATTAATTTACTCACCAAAGGCGTTCAGGTTTTTACCGAAGGAATGGCCGGATATCACAATGGAAAAAAGAAAGAATTGACAGCCGCCATCGCCGAATTGAATCAAATGGAATCAAAGGCAGCGGCAAAGATGGTAATTGGTACTCCGGCAATGTGCAGCGGCGTATCGAGGTACGCACAACCACCGTCCGTGGATGAGGTGAATAGCATCAAAGTCCTCGCGTATGAACTACAGTCCTCCCGGGCATTGCTAAATAAAGATGAGACCACCGCAGAAAAATGGATGCAAAAAGCTACCGAAACGGAAAACGAAGTGGCTTACACCTACGGCCCTCCTAACATCGTAAAGCCTTCTTTTGAATTATACGGAGAATGGCTCGTGGCACAGGGTCGCAAGGAAGAGGCTGCCGCGCAATTTGAAAAGGTGCTGGAGCGCGCGCCGAAAAGGAGATTGGCAGTTTTGGGAATGGAGCAGGTGCGGTGATTTGAGATTGGCTGGTTTACTCAATTTATTTCATGATCTCAGAGAGATCACATTATGTTAGCCGAGGTACGAGGCCGCGGTCGATCGACCCCGTAGGTTGTCGCATTATTTTTTGAAGAGTAAAATAAATACACGTAAACCAAGCAAAAAAATAAAAATCATTTGCATTATAACAATAACCCACTTATATTTGCCTCAATGAAAAACGTAATTACAATTCAGACATGGTGGCATTTTACTGAACGCAGGTTCGAGTAAACGCTATATCTTGTTGGTAATTAACATCATTTTAATCAAAACAGGCTTGTCGTTCACTCGACAAGCCTGTTTTGTATTTGGGGAAATAACCAAATTGAATAATTAACCGTAAAACTGTTTATAATAGCCTTAAATGATAAGAATAAATACGATTCACCGGACCATCCTCAGCGACTTGATGACCCCCGTCAGCCTCTACCTCAAACTCCGGGACCACTACCAGCAACCCGTCTTGCTGGAAAGTAACAACTTCCGCTCCCGTGAAGAATGCTCCTCCTTCATCGGTCTGGACGCGCTCGCTGATTTTAAAGTAGAAAAAGGAGAAGCGTTGATCCGGTATCCCAATGCTGACACGATTCGGCAAACCTTAAAAGGCCACCACGCCCTCGCCGACGCCCTGAAAGGGTTTATCGACAACTTCGATTGTCAATCTTCCACGGGATACGAAGGCTTTAATGGTGTTTTTGGTCATACGAATTTTGATGCGGTACAATATTTTGATACCCTTGATTTTGATCCGGAAAAGTATAAGTTAGAAACCCCGCTCGTCCGCTATTCTTTCTACCGCTTCGTGATCAGCATTAACCATTTTAACGACGAATTAACCGTCATCGAAAATATTCCCTACGGAGA
>CALLLR010000154.1 GCA_938008185.1 uncultured Saprospiraceae bacterium
GCTATCGCAATTCGCCGTACTTAATAAAATTTCCGTGCTCGTCATTCCGTCCTGTGTCGGGTCACAAGTCGACGCCGTCAAGTCCTGTGTAATCGGAGAAGTGTAAACCAACGTCGTATTTAAAATCAGACTATCACAGCCGGCGGTATTTTCCACCGTCTCCGTGGTCGTCGTCCCGCCTTGCGTTGCATCGCACGTCACCGCGTCCAGAAAAATATTCTGAACGACCAGCTCAGAAACCATAATGTCAACAATCAAGCTATCACAACCATCGAAACCAGGAATATTTTCCGTACCGGTAAAATTACCGTTTCCATAAATGGTACCATTATAATTAAAAGTAGTGCCACCACAAATCATGGTATCCAGTGTGGTATTTAAAGGACCGTTAACGATGATTGTTACACATTCGGTTGGCGCTAAACCGCAGTCATTTTCAACATCCACGCATAACGTTCCACCCGTGGCATTCTGATCCCAAATCAACTCAATAATATTATCATTACCAGTTTGAATTAAGGTGGCGCCAGCCGGAGGAGACCAAATGAAAATATTGTCAACCGGAGACAGGTTATCAACGTAATAAGTTACCGGATTTCCGTCGGGGCAAATGGTAGTGGGGCCCGTTAAGACGGGTGCTTGGGGACTTTGCGATATCTCCACCTCAAAGCAAGTAGTCGTAGAAAAAATATCACAAAAATTACTGACATCCAAACACACCTGTCCCGTGCTCCCGCTGTTCCAGACTACTTCTGCCTGGGTATCTTCCGGATCGGTAATCAGGATCCCATCTCCGATTACAAACCAGTTGGTCGTTTGGTAGGCTTGTGGGCCCGTAAAAAAATAATTTCCGATCGTGTTAGTGCAGCCGGTTGACGGACCAATAATTGAAGGAGGTTGGGGAGGCTCATTATTAGACAGTACCTCAACGATAAAAGGGTTGTCCGTACAAACCGTTCCGTCCGGGGTGGTTACGCTGACGACCAGGGTATAAGTACCTTCCCCACAAACCTCCGGACTGGCGGTGTTTTCTCCACTTTGGATAACACCTCCGTTACTTGCGGTCCATTGGTATTCAATGCCCGGGATAGAGGCAGAAGAGGGCCCACCATTGAGGGTAAGACATTGTTGGAGATTATTACAATCCAGCATTGGTGGAGGCTCAACCTGACCGTTAATATCTACGAGGTCGATGGTTACCTCATCCGTTAACGTACAAAATTCTTCGAAAAAAATATCATCTATGGCAAAATCATTTCCACTAACCGCATTATTCTGATTGGTCACACAAATAGTCGCCGTGGTGTTGCCTCCCGAATTCCACGTAGCAGAAAATTCCTGCCAATTACAAGTAGCAGAAGATACATTAAATATATTTCCAATAGTTCCTCCATTAATAGAAAATTGTAATTGGGCGGGTGAGCCAGGATGTACTGATGTTGCCCAGGCACTAAAATTATAATCTGCATTAGGGTTCACAGAAATATCCTGACACCATATATTGATGGCGTTGCTGGCTCCGTTTACAACCATCATATTTCCATTTCCGGAGGTGTGATCAAAACAACTAGCAAAATTTGAATGGGTGGTTCCCGAATTGGTCGTGATTACGTAAGACCCTTCACATCCCAACGAGCCCCATTGATTAGGAGGACAATTATCAAAACCATAATCGGAGGTGAATGCGACGTTGCCCTGAGAAAAATCTCCATTGGTGATCAGATTAATTCCGGAGGGCTGAGAAGCTAAAAGTGTGTAGGTTGTGATTTGAGTGATCGTGGCCTGCGGATTCAGGTCATTCGGATTACTGAGACCCGTCGCCGGACTCCAGGAAAAATTTGGGGAAGAAGTGGTTCCGTTCAGTTGAGTCGTTGAATTGGACGAACAAACCGTTTGATCCGGTCCGGCATCTACGGAGAAATTACATTGGGTCCAGCCTTTATTTGAAATAATAAAAAACAGGATTAGTATCAAACTAGCTGATAAGGGTCGTAAGTTGGTGTTCCGATTCATTTTTACTGTAGGTGGAAGATGGATATTTCCGGTCTCACCCTACAAGGTAAAAAAAATTAGATCAAAATTAAATTCAACACGGTACATTCCAAACTATTTATCCCAGTTGGCCCTCATTTTACCCATCCTACTGGACATTTGCGGGTTTGGAGCTACTCCTTCGGGGAACTGGGAGAGGCAAAAAAAGGAGAGAAATATCCAAGCATTATGTTTAATGGGACTGTACAGCCAAGTGTGTGGCCTCCCATCCCTACGCGGGTTCGCTAATTATCATTAGCTCAGGCATCCCGCACCTTGTGTTCCTCCCTGATTCGGGAGGCAGGCCTGAAGGAAAGCTTCTGCGCTCACACACTTTATGGGACACTCCCTGTTTAATGCAAAATGACTCCACCTAGATCATTAATTGCCAACACTTTGAACAGCTTCAACGTACTAACGTTACATCTCCTTTATATAATTCTCGGTGTCCATCAATAAATTCTACTTCCACAAAGTAGACGTAGACGCCTGACATCATTTTCTCCCTTCCGAAAAATCCATCCCAGCCTTCTCCTTCCTGATTGGGTTGAAAATTATTATTCTCAAACAATTTCTCTCCCCAGCGGCTAAAAATCTGCAACGTATTTATTTGTTTTACAGAAATCATGTCGGTAAATACCGAAAAGGTCTCATTTTGTCCATCTCCGTTTGGAGAAAAAGCGCTAGGAATGTAAACCCGTCGTTCCTTGTCTACGACAACCAGCGTTTGTGCGGATGCCGTACAACCATTTTCGTCAATTACCGACACGGTATAGTAGGTATCTTCCAAGGGCCGGACCACGGGATCATAACAATTCAAACACATATCTTCCTCATTAGGATTCCACGCAATTGAATCAATGTTGAAGTCGGGAACATTTACCGTCGCATTTAATTCCTGGCTTTCTCCCAGGCGGATTTCGTAGCGTGGCTCGGTCGTTACGATCAGTTCTGGCACTCCGGCTATCGTTACCGGTTGGGTAAGTTTACAACCATTAATATCGAGTACCGTTATGCCAAAGTCTCCTGGCTGCAAATTCTGGTAAATGGTATCCGGATAAAATATTTCTTCATCAAAAAGATTGAGGGCGTACAAATAAGGCCCTTCTCCTCCGATTACCTCAAGGATGGCAAGACTTCCTGTTTCTCCGTAACAGTCAGGAGTTTGTATTTCCAATGAAATATTTTCGGGTCGATTATTATTCATTTCAACCAATTCAACCGCTTCCGCAGAACAACCATTTTCGGTATCCGTCACTACTAGTTCGTAGCTACCTGCGGCGTCCACCGAAATATTTTCCTGGTGAATATCTCCTAATATATTTCCATTAACGGTACGCCACTCAAAGGAATAACTTTCTAATAAATTCCCCAAGGCAGCTAAGTCGATTTCAGGCGTATTACAATCCAGCATTTCCATAACCGGACTAATCACAGCCACGGGTGGCGTACGATTTTCACTAACTACCACCGTTTCCGTATTCGAACAGCCATTATCTAAATTTAAAATACGCAATCTATAAGTTCCAGGCTGGTCTACTTCCGTGTTCAGATCGTTTATTCCTCCGGTTATGTTTCCGTTAGTACTACTCCAGGTCGAAAGGTAGTCGATTCCCTGACTAGATGCATCGGCAGCAATGGAGATCGTATTTTGGTAACAATTTAGTTCCGGCGGAGAAGCAATCATCACTAATGGTAGTTTTTTATCTTCCATTATCATTACCTCAGTCTGGTCGATACAAGCGTTTACGACATCCATCACTTCCAGCTGATAGGTCCCGGGCGATAAAATTTCATTTTCAATTTGGGTTAACTGATCTACCGCCAGTTCTCCATCCGTCGTAGACCAACGATAAGCGAGGGCATTTTCTCCGGTAGATCCGGCACCAGAAACGATCGTCGTCGGAAATTCACAAGTCAAAATATCTCGTCCCTGAATAGCAATATCCGCAACGGGGGCTACCAAATTCTCCAGTACCGTAGTACTGGCACTAGCCGTGCAGCCATTACGTTGGTCCGTCACCATTAATGCATAATCTCCGGGAGCGGTAGCCGAAGCGACGAATCCCGAAGACGAACCAGCAATCACTCCATTATCAGTATTCCACGAAAAAATAAAATCGTCCCCCTGAGAAGAATTTCCACCATCCAGCGCTATAGTAAAAGTATTGCAATCCAGTGATTCGGAGGGAGCGGTTATTTCCGCTACTGGAGCGATAATATTCTCCGTTATCGTAACGACCTCCCGGGCGATACAGCCATTTTCGGTGTCCAGAATTTCTAATTGGTACGTTCCCGGCGCATCAATTTCTGGCGTCAGTCCCGTTACTCCGCTCAGTAAATTACCATCGACGGTAGTCCAGGAATAATCAGGGATACCCTGTACAGTGGAAGCGGTAGCATCCAACTGCCGGACCGTATCCAGACAAGTCAGTTCAGCCGGATCAAAGATGACTGGATCGGGAGCAGTGGTATTTAAATTGATCAACGTATTTATGGTCGAAGTACAACCATTGAGCGTGTTGGTCAATAATAATTGGTAGAGTCCGGCACTGTCAATTTCGGGAATAGGATCATTTATATTTGCGGGATCAAGGTAACCATCCTCGGTGCTCCAGGTAAAAGTTACTTCGCCAAGAGGCCGCGAAAAGGAGGCATCAAGAATAGTCGTCGTTTCATTGCACGTAAGGGTTTGTGGTCCTAGTACAGTGATAAGCGGATCAGGAGGAGTGATATCCTGAATCACCGTCAACGTATCGGACCGGCGACACCCTGTGTTGGTATTTATTACTTCCAGTATATAATCTCCCGGCTCGGACACTACTGGATTTAAAGTACTGATCCCACTCTGAATATTTCCATTGTCCGTTCCCCATATATACTGATAAACCGGCCCCGTAGAAGCGTTGGCAGACAAGCTGATTTCGGTAGCCTCACAAGTAAGTAAATCCGCAGGTTCCGTTGACAGCTGAGGCACTTCCGGGTCGAGGGTAACGGGTAGATCACGAACTGTTTGACAACCATTGGCATCCGTTAAAGTAACCTGATAGGCTCCACTGTCCAGACTATTAATGACGGTTCCAACGGTTCCATTATCCCAACTAAAATTATAGGGAATACTTCCGCCCGCTCCGGCCACCATCAAGGCGCCATCGGCAGCTCCCGGACAAGTGAGGGGTTCCATTAGTTCGGTTATTTCCAGGTTGATCTCCTCAACCACTCCCGTACCAGCGGGTGTACCTACGCAGGCATTGCTCGTGACGGCCGTCAGCAGATACGTTCCAGCAATGGTGACGGGCAGCTGAAAATCATTATTGAGAATACCAACGATTGGATTTTGGGGAACACCGTTCAGGGTATATTCCAGCTCCCAGGGACCGGTACCCGTCAAAGAAACAGGTAAAGTATTAACCGGTACATTTTCACATAAAATAGCTGCTCCAGTTAAGGTCGCGGTCGGTTCTGGAGTGACCGTAATCTGATGTAAAACAGAAACTGTTTTTCCACATTGATCTGTGACGGTAACGGAGTAATCGGAATCTTCGGTAGCGAGGACAGACAATTCGGCGAGCGTATCTCCGGTATTCCAGAGATAAGAAACAGTTCCTGTTCCACCACTAATATTGGCACTGAGTAATCCGGACTGACCTTCACAAAAAAACATTTCAGTATCCTCGGTAACCAGTGGATTGCTATCTTGTATGTAAATAATAGAATAGGGATTTTCACAAGAACAAGGTACTTCCATTTCTAATAAAATATTTTCGGTACCTTCCACCAAGTCATCGTTGTAGGCAAGGATTGGCAGATTAAAAAATGCTTCTCCGGCGGGAATGATAATAGAGTCCGGTAATGCATCATAATCTACGCCAGGAGTAGCAGTACTCAAATCCGAAACGGTGTAGCGGATCACCACGTCCTCCGATAAATCTTCGTTGGTACGATCAAACCGAAAATATCCTTCTGTACAATCTTCGGTCAGTTCGTCACCTCCAAATCCAGGTACGTCCACGCTAATCTGAGCCGTATTTCCCCCACTAAAACTATTTGCTTTCAGAAATACTGCCGAATCAAAATAAGCATCCTGAACATCAGAGATGACGAGCCGAATATGATAAGTTTCGCAGGGAACTACTTGAGCCATTGCGGTCATTACCGTGGTAAATCCATCGTATTCTAAAAAAGGAGAAGCCACGCCAATATCATCTTCCAGTTCTGGACAAGACAGTGAAAAAGGTAAATCATTGTGTTGACTGAGGGGAATATTATTATTAAAATATAATTGATTTTGAAAGTGGTTAATGGAGTTGATGGAGATATAGTCGTTAGAACCAGGAACGAAAGCGATATTTTCCCCATTATTGGAAAAAGGACCATTGATCCCTGGTCCGCTAATAAAGAAACCAAAGACATCGTTAAAATTTGAATTTACGTATTCACAATATTCTTCGGATGCGAATACAAATTCGAAGGAAATCATTTCGCTGGTGGGCGTAAAGTCAAATTCCAGAGATGCGCGGTCGCGCAAGTTATAATTATCGTCGAGTAATTGTTCCAGGTCAGGATCACTGGCTGATCCACTTAACCAGTTACCGGTGTTGTATTTTTCATTGGGGCCAACGGCGTTCTCCACTTTACCAGTCGAAAGGATGATTCCTTCTTCCATATTGAGTGCGTCCGTACCACTGGAAAAGAAGCCAACGCCTTCCTCGTCTCCTTCGTAGCGAATACTTCCTGGTTCTACCTGAAAGCAATCGCCACCGATAAATACCGTTTCGATGAGTTCTTCCACAGAGTAAGTATCGAGGCTGATTTCAATTCCCTGAGGTAAGGCGGATAAGGTATTTATTGAATCTTTCTTTTTGCCAATGCTTAAAGTAATTAACTGATCCTGCTGACAGGTTGGTCCGATGATCTCCACCTCAAAGGAAGTATGAACCGCTTTGAAAAGATAGATACCGGGTTCGACCAGTTTTAGCTTACCATTCAGGACCGGTGTATTGGCCTCGGGTAGACAGTGCTCGTCCGGACGGGCAGGTAATACAAACAGGTGATAGTCCGTGCCGGGGATCAAATCCTCGAACCGGATCAAAGCTGCACGTTGATCAAGCGAAATAAAATGCCGCGTAGTTCTGGCGGAGCAGACTATCGGTTCTTGTATGTTCAAAAAGGGATTATAATTTGTATCAGCAAGGGCATTCCCTGCGATTAAAAATAATAACAGAAAAGTCCATCGGGTAGATGATACAAACATAAGCGGTTGTTGTTTTTAGGATTAAAATGTTCGATTAATCCTGGTGTTAGCAACTGATTTCAGTAGTCCGGAAAGAGCAGAAAACAATTTATAACCTTTAAATTTTAAATAATTAAAAACTTGAAGCTTAGCACATAGATTTCCAGTCCCATTCCGGGGGTAAGTCCAGCATAGCAAGACCATATCCGTAAGCATTCTCACGAATAAAAGAGTGTTCAATAATAAATCAGTGTGTGGTAGAAATTCAGGGTTAGGAATTTCTCAGAAAGGACAGGGTTGTAAAGTGACTGTCTCTCAAAATCGGTTTTTGATTTATTAATGTTATAGACTGATCGAACGGACCAATCCCAGTAATTTGTAGGGTAAATATCTCAATTCCAATAGAATCACAGGTCTGGTTAGACCTAAAAGTGTGTGGTGATGTTACTCAATGTTAAATAACATCGAATAACGAAGGCTAAAAATATTTAAATATTCTAATAAAAAGAAAAGAAAGGCATTTTTTTTATAATAATTAACTTAGATGCGTTGAGAACGGAAGTCCGATTAAGTACAGGATAGTTATTCTATAAAAAAGAAACCCCCTGCAATGCTGCAGGGGGCCTTTAAAAAGAGGAAATAACTAAATCTTAAGGCGAGTCCAGTGTGCGAGGTACCTGGAGTCGCTATTTTTTTATAATCGGTAAGAAAGACCCACCGTCACTAAAGAAGCACCGTAACCGATTTCTCCGTAGAATCCTAATTTGGAAGGTGTGATATATTTTAATCCAATATAACCTGAATAGGTAACCAGGTTTCCTTCTTTGATCAGAATTCCTTCTGGGCGATCCTTGACATCTTCGATATTAGTATCAATTTTTGAAAAATTATAGCCCAACATAGCTCCACCGTAGAAATCTAATTGTCCTTGACTATAATGTCCCTGAAAACGTAAGCCCGTCAGGTAAAAATTATTTTGGAGTCTGAATTGGTCTTCTTTGATCGTATTACCGTGGCCATCTTTTGCGCTGCCGTTATAAGCCGTAGAAGAATATCCGAAGTAGGCTCCCACACTCAGAAAGTCCTTAAACCGATAATTTACGCCAACACTGACGGGTGGTGTTTTTGTTTTTGCGCTCGCGGAAACAAAAGTCGATAACAAACCAATCCCAGCTTGTAGTTCCACCTGTCCGGCTTTAAACCTCAGGTCATCCTGACGTCCGTAGTTTTGAGCAACAACAAACTGAACATTAAATGCAAATAAAATAACTATTATAAATTTAAAATTTATTAGATTTTTCATGTGGTAGGTTTTAATTGTTGTTTAAAAAATTTCATACTTTTAATTTTTAAAAAAAGATCTCCTATCTTTATCAAAAGGATAAAGGGCAGAATTGAAAAGGGAATAAAATAAATCACCTTTTAACAATACAATCTTAAAAAACAAATTAATTCAGGGCAGACAGTTCAGTTCATCCGAAAGTACTATTTCAGAAGCGACAGCCATTTCAGTGGCGGACGTTTCAGGTTGTTCGGATATAGTTTCAGAAGCCGTGTACGGACAACCGTAACCACGAGAACAGGCAGTAGAGCATAATAAATTGAAGGTGCAAAACAGCACAAGGGCGAGAGACATCTTTTTCATAGCTTTGGTTTTAGTTTCAGTTTTAGAATAAATTGAGTTCTTTTTCATATTTGTTTCATTTGGCAAAAAATTGGATCCGTTATCTATAGAATGCATTTTAAGATAAAAACGCTGCATTCAATGGAAAATCATTCTCGTAAATTTAGGGTTATCAACTATAACATCCAGCTCAAAGCGTACGACTCGGCAGGACAGAAGATTCCCGTAATGTTAAAAACGTATTTGAAATAATATTGAAACTCTGAACGAATTTCTTTAGCAAGTAGATTAATGCAATAGGCAAGTAAATATTTTGTTTTTCGTTTTTGGAAATTGAAAATAATGCGACTTGTATTCAATTTCCTTAATTCCTATTTATAATGCAAATATTTGCGCTTATGTTGTATGGGATAAGATTTTTACCTTTTTTTAACTAAAATTTCATAAAATCGCGCGATGACACTAGAATCGCACGAAAGGACTGTTAAGAAAATTAATAACTATTTCTTATTCACCAAATGAAAATTTATTATCTTGAGACCTTTATTTTTAGATTAACATAACAACATTGAGATGCGCCAACTACCTTTCACGCTATTCCTTCTTTTGCTTCCTGCCCTGCTCCTTTGCCAACAAGATGCTACTTTTCTTGATCTGGAAAAATTTTCCGAGCTTAAAATACGTAACATCGGACCCGCGGGGATGAGTGGTCGGGTAACGGCCATTGATGTAAACCTTCAACATCCAAACCATATCTACGTCGGTACGGCTTCGGGCGGGGTCTGGAAGTCGGAAAGCGGTGGTATTGCCTGGGAGCCCATCTTTGACGATGTACCCGTCCAATCCGTAGGAGCGATCAGAATCAACCAAAAAAATCCAGCCGATATCTGGGTAGGCACCGGAGAAGGGAATCCACGAAATTCCCACAACAGTGGAAAAGGTCTCTACCGCACCCTTGATGGAGGCCGCACCTGGAAACTAATGGGACTGGAAAATACCACCCTCATCCACCGGATCATCATCCACCGCGATGATCCAAATACGGTAATCGTGGGTGCACTGGGATCTGCCTGGGGGCCCTCTGCCGACCGGGGCGTCTACAAAACCACCGACGGGGGTACCACCTGGAAAAAAATTTTATTCGTCAATAACCAAACCGGAATCGCCGACCTCGTCACCGATCCGCAAAATCCAAACAAACTCATCGCCGCTACCTGGGAATTTGGCCGTACGCCCTGGAAATTCAATTCCGGAGGACCAGGATCGGGTATCCACATCAGCTACGATATGGGAACTACCTGGGAAAAAGTTACGGACGAAGATAAAAAAAGCGGACTTCCCAAAGGACCACTCGGCCGCATCGGATTAGCCGTCGCCCCCAGCAAACCCAACATCGTTTATGCCCTGGTAGAAGCAAAAGTCAACGCCCTCTATAAATCGGAAGATGGCGGTCATAAATGGAAAAAAATTGCGGATAAAGATATTGGAAATCGTCCTTTTTATTATGCAGAAATTTACGTGGACCCGCACAATGAAAATCGCATCTGGAATCTCTGGTCTTACGTTTCTAAAAGTGAGGATGGAGGTCGTACCTTTGAGACCATTATGGACTACGGTTCCAATATCCATCCAGATCACCACGCTTTCTGGCTTTCACCGGATGATCCCAATTACCTGATTAATGGCAACGACGGTGGAATGAATATCTCCCGCGATGGCGGTAAAAACTGGCGTTTTGTAGAAAACCTTCCGGTTGGACAATTCTATCACATCAACTATGATATGTCTATTCCTTACCGAGTCGGTGGTGGTATGCAGGACAACGGAACGTGGGTCGGCCCATCCAGCATCTGGAAATCAGGAGGTACCCGAAATGCCGACTGGCGGGAAGTACTTTTCGGGGACGGCTTTGATATGTTATTCCGACCCGATGATTCCCGTTATGGAATGGCGATGTCCCAGGGAGGCAATATCGCTTACTTCGATTATGAGACTGGACAAAATGAGTTTATCAAACCTGCTCACCCCGATGGTGAAGAACTTCGCTACAACTGGAACGCCCCACTCGCACAGAGTCCTTTTGGGGATTGTGAAGTTTATTTTGGCAGTCAATATGTTCATAAAACTACCGACTGTGGCAAGACCTGGAAAATTATCTCTCCTGATTTAACCACCAATGATACCATCAAACAAAAAGAATCCGCCGTTACGGGAGGACTGACCAAAGATGTCACCAACGCAGAAAACTTTACAACCCTCACTACCATCGCTCCCAGTCCAGTCGACCAGGAAGTAATTTGGGCTGGATCAGATGATGGCAAATTGCACCTGACCAAAGATGGCGGGAAAAACTGGTCGGAAATGTCCGGTCGCCTACCTGGTCTACCCGCCGGAAGCTGGTTTGCACAAATTGAGGTATCCGGAAAAAATGCGGGTGAAGCGTTCGTCTCGGTTAATAATTATCGACGCAATGATTTTAAACCCTATGCGTATCACACCTCCAACTACGGCGCAACCTGGAAAAGAATTGCGGACGAAAAAAGCGTTTCCGGTTACGTGATGTGTATGGTTCAGGATCCGGTGGTGCCCGAATTATTATTTATGGGAACGGACAATGGTTTATATTTTTCTTTAAATGGTGGGCAACAATGGCAGCAATGGAAAAAAGATTTTCCGAGTGTTCCGACTCGGGATTTAAAAATTCATCCCAGAGATCATGATCTGATTATCGGCACCTTTGGCAGAGCCATTTGGATCATGGATGATATTCGGCCCTTACGGGAAATTGCCCGGACCAATAAAAAAGTACTGGATCAGGACCTTGCTATTTTCACCCCACCGGATGCGTACCACAGTAGCCGTCGTTCAGTAGATGGGGTCAGATTTATTGCCAACGCAGAATTCCGGGGACCTAATCGTAGTCCGAATGGTATGTTTTCTATCTGGATGAAAGAGAAGGAAAAAGCGCAAAAAGAAGCGATGGCCGAAAAAGGGAAAGGGAAAAAAGGTGGAAAGGAAAAAAATAAAAAACCGGCGGAAGCGGAAATGAAGAAGGATGGAAAAAAGAAAGATGGCAAGAAAAAAGGTGGTGACAATACGGCCATTGTAATTTATGACATGCAAGGAGATACGGTCCGTAATTTCACCAGAAAACTAAAAGCGGGATTGAACCGGATATCCTGGCGGCTGGATGAAAATGGTATTCGTTTCCCCTCCGAGCGGGATCCGAAACCGGACGCTGATCCGCCGGGCGGACTGGATGTGTTGCCCGGAGATTACAAAGTTGTGGTGACGCACGGTGAGGCCAAAGATTCGACGACTATTAAGGTACACGCGAATCCGCACCGTCCGGTCACCATGGAAGGTTTGAAAAGAAAGTACGCACAACAACGACAATATTACGATAAAATAGAAACGACCACCGCAGATTTTAACCGATTGAAAAAAGCCAAAAAAACCGTTAAACTGGTCAACGATGCCATGGTACACGCACCGGACAGCACCAAAAAAATGATCAAAGAAATGGGGAAAGCCATGACGGATAGTATTGCTAACCTGATGGCGATTTATATGTTTCCACCGGATACCAAAGGTATTCAACGGTCATCAGATAAATTAACTTCTGTTATTTTCCAGGGGATGTCCTATTTCCGTGGGACGGATGATGCGGTTAGTGAAAACGGGATGGCTGCGATCAGGAAGGCGGAGCGCAGGATGACGGAGGTGAACGCGATGGTTAGTCGATTCTTTTCGGAGGATTGGAAGGCGTACCGGGAGGCGGTGGAGCAGGTGGAGGTAAGATTGTTTGAGTAGGGTGTGTTTTTTTTATGTGGGTATATCTGAGTTAGACGGCATTGAAAAATATTTATGGAACAAATTGATAATTACATAAACAGAGCCAAGGTAGATTATGCAATTGCAATCAATGGCAAATGGGGAATGGGAAAAACATTTTACATTAAGGAAAAACTAATTCCGAAAATAAAAAAGCAAAATCATAAAGTATTTTGTTTTTCAGTTAATGGGGTGAGTTCTACTGAAAATCTGCATGATATAATTATCACTCAATGTCTAACCAATTATTTCACCTTTGACAAAAAATATTTCAAGAAGGCTGCCGACAAAGTAGGTAAAATAGTGAATGGATTAAAAGGATTAAAAGTTGCTCACAAAACTCTCAATTTTTCCGACTACTATTTTCCTGATGAAACTATAGTTATCATTGATGATCTTGAAAGAATATCTAAGAACTACAACTATGGAGAATTACTAGCCTACATAAATAGAGAATTCATTGAAAACCACAATTTTAGAGTAATATTAATTGGAGATTTTACAAGAGTAAATAATGCAAATGAATTAGGTGCTATAAAAGAAAAATATATTCGATGGACAATTGACTTCAAGAATGATGTAACAGAGGTATTTAATGAATTGATAAAAGAATTCAAGAGCGATAAACAATATTTCAAACATCTTCAAGAATTAGGTGAATTCATTATAAAAGTGTTTAATGACCTTGAAGTAGACAATCTAAGAACAATCAAATTTTTTCTTGAGGTATATCAGCAAGTATATTCAGTTTCAAAAGATAAAAAATACAGTTTAATTCAAAGACATATAATTTACTCAACTATAGTTTTCTCAATAGAATACAGGGAAGGTTCCTTTGAAAAAATAAATAATTCTGATCAATTGCCACATCTTGTAACACAAAAAGAAACTACACATAATGGAATAATATACAGTGCAATAGATCGATCACAAAAAGATGCAGAAACAGAACGTCTGAATCAAAATCCGCATCTGAAGACAATACAAGACAGATTTGGAAGATATACTTTTAATAAAATTGTGTCTTTCTTAGATAACGGAACTAAGTACAAGTTTTTCAAATCTATTTTCAATTATATAATATCCGGCTATTTAAATCGGGATTCGTTTCAGGAAGAAATTGATGAATACGCCAAAACTGTGAAACCTATATTCAAATTTCAATCAAACCCAAATTTGGACGCAGCATCTTCGTTTCGACAAATAGACGAGAAGGAGTTCAGGAATAACATTGATGAAATATTTCAGCAAATGGACAAAGGAAAATTAGAATTAGTCCAATTCGGACGAGCAGTAAATTTACTTGTATATTTTGCAGAAGAAAAACTACTAAGCGTCTCCAAATCAAAACTAAAGGAAATCGTTCGTAAATCAATTGAAAAAATACCTAAAGGAACAGATACTTCGAAACCTTTTAGATCACCAGAATTTTTTGAATTAGATAGACTTAAAAAATTTGATAACGTTTGTCATACTAGAATTATAAAACTTATTGATGAAGAAAATTTAAGAAGACGAAAAATTCAATCTAAGAAACTTCTTGAAAATTGGGAAAAAGAAGACAATTCTTACAATGCATTCCGAGATATAATAACTTACTCGGATTCTAAAGACATATTTTTGAAGATAAAAGAACTATCCAAAAACAGAGAGTTCCTGCAATCTTTAGAAAGTAACATAAGAGAATATTATATTACAATTAATGCAGGAGATTTTCATAGTCAAGACATACCAAAACTTAAATCCATTCTAAACAAGATGAAAAAGGAGAAATGGAATGAATTGGATTTAATTGACAAATTCTTTATGAAGCATTTAAGAAATAGAATTAAAGTTTCCATTGACCATTTAATTAAAACTAATAGCAAAAACGCCGTCTAACACATGATGATGACAGAATCACTCCTTCGTCGTGACTCTGCATATCATAATTCCGTTGCCTGCAAGCAGAAAAAAGTCCCTGGTCTAGTAATGAATAATGGTAAAATATAGGGAATAATCAATCAAGTTTCATATTTTGACAAAAATTTCAATAAATGAACTATGAATAAAGAATTCCTTCCAAATGCACCTTTAAAAGAAGTACTTTTTGAAATACATTGGGATTTAGAATACATTTCAGAAGAAAAAATATTATTCGATAAGGGATTTGAAAAAGCTGTTTTAAATTTCACAAATGCTTGTCAACAAGATTTTAAAGAGGTTGCCATCTTAAAACCTGAGAATATTCCTCCAATAGCCTTTATAAATAGAGTAACTCATAGATTTTTCAAGACAAAAGGAGAACATCCGTTATATCAATTAGGACCAGGAGTTTTCACAGTAAATGATAATAACAAAAATTATGTGTGGAAAGACTTTATAGCTATGGTAGATAATGGAATAAACTGCCTCAGGTCAAGTTATGAAAAAGAGTTAGTACCATCCAAAATCCAATTAAGATATATTGACGGTGTTTCACCCTATATACTAGGAAATGATAATAAGTTTGAATTTTTAAAAGAACATCTTCAAATAAATGCAGAAACTTATCCATTTGTTAAAGGAGCGTTAAATGATATTCAATTTACTAAGAGTTTTTCGATAGATGATGAGAGAACTTTAAACTTAATTGTTTCCACAGGTGTTGACAGAGATACAAAAACAGATGTTGTTGAATGGCACACTTTTATAAGTAATAAAAAACGTTTATCTTGGGAAGAAATGATTGAATGGGCACATAAATCCCATGAAATCTGTTCAAGTACGTTTAAAAACATGGTAAGTAATGAATTATATGAATACTTCAGTCAATAACATATATACAGAAACATACTATAACACAAGCAGTATTCAACTTGCTTCGACTAATTTCACCTATAATAATATTTCTGATGGCAATATTAATGCAATCAATTTGATTAAATCTTATGCTAGTTTACCTAATAATTGGGATTCGTATAATGCTATTAGTCCAAGTAATCAAGCTATTCAAAAGGCAATTTCATTTATTTTATGGTTATCTGAATATAATATTGAGGTATTTTTTGTTGCCCCTTCACCAAATGGAGAAATATTAGTTGAAATAAAAGAAGGAGATTCGAATTTGGAATTTGAATTTTCAAGTGATTCAAATGATAGTATTTGTGCCGCTCATAATGGAGATTTTATGGCAGAAGATACTTTAAATGAAACAACTCAAATTTCATATTTAAAATGGTTAATTTGCCCAGATGGAAACTGCCCACCAAATTTATGATGAAGATAACGTCCTAAGACGTGTTCCTACATTTCTACCAAACTATATTAAGCCAGATGGTTCCGTTTCAAGTCTTGCTTTCCGTCTCCGAAAAGGAGAAGAAGGTATTTCTGTAGATTTAGAAAGACTAAGCTCTTATTCGCAAGCTACATTAGGAAGAAGTGATTTTCGATTACTTAGACTAAATGTTGGTCAAACAAGAAATGATATTAATGATGGATTGGATGTTGTTCCTGACCCTATAGAAGGTAATGAAGCACATTCATTAATCACAGGAAATATTACAAAAGGAAAACAGAAGCAACTAGTTAAAATATCAACAGAAATTTTCGAAGAAGAATAAAGAAGCCCGCAGCCAATCGAGTAGATGACGTGCGACTAGAAAACTAGCCGAGCTGCACCTCTCACACCACGAAACGTACGGAATTCCTGAAACTTTCTGGAAAGGTGGGCGAGTATATTATGTTTTGCAGAACGGAGAAATTACGTTAATACGACCAGAGATAATGAAACAAAAAACTTCAAAAAATTAGGCGTTGAACACAAGATTATAGCTGAAGCAACGGGGCTTACCATAAAAGAAATCGAAAATCTTTAGAAAAAAACTTGAAAAAAGTATACCTCACCATCGACGACTCCCCCGGAACGCAGTTTACACAAAAAGTAAACTTGCTGGCCAAACATAATATCCCAGCCGTCTTTTTCTGCATCGGAGAATTAATTGAAAAATATCCAGCGGCCGTCGTCGATAGTATTCACAAAGGATTTATCATTGCCAATCACAGTTATACGCATCCCGCTTTTTCAAAAATTTCGCTGGAACAAGCCAAAGAAGAGATTTATAAAACAGATCAGATTATCGAAGGCATCTACCAAACTGCCGGCGTAAAACGTCCCGCCAAATGGTTTCGGTTTCCCTACGGAGATAAAGGCGATTTTAGAAACGGAAAAGTTTTTTCCATCTTTAAACAAGGAAGCCGAAAACGGGGTGCCACCATCCAAAAAATGCTGCGTGAGCTGGGATACGAACAGCCGGCTATGGACGGGGTGACTTATCGCTACATGCAAAAAGCAAAACTCTGGGATGACGCGGACTGGGCCTGGACTTTCGACATCATGGAATGGGCCGTGGAAATGGAAAAACCCGTGCAGGGTCTCTACAATCTGGATAAAGTTTTGCAACGATTAAAAACTAAAAATCCCCGAGACTGCCGTGGCTTTTTAATGGGAGAAAACCGATGGTTGTCCAGTCCTTCCGACGAAATTTTATTATTGCACGATCACGAGGCGACCAATGAGGATTTTGCGACCATTATCAATTACCTCCGCACCCTACCCTTTTCTTTTGTATCCTTTGATCAGTTTACTCAAACCGAAGCTTAACACCATTCGCCGGCTTCAACGTCACCAAAGGAAGTAATTCTACTTTATGATCTTCTACCAGACTAAACCGATACCGCTTTAACATTTTCAGAATAATCATTTTCATTTCCAGGGTTGCAAAATGACGACCGATACACATCCGCGGGCCCGCGCCAAATGGCAGGTGCGCAAAATTATGCCGATCCTTTCTCCCCGCTTTGGTAAACCGATCCGGATCAAATTTTTCCGCCTCCGGCCAGCATTTTTCGGAATGATGCAATCCATAAATAAACGGAATTACCCGCGCACCTTTTGGAATATCAAATCCATTTATATGGTCGTCTTCCATCGCTATTCGATCGGTTATCCACGAGGGCGGATAAATCCGAAGACATTCGTCGATTACCCGATTGAGATAATCCAATTGTAATAATTTAGAAAACACTGGAACCTGATCTCCGATAATTTCCTCACGTTCTGCCAAAATCTTTTGAATCACTTCCGGATGTTTTCCCAACAGATAAAAAATCCAGGATAAGGAATTAGCGGCCGTTTCGTGTCCGGCAACAAACAGCGTCAGCGTTTCTTCCCGCAATTGATCGTCACTCATCCCCTCGTTAGTATCTTCGTAGCGACAACTCATTAACATTCCCAGTAAATCTTCTTTGGGTGGCTGTTTTCGACGGGCTGCGATTAATTGATTCAGATAGGCATTGTTTTCTTTGGCGACCTGTTCGTAAAATTTGGTTTGCCCGGTCATCTGATAAAACTTCAGCAACCTTGGAATCCGGACCAGCTTGATCATCATTTTTTGCAGGTTTTGAAACCGATCGGAGAAGGCCGCAATTTCATGCTGATTCATATCATCTCCGTAGATCGCCCGGGTCATCACCCGAAAGGTCAGGTCGCTGAATTCCTGGTCAATAATCAATTCGGGATTTTTTTCGATCCGTTGATCCATTTCCAAAAAATAACGATCGATCTGTTCGTCCATAAAGTTAATGAGCTGACCGATACTTTTGGGTCGAAAACCCGGCGCCATTAATTTGCGGTGCGCCGCGTGACGTTCGCCCGTTGCCAAGAGTAACCCTTTCCCAACAAAGTGCCCCAACACTTCATTATTGGCAACCGATTTTTTATAATTATTTTCATTTTTTCTGAGAAAATGCTGAATGATATCCGGATCCACCGTAATGATGTTTACTTTGTTATAGCGCAAACTAAAACAGTAGGTATCGCCATACTTGTGCAAGTTTCGATTCATGAAAGGAATCGGATTTTTCATAAATCGTTGAATACGCAAAATGGATTGGTAACTAGGAGTACGAGGCGGGAGATTTATCTTTTTGGTCATTCCAGTAGTGCTTTAATTTTTGCTCTTTTTTTGATTGTTGCGCCCAGGTAGCACAAGGCTTGCAGGATGCTAGATAATACTGATATTCCGGTGGTAAATTTTCGGGATTCAGATACCAGTCTACGTGTTTTAGCGTGTAGGGACGATTGGTCCGTAATGCACCTTCCGTCTTCAGAATATTGGAAGAGGAGCGATACATAGCAAAAGTAGTATCAATTTTCCCCACAAAAACATCCCCGTCCAGCGCCCTGGCCAGGGGTGGCCAAAAAATATTTTCATATTTTATGACCATCGCTTTCATTGGATTGTGATCCGGCAGATCGTTAATTTCCAGAGAAGTCCCCACGTGGTTATA
Organism: uncultured Saprospiraceae bacterium; assembly: GCA_938008185.1. Taxonomy (GTDB): domain Bacteria; phylum Bacteroidota; class Bacteroidia; order Chitinophagales; family Saprospiraceae; genus JALZUU01. The sequence continues at coordinate 19,032 of CALLLR010000154.1, forward strand.
TTCGGGATACTGATCCAGTAAACTGGACAAATGGCTCATCAGGTTTTTTGGCGTATTGGCATATGGCAGCAGATCCACATCGGTAATCACAAATTTATCGTAGCGCTTTAGTCGATGTTCCCCGAGATATTTCACACCGTTTCTCCAGGAATTATAATTTAGCTTAACGACTTGTACGCGGGGATGTTCCAAATGTTCGTAGTAAGCTAACAAAGGGGGCAAGGTGGATTTATTATCCACAATGATGATGGCCACGGGATCCTCCAAGGTAAGCAGCCAGTCGACTTGTTTTTTTAGTAATTCCAATCGATTAAAATTATTAATCATCACGGGCATGCTTCCTTCGGGTATTTTGGAATAATCCAGATCAATAGTATAGATACGTCGGTGGACTTCCCATAAATAATCTCGTTTTAAACGATAGTACAAATTATTGAGTCCCTTCCATTTATTGCGAAACCAATTCCGGCTTATCCGACCAGAATAATCAATTATTTCTTCTGACATGGTCTTGTTTTGTTGGTAAATTTTAAAAAGTTTAATAAATCCGGACTTTCTGTTGTTTTTCAAAATAAATTTTAAGACCCTCCATTAATTTAATTTCCGGACGAAAACCCGTTGCCGCAAATAATTTATCATTATTTCCGATTCTACGATTTACTCTGAAAGTTTCGCGTGCCGCGGGATGTCCGAGCATGACTATTTCAGAGGTTGAGTTGGTTATTTTTTTGATGAGTGCTGCCAGTTTTGCAATCGTCGTTTCCTGGCCGCGTGAGATATTAAAGTTGCCATTCAAGGTAGGCCGCCGAATGAGCTGATAGATAGCTTCCGTCACATCACTGACTGCCGTAAAGTCTCTGGTTTGATTACCTCCGCCAAAAACTTCGATGGGTTGATGCTTGATTGCCTGGTCAAAAAAGCGTGGGATGACCATTCTGGTGTCCTGTCGTTCTCCATAAATATTAAAAAAGCGTAAACAATTAACGGAAACGTTGTCGGTTTTAATCAACGCCGATAAGTAGCGTTCGTTCAACCTTTTTGCGATGGCGTAGGTACTGACTAGTCCGAGTTCATCCGACTCCCGACTTCCTGCCTTATCCAGGACGGATTTATAGACAGCACTCGAAGAGGCATAAAGGATTTTTTTTACGCCATAAGTCCTGGCCGCCTGGACGATATTGTGCGTGCCGGTGGTTTCCACTTCCACGGTATGTAGTGGTTGGGCGATTACTTCTTCTACCCCAACGATTGCGGCCAAATGAATAATCGCCCAACATCCGCAAACCGCTTTATCAACCACTGATGGATCACGGGTATCTCCTGCAAAGAGCGTAATCCCTTCGTGGATTGGAATATTTTTTCTTTTACCAGTAGAGAAATTATCGAGAATATTAACCGCATACCCGGCTCTGAGCATTTTACATACCACATGACTACCGATAAAGCCTGCGCCTCCGGTGACCAGAATTTTCCTTTTTTCCATTCTTAATTTAGTTTTAATAATCAGACGTTACGAAGTTGTTTAAAAATTTACCGGCAGAAGAAATCCGGATAAAATTTAAGACATCTAATATAACAAACACAATGGAGATGTGAAATTGAAGGGCACAAATTTATATTCGGCTTCAATTTATAAAATAATCCAGAACAATGTACTATTTATACTAAAAATTAAACCACCGCAGCGGAAGCTCACGGTGGCTGCAGAAAAAATTACCCTAAATTGGGTAGGTCGATCCAGGCGGGACTGTCCTCTAAAGTGTGTCAGCGCGGAAGATTTCCTTTAGGAACACAAGGTGCGGGATGCTGAATGACACACTTGGTCGTACAGTCTCATCCAGTCTGTTTAGGGTGTAGGAAAATATAAACTAACCCATCTTGCGATTTTATTTATTCCCTACTCCCTCGCCTAAAATATCTACTAATTCGATTTCATAAATTAATGCAGTATTTGGTGGAATATTTTGGTAACCTTTCTCCCCGTAGGCCAATGCTGAAGGAATATAAAATCTAAATTTAGCTCCTTTATTCATAAACTGAAGGCCTTCTACCCAACCTGGAATCATCTTGCTAACGGTAACACTAGCAGGTGTTCCTTTTTTAAATTTATTATCCAGCACTTCTCCGTCTATAGATTTTGCCTCGTAATTTATCAATACTTTATCGGTGTAAGTAGCCTTCGGGCCCGTTCCAGCGCGGATGGTTTCATACAATAATCCACTTGGCATTCTGGTCATACCGGGAGTATTTCGGATTTCATCAAAAAAGTCAGATTCTTTTTTCTCTTCCCCTGTTTTATTTTTGTTTCTTTCTTTGATAACTTCCCGCATACCTTTAAAGAAAAATCCCATTAAGCCATCTTGCTGTTTCTCGGTCATCTTTCGTTTGGCACCAGTCTGGTTATCCACCAATCCTTGATGAAAAGGATCGATATTTAATTCGAAATTAGTTCCTTTTTGCTGGAAGCCCATATCAATACCCAACGCATAAGAAACGGAATCCAGACTAAGTGGAAATGGAAATTCACCGGCTTTTGCTTTTGTACGATAAGCTTGAATGTTCTTTGTTTTAGTAATATAATTTTTGGCAGATCGGTGGGATAAGCCGGCTTCATTTTCTATGACGTCCATATATCCCTGCGCCATGACGGTAGGATTAATTTTTAAATCCTGCTGCGAAAAACTATTGGCTAAATAATATCCAATGGCATAAGATAAACTGTCTCGGTATTTTTCGAGACTGGTTACTTCTTTAAAATCCACGTTATCAGATTTGAAAATGGATCCCTTTGACTTTTCCTCGATAGCCACCGGAGCTGCTCCTGGCAATTCTTTTACCTTTTCCTGGCAAGCAAATAAACCAAGAAATAATATTGGAATTAAAATTTTTATAATACGCATAGAAGAATTTTTCTTTGAAGTTAAAGTTTAAAGTTATTCAAAAAAAAATCCATTCCCATGAGTGGGAACAGATTTAATTTTTATTTTAAAATAAATGTTTATCCTAAATAGGATTTCAGGTTGTTGCGATTGTAGGACTTTCTCAGACGACGAATCGCTCGTTCCTTAATTTGGCGCACCCGTTCACGCGTCAGTCCGTACAAATCTCCGATTTCTTCCAGGGTCAGGCTTTTATAGCCATTTAATCCGTAATAAGAACTCAGTACTTCTACCTCCCTGGGAGATAAAATAGACAAACCTTGTTGCACTTCTTCCTTGAGAGATTGCTCCATAAGATTATTGTCGGGACTATCTGCGGGTTCACTACCGACGATTACATCCAGCATCGTCGAGTCGCCTTCTTCTCCACTCATCGGTGCATCAAAAGAAAGGTGACGACCATTGCCCTTGAGCATATTGTTGATTTCGCGTGGCGTCAGGCTAAGAATATCGGCCAGTTCTTCGTTGGTTGGTTCCCGTTCGAATTCTTGTACGAAAGATAAAAATGCTTCGTTTACTTTGTTATAAGAACCTACTTTATTGAGTGGAAGCCGTACAATTCTCGAATATTCCACGATGGATTGCAGGATGGATTGTCGAATCCACCAAACGGCGTAAGAGATAAACTTAAATCCTTTGGTTTCGTCAAAACGCTTAGCCGCCTTCATGAGTCCAACGTTTCCTTCGTTAATCAAATCACTAAGTGATAATCCCTGATTTTGATATTGTTTAGCAACGGAGACAACGAAACGCAGATTTGCTCTCGTCATAATATTAAGTGCTTCCGTGTCACCAGCCCTGATCCGGCGAGCCATTTCAGCCTCTTCATCGGCATTCAGCATACTAATTTTGCCGATATCGTTAAGATACTTGTCTAGCGCGAGTGATTCTCGAGCGGTAATTTTATTCGTGATTTTTAGTTGACGCATGTCATGGATGTTTGAATTGAGGGATGATTATAAAATGATTATTGTATGTTAGTATCTACTCAATTGTGGCGGCGTAAGTTCTTCCTTATATACGAATGTTTTTGTTTTTATTTAAATGGCCATTATAGAATAATATCTTTTAGGTACGGAAATTATTCTTTTTTGTTGACTAAAAATATAAAAAAAAACTTGACTTTTTTATAAAAACGTATACAACGAGAAATTTTAACATTATAACCGTCCGCTATTTGCTACCAATTGAAACTACTTTTCCGGTCCATTTATGGCATCCGAATCTGTAGGTTTTTTATTAAATGTGTAAAATGATTTGAATAAAGTATCAAATCAATGAGGAGAGTTAAGTAAGGATAGGAAAGGCAAATGAATTGTAAATCCGGATCGTATTATAATTCACAAATACCCCCTAATTGACAACGCTTCTTACTGTTCAAAAAAAATGCCCGAAATCAACAATAAGTTGAAATCGGGCAATAGTTTTTATTTTAACAAGTCTAAAACACTGATAATCAAATATTTAACCAAACATAAAGATTATTCTAACGTATTGACTTTTATAAAATTAAACATTATCTACGTGGACCACGATCATCTCTTCGATCATCACGACGGTCACCTCCTACCGGGCCACCTTCGAGGAGGGCCTTACGGGAAAGACGTAATTTACCAGTTCGCTTATCGATACCGATAATTTTCACTTTTACCATATCACCAAGCTTTAACTCATCTTCTACCTTTTCCAGTCTCGTATGCGATATTTCAGAAATGTGCAATAATCCACTCTTTCCAGAAAAATCAACGAAAGCGCCATAAGGCATGATCGTTACTACTTTAGCATCAAATTCGTCTCCCACTTCTGGTGTAAAGGTAATTGCTTTGATCCGTGCCAGGGCGGCGTCAATGGATGCTTTATCATTACTGGAAATATTAACGACTCCTTTATCATCCACCTCTTCGATGTTGATAACCGTATTCGTAGTAGCTTGTAATTCCTGAATGATACTACCACCAGGTCCGATCACGGCACCGATGTAGCTCTTTTCGATGATAAGCTCAACGATTCGTGGCGCGTGATCTTTCAGATCTTCGCGTGGCGCCGTCAATGATTCGTCCATCTTGTCGAGGATATGTAAACGACCTTCGCGTGCTTGTAGCAAAGCCTCTTCCAGCAGGTCGTAAGAAAGTCCTTCGATTTTGATATCCATCTGACAAGCACAAATACCATCTCTGGTACCGGTAATTTTAAAATCCATATCACCAATCGCATCCTCATCGCCAAGAATATCCGATAAAACAACGTTGCGTTTTCCGTCGGAGATCAGTCCCATTGCAATACCAGAAACGGGTGCTTTGATGTTGATCCCCGCATCCATTAGTGCCAGTGAACCAGCACAAACGGTTGCCATGGAAGAAGAACCGTTAGATTCTAAAATATCAGAAACAATCCGTAAGGTATAAGGCTGCTCTTCCGGTAAAACCTGACGTAGCGAACGGTGTGCTAAGTTAGCGTGTCCAACTTCTCTACGACCCGGTCCACGCATCGGCTTGGTCTCCCCTACCGAATATGCGGGAAAATTATAGTGTAAAATGAAATCATCAAAATGCTGATCCAATGCGGTATCGGCCATTAATTTATCCAGTTTGGTACCCAGCGTTAAAGAAGTCAACGCCTGCGTTTCTCCTCTGGTAAAGATGGCTGATCCGTGCGTAGAAGGAAGGTAATCCACTTCTGTCCAGATGTGTCGAACATCCTTCCCCGTACGACCGTCCAAACGAATACCCGTTGCCATCACCATTTCCCGGATGGTTTCTTTCTGTAATTTATAAAAATACTCTTTGGCGTAACCGTAGTTTTCGGTCATCCACTCTTCACCGTGCTTTTCGGCGAAAGCCTCTTTCATTTCAGAACGGATGGCACCAAATTGTTCCTTACGTTCGTGCTTTTCAAGTTTACCCTCAGCAACCTTAAGAAGGCGTGCCTCCGCGTATTCTTTTACCATTTTGTCAACCTCAGGTTTTGACTCCGCAGGAGCAACTTCCCGCTTGGTAGCCTTATCACCTACTTTTTTAGCCAGATCCAACTGAGCCTCACATTGTACTTTAATAGCATCGTGGGCTACTCGAATGGCTTCAACGATATCTTTTTCAGAACATTCTTTTGCTTCT
>CALLLR010000155.1 GCA_938008185.1 uncultured Saprospiraceae bacterium
ATCACGGCTTTGGCTGCGTAAAAAGTGATGACAATATTTTTGGATTCGTTGATCAACGAAGCTCCGAAACGTTGCATTTGATCGAGCTGTAAAGTCTTAAGACTCAGGCGAAAAAGTTTGGCCTGAATACTTTCCCAGGCCCAGCGTTTTTGCTTTTCGGCGTTGTGTAATTTTATTTCCTGAATACCACCAACGAGCTGAATGAGGTTGGATTGGTTTTCGGAAAGCTGATCAAATCGATGGTAATCGTATTCTTTTCTTTTAGCGAAAAACAACATGACCCAGATCAAATAAGCAACGGTGGCCAATGCGAAAATGAGAAAAATATTCCCATCGTAGAAAAGTAAAATTCCACCGAAAATAACAAAATTGATCATGGAAAATAAAGTAATCAAAGAGGCCGAAGCCAAAAAGTCTTCAATTCGTTGGTTATCATAGATTCGCTGTAAAATATCTCCCGTATGCCGCGTATCAAAAAACTTAATCGGTAGTTTCATCATTTTAATTAAAAAATCAGAAACCAAACTAATATTGATTCGAATCCCAATATGCAGGAGTAACCACGAACGAATATATTCGATAGAAATCTGACTAAAAAAGAGCACCAGTTGAGCTACCAGAATGATTACGATATAATCGAAATCGCGATTGGTAATTCCATGATCGACCAGCGTCTGCATCAAAAACGGAAAGGCAATTTGCAGTACACTTCCCAATAAAATACCGATAATTAACTGAAATAAATACGGCTTATATTTAAAGAGGTAGGACCAGACATAACTGAAACTGCCTTTATTTTGTTTTTCACCGTCGCGCTCAAAAAAATCAGGCGTCGTTTCCAACAACAATAAAATTCCTACCTGCTCGCCTTCGTGAATATCCGAAGCCCAGCCGTTATTAAATTCTTCCCGGGTAATTTTGACTTTTCCAGCGGCGGGATCCGCAATCCAAACGTGCGTTTTATTGACTTTTTCAACGACAATAAAATGGTTCTGTCGCCAGTGGGCAATACAAGGAAGGGGCAAGTCGTCCAGTAATCTTTCGTACGACACTTTCACTCCCAGGGAATGCATACCGATCGCTTCAGCAGCATCGGAAATCCCCATCAGAGAAACTCCGTCCACATCCACGTTGCTCAACTCCCGCAGTGTATCTTGTCGATAACGGCGTCCGTGATAAGCGGCGATCATCCTTAGGCAGGTTGATCCGCAATCCATGGCGTCTAATTGTCGATAACTTGGCAGTTTATTTCGCATCTGTATGCTTTCCGCTTGGTATTTTTTTTGAGATGTTAGGTGTTTGAGCAAGCCTGGCATCCTTTAGTTGTTCAATGTAAAACAACTTAAAAATCAGAGTACTCGAATAATGTTTTATAACTTCTGTGGGTTATTCTATAAGCGGTGGAGAATTTTCGTTTGGTTTTTGACCAGCAAATTATTCTTTTTTCTACTAATAATCTTTTCCCATAGTAGCCTTCGTTTTGAGCAAAGGTCAAAACTAGGATTCCAAAAAACAAGCCTTATTTTTGTAAAATATTAGAACGGTAGGTAAATGCAATAAAACGGTATCAACTATTTATTATTTGGTCAAATAATATAAAAAAATATATAACTACCTATGAAAATTTTATGATTTTTTTAATGAAATTTAATGAAGCACAGATTGTACTATCTATAAATTGGACAAAATAAATGCCACAAGACGGAAAAGAACCATGAATATGTGTTGAATAGGAAATCTATGGACGCACTGAAAATGATTTTCGGTCCTCAAACAAAGAAAAGAATACTAAATCGGTGAGTGGCTATAATTCTAAAGAAAACAGTCGATGCTTGCCAGAAAGCAAGTCGATCAATTTCCAAACAATCAATGCGGCTTCGGCTTCTTGTAACCGAGACCGCATTTAAATCAAGTCTACATTAAGCCAAACATCTTGGCATACTTCAGCATCTCGCCCTGATTACTGATCTTTACTTTTCCGGTAAGAATGGCCATCATTGGGTTCAATTTTCCGGTAACGATCCCCATAAAATTCTGGTCAGAACCGCTCACCACACATTTGGGTGTTCCCACCAAACCATCGGAGGATTCAATTTTATTATCGGCTACGGAGATGGTATATTGTCCTCCTTCGGCACCACTGATGTCAAAATGAAAAGTGGTATTGACCCCTTCGAGTGCTTCTGGTTTTACCTGAGCTGGAAGGTTTTGAATAAATTCTTTAGCAGTCATTTCTCTAAATATTTAGGTAAGGATGTAGTTTAACTCGCTTCTAACCGTTGGCTTCCCTGTATACGTGAATATGAGATAACTAATCTCTTTCCATTTTAGGAAAGCTAATAGCTAAATGCCAATAGCATAATTTGACTTCAGTCAAATTCAATATATTAGTCCGCAAAATAAAAAAAGATTACGGTGTTCCGTTATTATAATGATTAATTTTTTCTTCTTCCCAATTCGTAGCCAATGACACGTGCATTAGGATATCGTTCTTTCATGATCGAATCCAAAAAGTTATACGCGTTTGTTTCCGCCTTAAAATCTCCCAAAAGATAAGCGTAACTACCGTCCTTACGCTGTTCTTTATAAATATTTCCGTGACGGGAAAAGATATCGTGACTCATCGGCAATTCGGACATCGAGGTCATAAATTCAACCTTATAACCCGTATAATTCACAGGCAATTCATTGGCTTTTCGCAACGTATTTGTCGTATTTACTCTTACCTCTCCCTGGCTTCGATCATTCTTAGGATTGTTAAAAATGGCGTCATCATCCACATTGGATAAATTATTACCAAAATTTTCTTCTACAGCTTTCCTCGCAGGAGTGGCAGACGAAGCAGGAATGGATGAAGTAGTCGGCGTAATCGTTTCTTTAATAATCTCCGTTACTGGTTTTTCTACTTTCTTTTGAACGGACGTGGTATTCGGAGTCGTCGTCTCCTGGCGTCTATAATTCGTAGATCCACTTAGCTTACCAGTTTGTTCTTTGACTTGTTCCACCTTTTCGACTGCGGGTTGGGTGGTCGGAACCTTACCGGAAGACACGGGCGCCGATGGTACCTGCTGACCTTCGGGAACGACTGGTTTATCTATTTTCATTGACATTGGAGGCTTGCTGGTCTCTGTTCCACCAGAATCCCTCTCCTGTTCCTTAATCTTTTTGTCAATTTCTTCTACGGATAATTGTTTTTTGATTTCCTCCGGTAATTCTTCTCCCGCCTGGACCTGCACCTGCTCCGCGTTTTGAATTTCGTTAAGCATTCTTTCAAATTTCTCTTCTTCCTTAATTTCAAATAAAGACTTTTTAGCCTCTCCAGTATTATTATAACCGACCACTTTCAGTTCGGTACGTCGGTTTTTTGCGTGTTTACGATCGCTACAGTCTACACCGTTTTTACATCCGTTCACCAGTTTGGTTTCTCCATATCCTTTCGAAATCAAAGATTGTTTACTCACGCCATTCTTTACGAGATAATTTACTACGCTCTTCGCTCTTCGCTCCGATAATTTTTGATTAAAACGATCATCTCCGTTTGAATCCGTATGCGCACCAATTTCAATTAACAAAGTCGGATTGTCTTTTAATACGCCCACTAATTTATCCAATTCAGCGCGGGCAGCGGTACGAAGCCGGGCGCTACCGGTTTCGTAATAAATATTATCGATCTCAATGGCCTCATTCATTTTGATCGGCTGTATTTCTACGTTGGCAAGTAATGTTCCCTGCTTGTTGCGTTCCGTCAATACATCCGAGACTCCAGGCGTCACCTCTCCTACTCCATCAAAACAAAGGATGCAACCTTCCACATTTACGTAGGCTTCCATTCGCTTGACAAAATACCCCTCTTTTCGGATCATCACGGTATAGTGATTGCCCTGCTCAAAGTTGAGGGCAAAAGTATGTACGGGATGATTTTTCAGATCCAGGACGGGCTCTTCTGTGGTATTATTATAAACCTCAATGGTCGCTCCCTGAATAGCGTTGACCTGAATGTCCGCGTCTTCGTCAGTGTTACGGGGCTCGGCCATCGTTACTTCAAAACGGTAACCGGGTTTACGCTTCATCCGAACTTTCATATACACTGATTCTCCGGCAGATTTTCCGACGGTAGAAACGGGCATTTCCATTTCTTCAAATACTTTTTTGGTGACTTGTACCAGATATTCCTTTCCGGGATCGACCTCGGCGAGGAAAACCCCATTTTTATTGGTAAGTGCCTTGGTGACGGGAGCTTTGGTGGTAGCATCGAGGACCAAAACTTCAGCTACATTCAAATAGCCCCGATTTCCATCTTCAAATACGTACCCTTCAATCGTCACTTTTTGGCCAAAAGCCACCGAAGCTGCCAGGGTAAAAGAAAGTAGCAGTAAAAATTTTAATTCTCTCATTATATTCAACAGATTTTTATTCGTTATTCAAAAAATTCAACACCTACGTATTTTAGACGTAATGTCCATTGCAAAGATACTAAACAACTTCAAATGGTAAGTTAAAGAGTATGTTAACAGGACGAGGATTCGCGCCTTTAGGTTGCACGCTAAGCCGGACGCGACCCACCCGTCAGCAAAATCAGGGCTTTCCTCACACCCTCAGGTTATTTTTATCATCTTTGTCTTCTAATCAACGATCTATTATATGAAAATTGTATTTATGGGTACGCCGTATTTTGCGGTACCTTGCCTGAAAATATTACTCGAAAATGGCTACGATGTGGTGGGTGTCATCACCGCTACCGATAAAATGGGCGGCCGTGGTGGCAAACAGCTCATCGAATCGGCCGTAAAACGCTACGCCCGGGAGCAGCATTTGACCATTTTACAACCCAAAAATCTTAAAAATCCCGATTTTTTGGCAGAATTGGCTGCTTTAAAGGCCGATTTACAGATTGTGGTCGCTTTCCGGATGCTCCCCGTCGCCGTTTGGGATATGCCACCGCTCGGTACCGTCAACCTCCACGGATCGATCTTACCTAAGTACCGGGGTGCTGCGCCCATCAACTGGGCCATCATCAACGGTGATAAAGAAACAGGGGCAAGTACTTTTTTTTTAAAACATGAAATCGATACGGGCGATCTTCTTTTTGTGGATAAAATACCGATTCTGCCCGACGATACGGCCGGAACCGTCCACGATAAACTGATGGAACTGGGCGCAAAACTTATCCTGAAAACCGTCAACGCCATCGCCGCGGGGGAGTATACTCCCACCCCACAAGATCCTGCCTTGGTCAGCAAAGCCCCCAAGATTTTTACGGAAACCTGCGAAATTGACTGGAATCAATCCACCGAAAAAGTCTATAATTTTATTCGGGGTCTAAGCCCTTATCCGGCGGCCTGGACCAGTTTTCAGGAAAAAAATCTGAAAATCTACGATGCCCGACCAGAATTGATTGAGCACGATTACCATCCGGGAACGGTGTTGAGTGATTATAAAAAATATCTGAAGTTTACCACTAAAGATGGCATTATCGACGTTCGGGAACTGAAAATGGCGGGCAAAAGAAAGATGAAGGTAACCGATTTTTTGAATGGAATCAAGGGTTAAGTTGATCGTTAGGTTGTTGGCTGATAGGCTTCGTTCTACTGGGTAGATTAACATTTAAAATCTCGGAAAATATCTCTCCTCCGTAGAATTTTTATCAATAAAATTATTTTCGGCTCAATTTATGTTAAACAAAATTATATACGTTAAGTACGAAAATATTCTTCCAATAATAATATTTGACGTGTAAATCATCAATTCTCTGTCTTATTTTGACGGATGCGAGCCAATTCAACAATTCAACAAAAAAATAAAACATGATAAAGACGATTGATTTAAACTTCGCAGGACAATCCAATACGATTGGTGCGTTTTTATACGAAAGCTCAGAAGGACCGATTTTGCTAGAAACAGGCCCCTTTTCCTGTTATCCAACCCTTTGCAAAGGTATTCGGGAGCTGGGCTACGCGCCCGAGGATATTCGTCACGTCTTTGTTACCCATGTACATCTGGATCACGCAGGTGCCGCCTGGGCATTTGCCAAGATGGGCGCAAAAATTTATACACACCCCGCCGGAAAAGATCATCTGGCAGATCCGGCTAAATTGCTGGCTTCCGCCGAAAGAATTTACGGAGATCAGATGGGGAAGTTGTGGGGAGAAATGCGCCCGATTTCCAAGCCCTTGATTATGAGTACGAAAGATGCGGAGATGGTCAGAATTGGTGATACCGTGGTGCGCTCCTGGCATACGCCCGGCCACGCCAAACACCACGTAGCGTGGCAGATCAACCGCGAATTGATTGCGGGGGACGTAGCGGGGGTAAAGATCAACGATGGTCCCGTAGTGGCTCCTTGTCCTCCACCGGATATCGATCTGGAAGACTGGGCTTACTCTATCCGTCGGATGAAGGCACTCGATTTAAACAGATTGCACCTGACGCATTTTGGTAGTTTGGTCAATATCCACAGTCACCTGGAAGACCTCGAAAAAACACTCGTTGATTGGTCCGAATGGATGCGCCCGTTTGTCGAAGATGGTACGCCGAAGGAAAAAGTAATCGCGTTGTTTGAAGACTATGTCAACGGACAATTAAAGGCCACTGGTTTGTCCGATGAGAATATTAAAAAATACGAAAAAGCCAATCCGGCGTGGATGAGTGTGTATGGATTGAGCCGGTTTTGGTCGAAAAAATTGAAGTTGGTGAAATAGGTTTTTTAATTTACTTTTTGATGTTGAATAGAGATACCACGTTTACTAAACCTAAACTAAAATATGTGGATAGGTTTAGTAAACGTTCAACGGGCTTGTCCACAACTTTGTGTCACTTTTTGTCTAATACTCTAAGTCAGCCTACACCAGTTAGCCCTCTTTTTACGTAAAAAGAGGGCTAACTAGCTAAAAGCTACGATGTTCAATATACGGAAAAAAATTCTGTATTTTTCTGATATAATTTATTCCAAGATTTTAGCTTTTCTTTATTCTTTCTGTTCATTTTTTTCATAATACTCCGATTTAACTATCAAATTTTGCAGAAGAAATTTTTTACAATTGCTGAATAGATTGAATACCCTAGCTAAAAATCTGATTTTAATGGCAAAATCACCACCTGAGATTTTAATAAAAAAATTGGCAATGACTCATATTTGTTTTAAAAGACGATTTAATGTTGCGCTTTACGATCCTACTCTCGCACCACTTTCCCAAACCCCACCCGTCCATCTTCAAACAAGACTTTAACAATATACAAACCACCCGCCAGATCAGCGATCGATACTTTTCTATCGTTTTTGCATAACAGTAATTTTCCATTACTCGCGTATACTTCTACCCCGCTGATCTCCAAACCACTCTGTATCATAAAATAGTCCGTTGTCGGATTCGGAAATATCTTGAACAGGTCAGCGTTGACCAATGCCTCCGTGCCCGTAAAGATCACGGGTATTTGCTGACAAGTCGAATCTGCACCAAAGCGATTTTCCACGCGTAGACAGACTTCGTAGGTGTCCGACGTGAGGTAGGTATGCGAGGGGTTCTGCGCGGTGGAAGTGGTGCCGTCGCCGAAGTCCCAGAGCCAGCTGGTGGGTGCCTTGGCGGACTGATCAGTGAAGCGGACCTGTGCGGTCGTATCAGTATCTTCGTAGATAAAACTGGCGACTGGGCCGAGGGTGTCACAGGGTGAGCCGGATAAAGGGCCGAGGCGGTAGTTGGGAAAACTAGGCATATTATACCAATGATAATACGGTAATTCCAATCCTCGCTGGATCACATTACAAGCCACACCTAAAGAATCTGGCTGATCGATCACATGTAGATGACGGCTCCGTGTCCACGGTACGGTGATATAGATTTTTCCGTTAGGTGCCAATTGCATCAAGTTAAACTTGGTCTCAATCATACTTGTACTATCCAGACTAGAATCAATATGTCCATCATAAGTCGCTACTTCGATTTTGGAAGCCACCACATCTTCGGCTTCCATATCAAACTGATAAATGGTCTCTTCCATCGCGACGTACATAAAGCGAGAACTGGGTGAGAAAGCAACGCCGCCTAGACTTCCTACTTCATTGGTACCAGTTAATATATGACGATTATAATTACTCATTTCTCCAGTGCAGCGATCAAATTCATACCAGGTGATACTGCTTTCGGAGGGACCTTGTACTAAGCCGGATAAGCTATAAACACAATAAAAACGGCCATCAGGGGATGATACTGAATAATCTCCCCCTAATATAGTTTCCTCCCCAATTTCTTGTGTATCATATTCCGATACTCCATCGGGATTGAACAATAATTTAAGATACCGGTTAGATTCGTGATAATTTAAGATGGTCCACCAATCTCGACCA
>CALLLR010000156.1 GCA_938008185.1 uncultured Saprospiraceae bacterium
GGAGGCAGTAATTTTACAGCTGATCAAGGCAGAAAATCCGGAGTTATGCCGTAGCATAATGAGGAATTTTCTAACGCAGAGCAGATTTAAAATTACCAGTCCATATGCTCAATTAATTTATGCCCGAGGCACTAGTTTACTCTTATTTGGGATACGACACAAAGGAAATCAGTTTTTCCTTAAATAAAAATAAAGAGGGAGTGTCCCCCTAAAGTATGTCAGCGCGGAAGCTTTCTTCAGGTCTGCCTCCCGAATTAGGGAGGAATACAAGGTGCGGGATGCCTGAGCTAATGACAATTAGCGAACCCGCAGGGGTGGGAGGCCACACACTTGTTCGTACAGTCTCAATAAAGAACTAAATATACAATTTTCTTCCGGAAAACAATAAAGAGAAATTTTAAACAAAAAAAGCCCCGAACTTACGTCCGGGACTTTTTAAACAGCTTCCTAATATAAGCTAGTTAATAAAGCCGATTCCTCCTACAGATTTTACAATAAAAGGAATTCATTAGCCAATGGCTTATAAACAATCGCAATGTCCTTACTTAATTTCCAACAATTCTACTTCAAAAATCAGCGTAGAAAAAGGGCCGATCTTTGGTCCTGCACCCCGGTCTCCGTACGCAAGATCATAAGGTAAAAATAGTTTCCACTTAGAGCCGGTTGGCATCAATTGTAAAGCTTCCGTCCATCCGGAGATAACCTGAGTTACGCCAAATTCGGCAGGCTGTCCGCGTTCAACCGAAGAGTCAAATACCGTACCGTCGATCAAGGTGCCGTGGTAATGTACTTTTACCTGAGAAGAAGTGGTAGGCTTAGTACCTGTTCCTTCTTTCATGATTTCATACTGCAATCCACTGGCTGTTGTTTTGACTTCAGGACGCTTTTTGTTGGCTTCCAAAAACGCCTTTCCAGCGGCTACAGCCTCGGTGTGCTGGCTGGCTTTTTGTGCTTGCAAATGATCGCGAAATATATTTTCAGCATCTTCTTTGCTGATTGCCAGCGTCTGATCCTTTAATACATCATTGATCCCTTTTGCCAGATCTTCCGGGGTTAGATCCGTGAGATTTTGAGATTTTAATCCCTGGGCCATCATTACCCCAACACTGTAACTTAGTGAGTCCATTTTTGTTTGTGCATTTAGCTGGTAGCTAATGCTACCAATTAATAAAAATAAGAATAATTTTTTCATCAGTAATTTTTTTCGAAAGTTTGGAAAATAACCTCTTTATAACGCTAAAAAGGGAATTCCGTTGTTTATTATGGTAATTTTTAGAAAACACTAACAGTTTTTGCTGCCCATTCTAACTTAAATTCACTTTTAAATCCCTTTTTTCATCTCCGCGTAATATTCGAAGAAATAGGGAATCGTCTCAATGCCACGATAGAAATTAAACAGGCCAAAATGTTCATTCGGACTGTGAATATCGTCGCTATCCAACCCGAAACCCATCAGAATAGAATCTACTTTCAGTACTTTTTTAAATAGCGCTACAATTGGGATACTACCGCCGCCTCGCTGTGGAATCGGAACTTTCCCAAAGGTCTTCTTCATGGCTTTTTCGGCCGCCCGGTATTCATCGCTATCCGTAGAGACTACCACCGGATCACCACCGTGGTGAGGGGTCACCTTCACTTTTACAGAATCGGGCGCAATCTTTTTAAAGTGATCGCTAAATAGTTTGGTAATGGCTTCTGGTGTTTGATTCGGAACCAATCGCATGGAGATTTTGGCGTATGCTTTGGACGGTAATACCGTCTTGGCGCCTTCACCAATGTAGCCACCCCAGATACCGTTTACGTCGAGAGTAGGACGAATCGAGGTACGTTCCAGGGTCGTGTAGCCTTTTTCTCCGTGAATTTCCTTGATCTTCAGACTGCGTTTATAGCTGGCTTCGCTGTAAGGCGCTTCGTTCATGGACTTTCTTTCTTTTTTAGAAACTACTTCCACATCTGCATAAAATCCGGGAATGGTAATCTTATTGTTTTTATCTTGCAAAGAAGCAATCATCTTGGCCAGAATATTAATCGGATTCCCAACGGCACCACCGTAAACACCCGAATGGAGGTCTTTATTGGGACCGGTCACTTCTACTTCCAGATAACTCAATCCACGGAGACCAACCGTAATCGAAGGCGTTTTATTATTGATGATCGAGGTATCCGAAATGAGGACCATATCGCAGTCGAGCATCTTTTTATTTTTCTTACAAAAAGTTTCCAGATTACTGGATCCTACTTCCTCTTCTCCTTCAATCATAAATTTTACATTGCAGGGCAACGCATCGTGAGCGAGCATCGCTTCGAATGCTTTGAGGTGCATATAAACCTGGCCTTTGTCATCACAGGCACCACGGGCAAAGACGGCTCCTTTTGGGTGTATTTTGGTTTCTTTAATGACTGGTTCGAATGGAGGTGAATCCCAAAGTTCAACCGGATCGGGTGGCTGCACGTCGTAATGTCCATAGATCAAAACGGTAGGTTTGGAGGCCGAGACCATCTTTTCTCCGTAAACAATCGGGTGACCAGCCGTAGAGTGAATCTTGACCTTTTTTGCGCCGGCTGCTTTCAGCTTTTCCGCCACAAATTTTGCCGTCTTTTTGACATCCCCCGCGTAAGCCGGATCGGCACTGACGGAAGGGATTCGGAGAAAATCCAGCAATTCGTTGAGATAACGATCTTGATTTTCTTTATGATATTTTTTTAATTGATCCATGGTTTGGTTATGATTTTTCCGCAAATATAAGGATAAGGAACGAAAAATAAATATCCTGATCTAATTGGCTTCATTTTATAGCGCTATTCGCGGCTATTTCTGGTCTGCCAACACCGTAGATCCTTAGCTAGTCCGCAATCCTTACTTGAGAAAATGTCCTGACGACCGATTTAATATTTCCCTCGGTGGGCTAACTTTTTTATTTTTAATCGGAACATTCGATTGCTTTTTTTAGTATAAATGACTCATGTTTGCCATAAAGACACCAGGAAAAGGAGGTTTCTCCGTAGGAAAAACCATTTGTGGCAATTTTATTTATTCACCCAGGTGGTTCAAACAGGAACGATTAATGTGGGGCGTCAAGAAGTAGACGTTCGGGAACTTTCGAAAGGCATCTACATGCTAACAATTCAAACGAAGGATGGAATTGCGACCAAGCGATTTTGGAAAAAATAATCTATTTGAATAGGATAGATAAAAATACTTTGTTATAAATTAGCTTCCCATTAACGTAAAACCACGTTAATGGGAAGCTAATTTTCATCCCTTACTCCATCTTCACCCATTTTTGCGTAGCCAAAACCCCCGCTTCTGTTTCCAGTCGAACCAAATAAACGCCTTGTGGTAATCCCACACTTTCTAATCCTTGCTGATGGTTTCCAGCATCCCTTCGTTCCCGATAGAGTAGGGTTTTAAGGAGTTTTCCATTCAGATCATAAATGCCTAGATTCAAAACCGCAGCTTCTTCCAAACTGTAGAATAAAACACTTTCGGCTCCTCCTGGATTAGGATTTATTTGTGTTGAAATAGAAAACGTAAATGGATTGTTTAATGATGTCGGAGCAGTCAACGTATTGATTACGGTATTGGTAATAATCGGTTCGTTAAAATCAAAATAAATTTCTGCTGTATTTTCAAAAGTCGATCCAAATGGTAAATCTTTTTTGGTTTGAATTTCAAATAATACAAAACCATTACTTGCCGGTTCGTTGACAAAACTATCGGGTAACAGAATATTTTCAAAACGGAACTCTAATTTGTTTCCATCAATGATGTTGAGTCGGTACGGATGACTTGAGGCGCCTGGTCGAACGGTGGTAATATCCAGATTTTCTTCGATTTTATCCAAAATTACTACTGTAAAGGCCGTATCTGTTCCTGTATTTTGAAAACGTATTTGGTAACTTAAAGTAGAATCTGCTCTGGTGATATGACCTGCGTCACCTTCTCCGCGGGGCGAAACTTGTTTGTCATTTGGATCAAAACTCCCCGTGACATTCAGTTCGATTATTTTGGTATTGTTGGCTAAATCAATATCGTTTTCCGTAGGGCCAATCGTTGCGGTGTAGGTAATTGGTGTTCCCAATTCTACGGTCGGTGGTGTATTTAACCGGATGATAAAACTTCTGGTAACGCCAGGATTTAGATTGACAAAATCCCAGGATAAGGTCGTATTGGTCAGGTCATAATCATCAGCAACCGGACCAGAGGAAAGCAACGTTTGTACTTCATCGTGGCTAAAGGTAAGGGTACCGTCCATCGGGGTTCCACCGTAGTTGTGTGCGTGTAAGATGATTGATTGATCAAATCCGGGACGGACCGGTCCGGAGAAAACCGAAACAGCCAGGTCTTGATTTTCCGAATAGGTAACCCAAAAATTATGGTCCTCCGAAATATCTCCAAACTCGGGAACGGAAACGGTAATCGGATCAGCACATAACGGATCAAGGAATGGACTATTTAAATCAATCGATACTTCATAAGTACCGGGTGCTGTTTCAAATTCATAATAACCACTGGAATCGGTAAACGTCAGATCGCCATTATCAAGTGCTACCAAAATAAATTCTAAGGGACCAGAACTAGCATCCTCCACGCAGTCTTCGTCTACTTGATCCAAAATAACCCGACCGGAAATCCGGACAAAACAACCAGGGTCATACAGGATTTCTACATTTTGGTGAGTAACACAATTGGTGAGATTATCCGTGACGGTGACCGAATATCCACCCGGGGCAGCGTTGGTAAGCTCGGGGCCTGTGGTTCCATTACTCCAGGTAAAAACCGGATTGGTGGCACCACTGATAATGGTCGCCAAAGCAGATCCACCCAAACTATCACAATCTGAAAAAGTAGATACTACTTCCATCAGGATTTGAGATTCAATCGTGATGTTTTCAACCGTAATACAACCATTGTTATCCAAAACAGAAATCAGGTAAGTCCCCGAGGTCAAATTGTCAAATAAAGGGGCGTTCATAAAAGGCCCTCCATCTATCGCATAAGTAAAAGGTGGCACTCCTCCCCAAACACTATCTATGCTAATAAAACCTTCCTCCAGACAAGCGATTCCACTCGTAGAATAACTGATTTCAATCTGGGAACCTTGTGGAACCTCTATGACCATTTCTGCGGGGCAGCCATTGTTGTCTACGACTACGATTGTATAAGTTCCAGCCGACAAATTCGTAAGATTCTGAAGGGTGGAAACAAAACCATTCGGTCCGGTCCAGAAAAAAGTATAAGGCGGCAGGCCATTGACGACGGTCAAATCAATCGCTCCATCGTTACCACCTAAGCAGGAAACTGGCGTTACACCGTCTTGTGAAAGTTCGATGAAGGGGCCACTTGACTGATCTTCCAGGGTAAAGCTCGTGAAAGCCTCGCAGCCATTGCTATCCGTGACGGTAACGGAATAGTCTCCGGGACACAAGTCACTTATTTGATTTGAAGCATTAATGACAGAGTTCCAGGTGTAGGTATAGGGGCCGGTGCCACCCAAAACCTCCACGCTGGCAAATCCGTTACATTCGCCATCACAGCCACTGGTACTGGTAACGGAGACGCTTGCCACGATCGGAGGAGGGAATGATATGATAGCCGAGGTCGTCTCGGTGCATCCGGTATTATCGGTTATACTAAAATTGAAACTTCCAGATTGATCGATTAGCAGGATGAAACTGCCATTTTGCTCGGTTATCGTATCAATGCCCGAAGTAGAACCAGTTGACCAGCTAATAACATAGGGGGCCTCGCCTCCATTGATATTTAAGGTAAGGGGGATTTGTTCTCCATCGCAACCCACCAGGCCAATAGTGGAAACCTCGAAACACTGGGCATTTAAAATTGAAAATAATGGAAAAGCTAGAAAAATAAAGAATAGCGTAAAGTTCTTCATAACGAAAATTTTTACATTTGTTAAAATAATTGTTAAACGGAAGCCATTGCTGGCAGATCGGAACTTTATAGTAGCAAGATAGTAAGAATTTTTAATATTTAAAAATAATGTCGCCTGTTTATATTTAGCGAAGCAATTTGTTTAAATTTATGCTTTGATTCAGAGGTACATTCCCGATGGTTAACAACCCATTAGCGTTTATCTTTCTTTTCCGAAAATAAAAAACATGAAACTTCAGAAATACTTATTCTTATCAATTTTTCTATTCCTATTTATCTCCGCTTTTGGACAAACGATAAAGCAGGAAAAAATGGAACAGCTAAGTTACATGACCGGAGCGTGGATTGGAACCTCAAAAGTTTATGAAGACGGAGTAGTGACCAAAGAAGTTCCGACTTACGAAAATATTGCCTACGAACTGGACAAAAATATTTTAATCATTGATTTAAAATCAGAAAGCTTACAGCTTCATACGATTATTTACTACGATGAAAAGGAACAAACTTTTTATTACCATCCTTTTTCAAAAAACGGAGCGCGGAAACTCCCCGCCGAATTTAAGGATGGCCAGTTGGTCGTACAGGCCAGCGAGACCAAACGTTTTATTTTTACCAAATCGGCCGCAGGTGGCTTTAAAGAATACGGAGAAAAATTAATTGGCGGGAAATGGGAAATTTATTTTGAGGATGTATTTAGGAAGGTGGAGTAGCATGAAGTAAGTTGTTTAGAACTTAATAAACTCAACAATCTTCTGAAATAAAAAATACCAATTGTAATATGAAAATGATAATCCTTTTAAACCTTTTATTTTTCCTTTCTTGTTTTTCTGTAGTAGCTAATGCAGATTATTTTGTTAGAGTAAAATTGGGAGATAAGATTGAATTCCAAAATGAGGAATATAACCTTAAGGATTTCCAAAAGGAATTTGAAAATTTTATTATTAATCAAAAAAAAGTAAAAGACCATATCTATTTGAATTTCGTAGTAGAAGACAGTGTAGATGTCTTCTTTATGAAAGAAGTAAAAAAATCAATAAGAAATCATTTTAACTATATTCGGGTAATTCTTCATTCACCGGAAGGAAAAGAATCCATTGTTAGATTGCCACCAAATACCAACGATATAATCGATGTTTCCAAACTTAAGAAAAGGAATATGTTAAATATTTTCTTGTCAGAAGAAGGAAAGATATATATTGATTCTATTTCAGATAAAAGTGAGTTTAAGGAAGATATTTCCATCTATGCTTATCATTTTTTAAGAAACGAAAATAAACAGGAGGACCTTCCTGAAATGAAACTTAAATTGGTTGAAGGAATTGGAAAAGTTAGGGTTGCATCAAAATCAATCATCGCTTTTTATCCATCAGATAAAGCAAAATATATTTATTATGTGAGGTTGTATAATCAATTGAAAGAAGTGTATGAACAAGTTTGGAATGAAGACGCAAATAAATACTTTGGGAAAGATTATAATCACTTAACACAAAGTGAAAAAAATAAAATTAAAGAAATAACTCCTTATGTTTTAAGTGAGATGTAAAGGGAAATACACTACCCGTGTTTTAAAGAAATTCTTGTAACTTACCACCTTCTGACTACCCTTATTTTCCTGAAAAACTTCTTGGTTACAAATTATTATGAAGCATCTGCCACAACATTTCAAATCAATCATCCTACAAAAAACAGGTGCTTCTTCTTTGATAGAAAAAGAGACGATTCAGGAACTCTGGAGTGGATACGGAAAAATCATCCGGGTCGGATTGGAAAATGCTCCTGTCCAAAACGTCGTGGTAAAATATGTCAAATGGCCCAAACATAAGCTTCACCCACGGGGCTGGAATTCCGATATCGGTCACCAACGGAAAGTAAAATCCTACCAGGTCGAGACCACCTGGTACGACCAGTACAGTGAAAAGAGCGCCGCTCGTCTGCCGGAATGTTTAGCCATCGAGACGCACGATAAAGAGGTGTTGATGGTACTGGAAGATCTGGATGAGGCGGGATTTCCTTTGCGGAAACGAACGGTTGAGTGGACGGAAATAGCAGCTTGTCTGTCGTGGTTGGCCAAATTTCACGCAAGCTATCTGGGCCAAAAACCGAAAGGACTCTGGAAGACAGGAACCTACTGGCACCTGGAAACCAGACCCCAGGAATTAGCCATCTTAGCTGATCATCAACTGAAGGAGGCAGCACCACTGATTGCCCAACAATTAAATGATGCGGTGTACAAAACCTTTGTTCATGGTGATGCAAAACTAGCAAATTTTTGCTTTTCGAAAAATGGAAAAGTGGCGGGCGTAGATTTTCAGTACGTCGGTGGTGGCTGTGGAATGAAAGATGTAGCGTATTTTATCGGTAGTTGTCTAAACGAAAAAGACTGCGAGCGCCTGGAACCAAAAATTCTGGATACTTATTTTACATTTTTACAAAAAGAATTACCCGAAAAAAATAGTGCCCTCGAAAAAGAATGGCGATCTTTGTATCGAGTGGCCTGGGCGGATTTTCATCGCTTTCTAAAAGGCTGGAGTCCCGGCCACTGGAAACTAAACAGTTATAGTGAACGGGTAACCGCAGCGGTGATTAATAATTTGTAAAAAAGAATTAAAATAATGAATATGGATTTTTCAGCACTTAAAGATATAGCGATCAAAGCCGCACTTTCCGCCGGAAAAATCATTCGTCAATCTATGCATGAGGAAATCGTAGTGGAGCAAAAAAAAGGAGGAACCAGTTACGCTTCTCAGGTGGTAACGGCCGTAGATAAAGCCTGCGAAACTACCATTCTCTCGTACCTGCTGCCAACCTGTAACGAATTTGGTTTGGCCCTTTTGTCGGAAGAAACTGAAGACGATAAAAGTCGATTCGAGAAAGATTTTTTCTGGTGTATTGATCCGATGGACGGAACGCTGGCTTTTATCAACAAAAGACCAGGATTTTCTGTATCTATTGCTTTAATTGCCAAAGACGGAACTCCTTGCATTGGCGTCGTGTATGATCCAAGTACGGACACCCTGTACCACGCGCTCAAAGGAAACGGGGCCTTTAAAAATGATCGCCGCTGGGAAATTAAAAATACCAATGACCATCTTACTTACGTCACCGATCGGCAATTAAAAGATACGCCCCGGGTCGCAGAAATAAAAAATTTGCTAAACGGAAAAGTAGCAACCTTAAATTTAAACGGAATCAAAGAAATAGATGGCGCGGGTTCTGTTTTGAATGCCATCCTTGTTTTGGAAAATGGCCCGGCTTGTATGTTGAAATTTCCGAAAGCGGAAAAAGGTGGAGGCAGTATTTGGGATTTTGCCGCAACCGCTTGCATTTATCAGGAATTGGGATTGCCGGCCACAAATTTTATTGGAGGAAAACTAAATCTGAATAGAGAGACAAATACCTACATGAATCAGGAAGGCGTCTTTTATGCAAACTTTATTTTGCCTAATGCCCTAACTTTATAATACAAATACACCTTTTGCGGAATTCCACACTGCCCCGCCAAAGTGAGTCCAGCAAAAATCAAGAGCACACCTGTAATGCCCCCTGCTAAAAAAGTTGTGGAAACCACAAAACGTCAATGAATGAAGTAAAATAAAAGTAATATTTCGACTATTTTGCCATTTTCCAACAACCTTAGCCGTCAATACAACGTTCTTTATCAGAACTATGCGACTATTTATGAACAAATTTTTCCTATTCTTATCCTTGTTCTGCTTCTTTCATCCGGCCCTATTCGCCCAGACCAAATACACGGTCAGTGGCTATCTCAACGACGCGGAAACCGGAGAAAGCATCGTTCAGGCTAATATTTTCAATAAAGCCAACCTTAACGAAGGAACTACTTCTAATAATTATGGATTTTACTCTCTAACTTTGCCCGAGGGGAACTATACGCTCGTTTACTCATATCTGGGGTATGACAGCCAGGAGATCCGTTTTTTTTTAAACACAAATAAAGAACTAAACATACAACTCTCTTCCGGGGTTACTTTTAAAGAAGTCGTGGTCACCGCTGAGGATGAAGACAAAAACGTCGAAGGAACACAAATGGGAACGATTTCTCTTCCGGTAGAAAGCATCAAAACTTTGCCAGCCTTAATGGGAGAGGTGGATGTGCTAAAAGCACTACAATTACTTCCGGGGGTTTTATCAGCAGGGGAAGGCAATAGTGGATTTTATGTGCGTGGCGGTGGTCCGGACCAGAACCTGATCCTGCTGGACGAAGCCGTGGTTTACAACAGTGGTCACTTGCTGGGTTTTTTTTCGGTTTTTAACGCAGATGCCATCAAAAATACGACGCTGATCAAAGGGGGGATGCCCGCAGAATACGGTGGCAGGTTGTCCTCGGTAGTTGATATACAGATGAAGGATGGAAATAATAAAAAATACGTAGTGGAAGGGGGGATCGGTGCGGTGGCTTCCCGGATCACCGTGGAAGGACCGATCAAGAAAGACCAGAGTTCTTTTATCGTTTCGGGACGACGGACGTACGCTTTTGATCTAGCACAACCGCTGATCAAGAACACGGATTTTTCCGGTACCAATTATTATTTTTATGACTTAAATTTAAAAATTAACCATCGGTTTTCTCAGAAAGACCGTCTCTTTGCCAGTGCTTATTTTGGGAGAGATATTCTGAATTTTAATGCAGTAGAAAGAGGATTGAATTTTCGGATGGCCTACGGAAACGAAACAGCTACCTTACGTTGGAATCATCTTTTTTCCGAAAAATTCTTTATGAATGTAACTGGGGTTTACAATGCTTACGACTTTAGTTTCGGTGGCGCTCAGGGCGATTTTTCGGTAGATGTTTTTTCGGGTGTCAAAGATTATAATTTAAAACTGGACTTTGATTATTTTCCAAATCCAAAACACCAAATTCGCTTCGGGGTGAACGCTACTTATCACGAATTGACGCCCAATATTGCCAGAGCTACCTCAGGAGAGGTTAATTTTCAAAGTAAACCAGAGGCAAAATATGCGACGGAGATAGCAATTTATGCCAGGGATGAAATCAAAATAACCGACCGATTGAGTATTAATGCGGGGATTCGACTTGGCATTTTTAATCATCTTGGACCTTACGTGGACGGCCTTGGTATCGAAACGCCGCGTGGAGAAAATATTCAAACTTATTATGGTTTCGAACCGAGAATCAATGCCAAGTTTACCCTCGATTCTAAAAGTTCCATTAAAGCCGGGTACACCCACAATTATCAATTTGTTCATTTGGTTAGTAACTCTGCCTCGACTTTGCCCATTGATATTTGGGTGCCCAGCTCGCCCTTGGTAAAGCCGCAATTAGGGATTCAGTACGCGATTGGTTATTTCAGGAATTTTAAGGATGACGGTTACGAAGCTTCGGTGGAAGCCTATTATAAAGACCTGAAAAATCAGATTGATTATCGGGAAAATTATATTAACAATGTAGCTGTAGAATTGGAACAGGAATTTGTTTTCGGCAAAGGCCGTGCCTACGGAATAGAATTGTTTTTGAAAAAAAGAAAAGGAGCATTAAATGGCTGGATTGGATATACGTGGTCCAGATCAGAACGAAGTTTTCCGGAAATTAATGATGGTGCGATCTTTCCGGCAAAATTTGATCGTACGCATGATTTGTCGGTCGTCGCCAATTATAAATTGAGTCCCAAGTGGTCTTTTGGGACCGTGTTTGTTTTTGGAACAGGCAACGCTTTTACGCCGATCACTAATTTGTTTTTGGCAGAACGCAGACTACGCCCCGAATACGGAGATCGGAATAGCGCCCGGATTGATGATTATCACCGACTGGATTTATCAGCTACTTTTACCCCCAATCCAGATTCAAAAAAACGGTTTAAATCAAAATGGATATTTTCTGTTTACAATGTCTATAATCGTTATAATACTTTTTATAATTTCCCGGAATTGTCTTTACTGGAGCTGGATACTGGTTTTTTAAATGCGGCGTATTACAAGGTTTCTTTATTTCCAATCATTCCATCCGTCACCTGGAATTATAGTTTTAATAAATAATAAAATGAAAAATGTTAAATTAATTTTATTTTTAGTAATTGCAATAATTTTTACTTCTTGCGAAGAACAAATATTTCCGGTGAATGACGGTTCTCCTCCTTCGTTGGTGGTAGAAGGGGTCATTGAAGGGGGAGAGATGCCCACTCCGCCACTGGTGCTGCTGACGAGGAGTTTGCGATTTACGCCTGATGGTCGGCAGTTGTCCCTTGATGACTTATTTGTGCACGATGCAGTAATTACCGTTAATGATGGTGATCAGTCGGTAATTTTGACAGAAATTTGTTGGGATGATCTGACCGAAGATCAGAAAGAATTAGCGTCCGAAAGTTTCGGTAATCGCTATGACAGTATTGGTGTTAATTTATGTATTTACGTCGATATAAATCAGGAAATGCTCGGTGAAATTGGCAAAACGTATACGCTGAATATTTTAGCGGATAATCAGGAATTATCGGCTGTCACCACCATTCCTCCACACGTACCGATTGATAGTTTTTATTTTCAGAATCGGACTGGCGATAATTCTCCCGAATATTTTGAGTTAATCGCCAAGATATCTGACCAACCCAATCGCCCGGATTTTTACCGGTTTTTTACCAGTACCAACGGTAGTTTTTTTGATGCACCGCTGACCTCGGTAGGAGACGATCTGATCTTTGACGGTCAGAAATTTGAGTTTCCATTGTCCGAAGGGGAGACCTGGATAAATCCTCCTCCGGAGGCAGGAGACTATGGTTTCTTCTACGTAGGTGATTCAATTACGGTCAAGTGGTGTAATCTGGATGAAACCCATTTCAATTTTTGGAGTACGCTGGAATTTAATTTTTTCAACCAGGGTCCCTTTGGTTCTTATACCCAGATTGATTCAAACGTGGAAGGCGGTTTAGGCGTTTGGGGAGGTTATTCAGTTAGTTATTATAGTGGTGTGGTGCGGTAGGGGCGTATTGAAATACGCCTCTACGCACCCCTTCAGTACGCCCCTGCGCATCCCCACCGATATGCCATTCCGCCCCGCGTATTCCTTTTTATAAGTATCTTTGCATTTATGGATAAAATTGTTAAAAAAACCTCGGACATTGAGGTAAAAGTGGGGCTCAACGAAGCCAACCTTCCCGTTAAAATAGAATGGCGTGCTGCCGATAATCCGGACCTGAAAGATTTTCAGGAGTGCAAAGCCATGATGTTGGGATTTTTTGCGAAGGAATCGCTGGAAACCATGAAAATGGATCTTTGGACGACGGAGATGCAGATCAATGAAATGGACCGTTTTATGTTCCAGTCCCTGCGGGCCATGGCAGATACCTACTTTCGGGCGACCAAGAATAGTGAATTGGCCAGTGATATGCAGAAGTTTGTGCAGTATTTTGGGGAGCAGACGAAGATATTGGTGAAGGAGTAGAGGCGAATTGCAATTCGCCTCAGGGCTCAAGGGCGAGTGTTGAATTGCAATTTGCCCTTACAAACTCGCTTTCATCCGCTCCTACAACTTCACACAAACATTCTTCATTTCCGTAAAAAAACGCAACGCTTCCCAGCCGCCTTCCCGACCGACTCCGGAGGATTTAACACCGCCAAACGGCGTCCTTAAGTCTCGGAGCATCCAGGTATTAATCCAGATGATACCTGCTTCGATGTTTCGGGCCATCCGGTGAGCGCGGGAAAGATCTTGTGTCCAGATGGAAGCGGACAATCCGTACGGAATATCATTGGCATAACCGAGCACTTCGTCTTCACGGTCGAAGGGCATGATGGTGACGACCGGACCGAAAATCTCTTCCTGGTTGGTACGGCAATTGGCACTCAACCCTTCGATGATCGTTGGTTCCACGTAGTAGCCCTGATCAAAGGGCGCATCCAATATTTTACGTTGACCGCCGCAGAGAAATATTCCTCCTTCGGAAGCAGCAATGGAAAAGTAGCTGAGTATTTTTTCCAGATGAGGAGCACTGACGACGGCACCAGTGGTCGTTTCTTTTTCAAGTGGTGGGCCGACTTGCAGTTGTTTTGTTTTTTTAATAAAATCTTTTTTGAATTTTTCGTACAACGGTCGCTCAATCATGATTCGGGAACCACAGAGGCAAATCTGTCCCTGATTGGCAAAGGAAGATCGCAGGGTCGTCTCCAGCATCTTTTCGTAATCACAATCCGCAAAAATAATATTTGGATTTTTACCGCCCATTTCCAGCGATAGTTTTTTAAATCGAGGGGCTGCGAGACTAGCAATTTTTCCTCCCACGGTGGTGCTTCCCGTAAAGGAGATGGCTTTAATCTGCGGATGCGTACTAATGGCGTTACCGATTCCTGTGCCAGTTCCGTGGAGGATGTTTAAAACTCCCGGTGGAAAACCGGCTTCTACCGATAATTGGGCCAAACGAAACGCCGTCATTGGGGTTACTTCCGAGGGTTTGGCAACGACCGTATTTCCGGCAGCCAGGGCTGGAGCGATTTTCCAGGTAAAAAGATAGAGCGGTAAATTCCACGGGGAAATACAAGCTACCACGCCCAGAGGTTGACGAAGGGTATAGTTGATGGCGTCTGGTTGGTTCATAGAATGAGCCGCACCAGAAAACTGCGTAATGGCACTGGCAAAAAATCGAAAATTACTGGCGGCACGTGGAATGTCTACAGATTTGGCAAGGGAAAGTGGTTTGCCATTATCAATGGATTCCATTTTGGCGAGTGCCTCCAGGTCCCGGTCGATCAAATCTGCCAGCTTCATCAATAAATCGTGGCGTTGCTTCGGAGTCGTGGCCGACCAGGAAGGGAAGGCGGCACGGGCAGCAGCTACGGCGGCGTTTAAATCATCTTCGCTAGAATCGGGAACTTCTGCGTAAGGAATACCGCGAGAAGGATCGTAGACGGGAAGGTATTTCCCAGTTGATGATGGTTGAAATTCGTTGTTAATTTGATTGAGAATTTTTTGCATGGATGGGGGATTTGTCAATAGCTGCGGCCGAGAAATTTGGTTTTAATATAGAAGCTGTTTAAAAATGAAACAAAATGGCGACAGAAATAGAAATGAGTATGTCACCAAATTCCTATTCCTGTGCTTCGTACCAAAAACCCAATCCTCGTTTTACCGCATCGCTTAGTGGAGGTAACTCTGACTTTGGAATTAATAAAGTTGAAATATTATGAAGGTCATTAAAGATGGGGTGTTTTACCGCTGTGGCATTCAAATATTTGTGGCCGGAAGAGCCGCCAGTTCCTACTTTTCTACCCAACATACGCAAGACCATCTGCGCGTGTCGGTAACGCCATTCGGTGAGCAAACCATCTACATCCATTAACGAAATTAAAAAGCGATAGGGTAATTGTAAAATGGGTTCTTCATTGTATAAACTAATGAAAAGTGCTGCCAGGGTAGCATCATAACTTAGTCTTTGCTTGCCTTCTTCAACCAATGTCTGGTGTACTTCTTTATCTAAAATACTTTTAAAATAAGTATCGGTACTGCCCATCATTCGAAGTCGCATTTCCTTATCTTTTTCACTCAGATAGTCGGATGCTCGGATGGCAGCGGCTTCTTTTTTCACCATTTGCTCAACGGCACCCCGGTATTTTTCCAGAAAATCCCATTTTCCCAGTTGTAAAAAAGGCGTCCGCTCTAACCAGGTTTCTACCGCTTCGAACAGGCTCTTCCCATCCTCGATGGCTTGTAATTCGGCTTGTTGTTTTTTGGTGAAAAAAGCCGCGTAATGATGCCCGGCGTAAGTCATTCGCTGGGCCGTTTCCAGCCCCATCAGATTTTCGATTTTTCTAAACTGGAAGCTTTGAAATCCGGAAGCAGGAAATAGGTATTTTCTAAAATCAAGAAACTCCAAAGGTGTCATCGACTCCATGATGGGAATCTGTTCAAGTAATAATTTAAATATTTTTCCGACCCTGGCCAGACGAGCAACCGCTGTTCCCAGACTACGTTCGTTGACCAGCTTTTTATCAAACATATTTACAATCGAACCCAGTTCGTGGATGGCTTGCTTGAACCAAAGTTCGTAGGCC
>CALLLR010000157.1 GCA_938008185.1 uncultured Saprospiraceae bacterium
GAAACTGGAAGAAACGCTCCAGCTTACCGAAACAGATATGACCATTTTCTTTCGGTTGTTAGGAAATTTTTCCACCAATAAATTATCTGCGGATACTGCTTATTTTCTAAACTTGATCCAGCCCGCATTTTATACACCAGCAGAACTGACTGCGGACATCAAAGATAAATGGAACGAGTGGGCCGCGCAATACGCCGACCGCTTGTCCCGCGAAACCCGAACGGAAGCAAGCCGCCACGCTGCCATGAACGCCGTCAATCCCAAATATGTTTTACGAAACTACATGGCGCAACTGGCTATCGATCAAGCCAACGAAGGAAACTATGATCTAATTGACGAGCTCTACCAATTGCTCAAAAAACCCTTCGCCGAACAACCGGAATCCGAAAAGTGGTTTGCGAAGCGTCCGGAGTGGGCGAGGAATAAGGTTGGGTGTTCGATGTTGAGTTGTAGTTCGTAGGGTTTCGGGACGCAAATAACTAATTGCTTGTACGGAATATTTTGGAATCACACTTCTTTACTTATCAGCAGGGTAACTCCAGTTTAGGGTGTTCAATTTATTAATAAAATGTATTGTTATAATATAATTCGTCCTAATGTTTTAGCTTTCCCCTTATTCTTTCTGTTCATTTTTTTTGCAGAAAAAAAAACGAAACAAAAAAATATGTACCAGTTCATTTATTTAGAACTTAACTACTTTTGATTGGTTTAACCTTACGGGTTATACTATCAGGTGAGAGTTTACTGGCACAAGACAATCATTAGCATAGCGTGCAATTTAATATTTGGTAAGGAGTAGCGGCCTCCCATGCTTTGATTACTGGTTTTTTTCTTTTTTTCCTCGTTGAGCTTTGGGTACCGTCACCGGAGGAAATTTATTTGCCCTCCACCAGATTCAGACTTACAATCTTAACCGCTGGATCCAAATTTTCACTGGCCCAGATTGCTCCCAGTGCTTTAGCTTCGGCAACGGAAAAGGCACCGGACATCCCAAAATTAGGTTGGGTAATATGCGGTTCAATTATCTTGCTGATGTAAACTTCCTGATGAAAAATATGCAATAAATAAACAGAGTCATTTCCGGTGAGCTGACCGATTCGATCCGCGTAATCGTCTTTTAGTTGCAGGCCAAATTCTCCTTCCGAATTATCTTTACTGGCATACCCTTCCAGTCGTGAAAACATGTCTTCAGAAATAAACGCCGAACTCGAGGACTCCATGAACAAAGCGTTCCTACCATCCATTTTTTTAGCTCCCCAATAGTAATTGCGGACCTCCGGAAATTGTTCTTTGAATGCCTGGGAGGAGATGTTAGCGATGACTGCTTCTCGTTGGTCGTCGGCAACGAGACCAATCATGGAAGAAGGTTTGTACGGTTTTGTTTTTTCGGGGATATTCAGGAAGTTTTTAAGGTGTGTCCGCACCCGTCTCTGTACCGAAGGATCCAGTCCACGACACAATCTAAAACTACGGTCCCATGCTACGAGTGACCGTACGGTAGTAGTATCAAACACGGCAGGAAGCTCGATTTTAATAACATCACCCGTAATTGAGGAAGTAATGTTTTCCGGGGCTGCTGACAAGGTCGACAGTCTTTCCAGCAATTTGTTTTGGGTGGTGCTGATATTTTCTTTTGGGCACTGAATTTTTAGGATCGTACCGCCCGTGTTTTGTACGGTGGGGCCTCCGCAGGCGGATATAAGCACTACTATCATGAGGTCGGCAAAAAATAAAACAAAATTTTTATTGGACATTGGTTTCTGAATTTTATAATAAAAAAAATACAAAGGTAAGGAATATTGGGTTTTTATTGAGAACGAAGAAAACGTTTGAAATTTTGTATTTCCAAATGAAGTGTATATCTTTGTGTCTTCCTGCCTACTTACGATCCGAACACTTTTTTCCAGAATTTCTAAAATGACCGTTGCTTGAACAGCACGCTGTCAGGGTTTTGTATATGGCTTCGCTTCGACGTGGAACTACACTAAAGAGCAATTAAAATAATCAGCTGGCATAAAGCAGAAATTTACTATTACGGCAGACCAATTTGTCCATGACTTAAAAACCTTTTTTATTAAAACAATTGATATGCATAAACTGATCACTACATTATTTACTTTTATCTTTTTTTGCTTGACGCTCAACGCGCAAATCAACTTTACGGCCAATGATCAAGTACCAGATTACACTGGGAAATTTCGGATGGGCGTCAATCCCGGATACCACGGATCAGATTGGGAGGACGAGGATCTGGCGGACATTGCCGCCGGCGAGGCGGGAGTGGAAGCATTTCGTGCCTCTTTGCCGGAACATTTTCTGGTACAATGGGGATACGATGTACAAATTGATGAGTTCGAGCACTACGAAACCGTCGGTATGGAGGATCACGTCGCCTTTATCGGTTACCCTTCGGATCAACACCGGCAGACCACTTTTCATTGTCCCGGACATCAATCCGAACTTTTCGCCAATCTGTACCTCGACATTTGGGACGGAGGAGCCAACGGTACTCCGGTGAATGAGGACAACTACTACGCACGTTACGTTTACGAAATGGTGACGCGGTATCAGGATTATGTGAAGTTCTGGGAAATCTGGAACGAACCGGATTTTGATTATTCGGGGAATGGATATAAAGATCCCGGAGAAGCTGGTAACTGGTGGGAGAATATTCCGGAACCCTGCGATATGTCAATCCGTGCCCCCGTTTTTGAGTATATCCGAATGCTGCGGATTAGTTACGAAGTGATTAAAAGTATCGATCCGGATGCGTACATTGCGATTGGCGGATTGGGCTATCCATCTTTTTTAGATTTGGTAATGCGTCACAGTGACAATCCCAATGGCGGTCAGATTAACAATGATTTTCCGAATAAGGGCGGTGCTTATTTTGATGTGATGAGTTATCATGCCTATCCGCATATTGACGGAAGTTTGCGCGAATGGAATAATGATATTGGCAGCTTTGAATATTCCCGCCACTCTGATGCGGCGAGTGATGGCCTACTGCAAAAGCAAGTAGATTACCGGCAGGTGCTGGACCGCTACGGGTACAACGATCAGACGTACCCTGCTAAAAAATGGATTATTACCGAATCAAATATTCCAGGTATTGCATTTGATGATGAGATGGGCTCCGACGAGGCGCAACGAAATTTTGTTATCAAAGTACGCGTCGCTTGCGAAATAAACGAAATCCTCCAATACGACCTATTTGCCCTGGCCAGAAAAAAATCACCAGCCGATGCTTACAGTGGCTGGGATGCGATGGGACTTTTTCATCGCCTTTCTGATATAACACCGACCGGAGAAGAATTAACCGATCAGGGAATTGCCAGCCATACCATGACTGTACTGTTGGCCGATGGCACCTATGATGCTCCGGCCACCGCAGCACTTAATCTTCCTGCGAACATTGGCGGTGCTGCTTACCGGAACACGGACGATTCTTACACTTTTGTCCTGTGGGCAAAAACGGAAACGGATCAGTCCGAATCCGCCGCGGCTACTTATAACATTCCTGCCTCCATGAACATTACCAATCTGGAAAAACGGGAATGGGATTTTTCTCAAACGGGAGATATGGATAATGTTTCTGCCACTGGAATAAATCTCACGGGCGCACCGATTTTTTTACGCAGTACCTCTGCCACGGTCAATGTAGCGGATCAGTCTTCGCTTTTACAAACAATAGACGTGTTTCCAAATCCAACACATCGTTATTTTCAACTTTCTGTCCAGGGAACGGCCGCGGCTGAGCTGGAAGTAGCCGTGCTGAATGTGATTGGTGAGGTGGTGGAGCGGCGTAGTTTTGCGTACGGAGGTACGACGGCAGTTTATGAATTTGATAGTGCGGACTGGGCGGCGGGCACTTATTTTGTGAAGGTACGATCGGCGGAAGGCGTGGCGGTGAGGAAGGTGGTGGTGGAATGACCGACTGTTCGCGGAGCGAAACTAGTGCCTCGGGCATAAATTATGTCACTAGTAAAGAAGGGAACCGAAGCATCAGCTTCGAATGGGAGGATATTGAATTTTTAATATTGATTTTTCATCTTTGCTGGTAAGACAAGCGGTTGTGCTTTTGGGGGCTGATTATTAATTTTCTTGAGCAACTTCAATCTGTGGTTTTGAAAAAAAATGATTAAATTTGGTAGGAGCTATTTATAAATTAAGAATAAATTTTGGTAAATGTCTAATGCAATTCAAAATATACCTGAGCAGTTGATCTACGAAATGGTAGATGGAAAACCAATTTATTATCGTGGTTACCGGGAATACTTAAAGGGTGAAAAAAAAATAGATGAACTGATGGGAAGTAGTTATTTACAGTCACTGATTATAACAAGATTAGTTTTTTTGCTGATGTCAAACTTAGGAAATGATTACGTTGTTTTAACCAACGAAATTGGGCTGCAATTTAAAGACAAAGGATGGAGAGCGGCAGATATTGCCATCGTGGAGAAGGAGAAGCTGAAAGGTGTTAAAAAGAAAAATAAGTACTTAAGGGTAGCACCGAAAATAGTGATTGAAATAGATACCAAAGCGGAACTGGAAGAGGTAAAAGATTCATTAGGTTA
>CALLLR010000158.1 GCA_938008185.1 uncultured Saprospiraceae bacterium
TAAGCCTTCCATTTTATTTAGTAACTTTCCAGCGAGAGCCTGGCTCTTATTGGAAGCCTTTTTTGTACGTAGTTGCATACAACAAAAATTAGGCTTCCTTTTTTTATTAAAAAAATGCAGAAAAAGTTACCGCACTATTGAGTATTAAAATATGAAAATAATCAAAACACTCCTTGAAGAAAGAAAAAAATATCCAGTAGGTTCTAAAAAAGAAAATAAAAATCAGGTTGATTATATTCTGGATAAAATTGGAGATACTTCAGAAATAACATATTTAATTCTACCCTCTCTTTTCCTAGAAAGGAATATCAAAGCTATAGCAGAGGTCAAAGAATTAATATTCGAAAACTACCATCTATCTGCGTTAATTGGATTAGGGAAAATATGGGAGCCATACACTGCTCTGGATTTCATTTTGATTGTTTTGGATAGAATAAAGCAAAAAGAAATTTTTATTTGCGAAGCCCCCGATTGCAAGACATTTAAAAGTACTAAGCCTATTCCAAATTCAGATTCTATAAAGAATCAAATTATAATGCCAGCTTATAACGATTTTCTCAAGAAAGTAGATAATTATTTAGTATCGGCCAATGAGGATGGATTAGATGGTTTCAGATTAAAACAGACAGGTTTTAATATCAAAAAATTTCATCCCAAATATTACGCGCCTCAGTTTTTAGAAATTGAGAAAAAATTGTCAAAGGAAAAAACGGAAATTCTTTCAAACCTAGTTGATATTATTATTTCGAAAAACACAAAAAATGAGGGTAAAGTTTTAAAAGTAAAAAATTTTGAATATCCGCTTAATATCAGGAAGCTCTCCAAAGGAAGAAGAGGGGATGAAGCACTTAGGAAAGGCGATTTATTAATAAGTAGGGTTGGAAATTCTAAATCGTACTTAGTTTCTCAGGATCTTGAAAAGATTTATCCGTCGTCACACACGTATATCCTGAGAATTAAATCAAATAAAATTACGCCTGAATATCTCTTTCTTTTTCTGCAAAGTGAGGTAGCAAAAAAGTATGTCCTCCGCAATTCAAAAGGTATCATTATGCGGCGGCTCAATAAGGCTACCTTAGATAATCTTACA
Organism: uncultured Saprospiraceae bacterium; assembly: GCA_938008185.1. Classification (GTDB taxonomy): domain Bacteria; phylum Bacteroidota; class Bacteroidia; order Chitinophagales; family Saprospiraceae; genus JALZUU01. Next base: position 1,091 of record CALLLR010000158.1, read on the forward strand.
ATCATTATTCCAAATAAAGAAACATTATCCAAGTCCAAACAAGTATTTGAGACTTTATTTCTGAAAACAAAAGAAGATAGAAAAATATCTGAAATAAATGATTTACTCTTTTCAAAGAAAAAAAATCAAAAACCAATACAAGAGGAATTTGTCAATGAATTACTAGAAAAAATAAAATTCACTAAGCTTGATCTGATTAAAGAAATTATTGAAGCTGATTTCGTCGAAATACAGAAATGCGTAAAATATCGAGCATTAAAAGCGAGTCTTGTTTTGTGCGGTTCAATTTTAGAGGCTGTTCTTATTGATTGGCTATCAGAAATTAAAAACCGAAATTATATTAATTCAAGAGATGAACTCAACACTTTTGAAATGATCAGGGAAATTGAAAAAGCTAAAATATTTGACCGTAAATTAAGTAAGTATGCGCACGAGGTAAGAAATTACCGAAATTTAATACACCCAAAAAAAATGCTTAAAAAAGAAATAGACCTGAATGAACAGATGGTAAAGGATGCGATCTGGAAGCTCAAAAAAATCCTTGAAAAAAGAGAATTAGGTTAGTAAAAAAATATACGTCACAAAAAACAACAAAACTCCATGCAACTCAGCATAACAAAATTTTTAATTCTTTTCCTTTTTTGTTCCTTTTCCAACAAAGGTATTTCTCAAAATGTATATAAAACTCCCTCAGGTAAGAAATATCATTTAAGTAGTTGTAGAATGGTTGAGAATGTCTCAAAAAAAGTGGTTGATGATTTTCATCAATTAACACCGTGTAAAATATGTAAACCACCATCCAAAAAATTCCTCCAAAAAGGTTCTTTATACTCAAATAAAGCAGTCGGAGAATCCAGCTCTGTGCAATGCAAAGGGAAAACTAAAAAAGGGACCAGATGCAGACACAAAACAAAATTAGCAAATGGTTATTGTTACCAGCATTCGAAACAAAACGGTAATTCAACAGTCACTTATAAATATCAAACCTCCAGTTATTCAACTTGCGGTGCTCAAAACAAATCAGGTGGCTATTGTAAACGGAAAGTTAAAAATGGTGGTAGGTGTCATCAACACAAATAAAACTCTTGAAAAAAACTGCGAATTTCAAAAATAGTTATTACCGGGAGAGAAGAGATGCCAAACTTCAAGCCGTGGGATAAAAGGATGTATAAACACTATCTAGATTTTTACAAGGATTTTTGTTAGTAATAATAACTAATCACGATACTTAAATAAATTATTACTACCTTTAATGTATCTAATCCCATGAAAACACATAAATGGAAGCTGAAAGTAATATTCAACAAATAATTAAAGAAGATCTCAATCGTCTGTATTTTAAAGCGAAGAGGGTTTGCGTGGCTATCGAAGCCTATACTTATAATATTAACAGCTAATGTACATTTTTTGTCTGAGATTAATAATTAACTAAAAATAAAAAAATGAGGATTTTAATCAAAATTTTACTATCGATAGGTTGCCTTATAATTGGTGTTCTTTTAAGCACCGTTCTTGATAAAACTGGAACTACGAATAGTCCAGTAATCAGACTAATTCCAGCTGCTGTAATGATTTTCGGTATTATTGGAGTGTGGAGGTATAAGCCTCAAAAGGAAAGTAATACTGACTTAGATAAAACCCTATAACTATGTTCAAAGATTATTATGCGATCCTAAATATTGAACCACCTGTTTCAGAACGAGAAATAAAAAAAGCATATCGAAATCAAGCTATAATCTGGCATCCTGATAAAAACCCTGAAAGAGATACCACTAAATTTATGCAAGATATTATCGAAGCATATATCTTCTTGAAGGATAAAGAGGGAAGAGAGCGTTATGACCAGACGTATTTTCACTTCAAAAATGAAAAAAAATCTAGCGAAAGAGTTGATCGAGCCAGTTCACAATCAGCAAAAAATGAGGGTAGTACTAAAAAGAGTGCTTATGAATTTGAATTTGAATTCACTGATAGTATTTTAAAGAAATGGATGAGTAATGCTAGTAAACAAGCAGAAAAAATGAAAGATGAAGTTATTGATGAGTTTCGTGGAGCAGTAAGTGAAAGCGGGAAATCAATTATCAATTATTTTATTTACACCTTCTTGCCAATGATATTGGGTCTTTTATTTTTTAAAGCCTGTACTGGTTAAAATTATGAAGTAAATAATTATGTACAATTCATCTCTCAAAATGAAGATTTTGCACAGAACTTAAAAAAGAAAATTAAATCTGTCATTTAAAACAATAGTATTTCTCCCTTTTTATCCTATTTTTATCCCGCTGTAAGAAAACCAACAAACACTAAAAAAACACTCTCCCATGATCACAGGCGAAATGCGCTCCCTCGTAGACAAAATCTGGAACCACTTCTGGACTGGGGGCATCTCCAATCCACTCACCGTCATCGAACAATTTACCTACCTGCTCTTTATCCGCAGGCTCGACGAACAGGAAACCGCCAGAGAGCGGAAAGCCAACCTGACTAATAAAAAAATCCAAAACCCACTCTATACCAAAGATCAACAGGATCTTCGCTGGAGTGTCTTTACCAATAAAGATCCTCAGGTTATGTTCGACCTGTTTACCACGGTACAGGAAGACAAACTCAACATCTTCCAACACATGAAACAGGTCGGGGAGGCAGGTGGTGTCTTTGCGGAATATATGAAAGGGGCTACTTTTATGATTCCGACGCCCCGGCTGCTCGATCAGGTGGTTCAGGATATTAAAAAAATTGAAATGGTTGACCGCGATACCAAAGGGGATTTATACGAGTATCTTTTATCTAAAATTGCGAGCGCGGGTACCAACGGGCAGTTCCGGACACCCCGGCATATTATCAAAATGATGGTCGAAATGGTCCGGCCGGATAAGGAGGAGATCATCTGTGATCCTTCTTGTGGAACGGCGGGCTTCCTCGTCGCAGCGGGCGAATATTTTCAGGAGCATCATCCGGATTATTTTTTGGAAAAGAAATTCCAAACGCATTTTCAGGATAAAATGTTTAACGGAGTGGAGTTTGATCCGACGATGTTGCGGATCGGTGCCATGAATCTCCAGCTCCACGGAATAGAAACACCTGCCCTCATCGGCAAGGATGCACTCAGCGAAAGCAACGGCGATATCCGGGAGGCTTACACGCTGATCCTGGCCAATCCGCCTTTTAAGGGGAGCCTCGATTATGATGCGGTGGAAAAGTCGGTCCTGCAGATGGTCAAGACCAAAAAGACGGAACTCCTCTTCCTCGGCCTGATATTACGGATGCTGAAAACGGGCGGCCGTTGTGCGGTCATCGTTCCGGATGGCGTCCTCTTTGGTAGCTCTAAGGCTCATAGACAAATCCGGAAAGAGATGATCGACAACCATAAACTCGATACGGTGATCTCCATGCCCAGCGGGGTTTTTAAGCCGTACGCGGGGGTCAGTACGGCGGTGTTAATTTTTACTAAAACCAATAGCGGTGGTACGGATAAGGTTTGGTTTTATGATATGAAAACGGATGGGTATAGTCTGGATGATAAAAGAAATCCCCTCGAGACCAGCGATATTCCGGATATTATCCAGCGCTTTCATCATCCGGAAAAGGAGGCCAAAAGAAAGAGAACGGATCAGAGCTTTTTCGTTCCGGTGGCAGAGATTCAGGAAAATGACTGGGACTTAAGTATCAATCGCTATAAGGAGATTGTTTACGAGGAGGTGCAATATGATCCGCCAAAAGATATTATTAAGGCAATTAAGGAATTGGATAAAGAGCGGGGAAAGGTATTGTTGAATTTGGAAAAAATGTTGGGATGAAAGAAGTTGTAACAACTATTGGTGATGCTTTAAAATTAAAAAGCGGAACCCAATTAAGTGCTAAAAACATGCGTGAAGGAAACTATCCTGTTTTTGGTGGTAATGGAATAAGCGGATATCATGATGAGTATATTTTTGAAGAGCCTAAAATTATTATTGGTAGAGTTGGAGCATATTGCGGAAATATTCATCTAACATCTCCAAAATCATGGATAACTGATAATGCATTATATATTGATGAAAAAAAAGTAAGTTATTACGATCAATACTTAATTTACCTTTTAAGAAATTTAAACTTAAATAGATTCGCGTCACAATCTGGCCAACCACTTATTTCTTTTGGTAGAATTAAGAAAGTAAAAATCCCACTCCCCCCACTCCCCGAACAAAAAAAGATCGCCGCCATCCTCGACGAAGCCGATCAGCTGCGACAACTCAACCAGAAAGTCCTCGAAAAATACGATACCTTGACCCAATCGCTGTTTTTGGAGATGTTTGGGGATCCGGTGACGAATCCGAAGGGGTGGGAGAAGGTGAATCTAAAGGAATGTACTTCAAAAATTGGGAGTGGTGCCACCCCTAGAGGTGGTAAGGAAGCATATAAAAGTGAAGGTATTTCTTTAATTAGAAGTATGAATGTTTATGATAATTGGTTTAAAAATAAGAATCTTGCTTTTATTGATAACGACCAAGCTGATAAATTAAAAAATGTAACTGTCGAAAAAAATGATGTTCTTTTTAATATTACCGGAGCCTCAGTTTGTCGTTGTACAATTGTACCTGAGGAAATTCTCCCGGCCAGAGTAAATCAGCATGTAGCGATATTAAGACCAAGTAGTTTGCTAAATTCTATTTTTTTAAATCACACGTTAATTTCAAAAAATTGTAAATTAAAACTATTAGGTGTAGGTTCTCAAAACGCTTCAACTAGAGAAGCGATAACAAAAGAATCTTTAGAAAAATTTAAGATACCGTTACCACCTATTGCTCTCCAAACCCAATTCGCCGACCGAATAAAAACCATCGAAACCCAAAAAGCCCAGGCCCAGGCGGCGTTAAAAGAATCCGAGGATTTATTTAATAGTTTACTACAAAAAGCGTTTAAAGGAGAATTGACAAAATGAGTACAGAGAACAAATATCCTGAAGACGTCAAAGCTATTTTTGAAAAAGCAGAAAAAATCTCAATCGCATTAAAAGCCAAATTACAGGAACCAGCCACCCCCAAATTAGCAGATCTTTTTTTACCAAAAGGAAATAAAATTTATCAGCATCCGGATATTTTTACCTTACTACAAGTTCAAAAACAACCTAAAATCCAGGGCTTATACGTCTTCGGAGAAATAACCCGTCACGGTGTCATTCCAAAATATGTAGGTATTTCAAGAAATATAATTCAACGACTCCGGCAGCACGGATGGGGCAAGATACACAATCATTGTACCCTCGCTTACCTGATGGCCAGGGCAGACCATCCGGGTAAAAAAACAAGGACCGCGTTTGATCCCGGGTTATTTGACCAATACAAAAATTGTATCAAACAATATAAAGTGGTAATATATAAGGAAGATGTAGATTATAATCTTTATTTTTATGAAGTAATACTGGCTGGTATATTCCAGACACCATGGAATAACTTCAGAACACACTAGTGCCTTGAGCATACTATAGAGGGAGATTATTTTTTTTAAGTATATTTATTAGATAGTTTCGTCAAATGAGTCTTTTTGCTTCCCGCACCTCGATCGTAAAGGAAGCCACGCGCGCAGACCCGTTTTATGGAAACTTCTCTACCAAACAGACACTCCCGCATGAGTAATTTTGATTTTTTAAGTGACGAATGGGGTTCTTTATTTCAGACCGCCGCCAAAGCGGAATCCTGGATCAATACTGAACCCAAAGCCTCAGCCCATACCAGCCGGATGGCCCTGGAGGAGTGTGTACACCTGATGTACGACATGGAGTATTTGGAGCTACCTTATAATACCAGTCTCTACAATCTGATCCACGAGTCCGAATTTCAAAGTATCCTGCCGACCCGTTATTTCAGTGGTCTGGAAATCATCCGAAAGACGGGAAATAATGGTGCCCACTACGGCCGGCGGGTAACGCCCGGAGATGCTGAAAAAAGTGTCCGCTATTTATTTGATTTTGTAAAATGGTTTGCCAACCGGTATAGTGATGTCCTGCCGGAATTACCCGATCATTTTGACGAAAGTCTGATCCCCGCGGTGGAGAATACCCAGCAAAAAGTACAAGATCTTAAAGCCCAGCTCGAAAAAGAACAGGAAGCACTCAAAGCCCAGATAAAGGCGCAGCAGGCAGCCCTGGAGGCCGCACAGGAAAAGGCCAGAGAAAGCGAACTGGCCCTGGCCAATTACGAAGCCAAAGCCGCCGCCGCCAAAGCTAAAATCCAACGTCAACAGCGCAAACGCCCCGCTCCCCGGACCAGAGAATATACCGAAGCAGAAACCCGTAAGCATCTGATTGACGTAGCCCTCAAGGAAGCAGGCTGGGACTTGCTCCGGAATGGACAAGAACTGGAATTTCCCGTCAAAGGAATGCCCATCACCAACAATAATCCAAAAGGAAATGGTTTTGTGGATTATGTCTTGTGGGATGACGATGGAAAACCGCTGGCCCTGGTAGAAGCCAAACGAACTTCCAAAGACGTGGAAGCCGGCAGACACCAGGCATTTTTATACGCCAATTGTCTGGAAGAAATGTACGGACAACGTCCCGTAATTTTTTACACCAATGGCTACGAAACGAAAATCTGGGACGACACCTTTTACAGTGCGCCGCGCCAGGTGTACGGATTTTATACCAAAGAAGAACTACGCTGGAAAATCCAGCAACGTACCAGCAGAAAAAATATTCGTGCCGCCAAAGTAAATACGGAAATTGCCGGCAGACCTTACCAGATAGAAGCGATCCAGCAGGTAGCCGAAGCGCTGGTCGTAGAGACCAAAGAAGGTCTGAGAGGTAACAAACGGAACGCCCTCCTGGTCATGGCCACCGGTAGCGGCAAGACCCGGACGGCCGCCGCCATCGTAGATATGCTGACGACCAATCAATGGGCCAGACGCGTCCTGTTTCTGGCAGACCGGAATGCGCTGGTACGGCAGGCAAAAAAAGATTTTAATGAACATCTGAAAAATCTGTCTTCGGTCAACTTAACCGAAGACAAGGAAAACGATACGACCCGTCTGGTATTCAGTACCTATCCTACGATGATCAACCAGATTGACAAAGGACAAAAAGAAGGAGAATTGTTTTATGGCGTCGGGCATTTTGATCTGATCATTGTAGACGAAGCCCACCGTTCGGTCTATAACCGTTATCAGGCCATCTTTGATTATTTTGATGCCCTCATTCTGGGTCTGACCGCCACCCCCAAAGATAGTATCGATCACAACACCTACGAACTGTTCGGGTGCAGCGACCAGGACCCCACCTCAAATTACTCGCTGGAAGAAGCCGTACCAACTTATTTAAAATCCTTTCACAACCGGAATATTGCGACCAAATTTATCCGGGAAGGAATCAAGTACGATGAACTTTCGGAAGCCGATAAAATAAAATTTGAAGAGACCTTCGGCGATCAGGTTACCGGACTATTTCCGGAAGAGATCCCGTCCAATGCGATGAACAAATGGTTATTTAACAAAGATACCGTTGACATTGTATTGAAAAAACTGATGCAGGATGGATTAAAAATTCAGGGAGGCGATGAGCTGGGAAGAACCATCATTTTTGCGGTTAACCAAAAACACGCAGATTTTATCGTTGAATGTTTTTCAGAACTGTTTCCCGAAAAACCCGCCGGGTACATTGCGGTGATCCACAATAAAGTGTCGCACGCCCAGAGCCTGATTGAAGCCTTTTGTGATCAGCGTAAAGAGAACATACCACAGATTGCCGTGTCGGTAGATATGATGGATACCGGCATCAACGCACCGCGCGTGTTGAATTTGGTATTTTTTAAAGTCGTACGATCTTACGCCAAGTTCTGGCAGATGATTGGGAGAGGCACCCGACTATGTCCGGACGTTTTCGGTCCCGGGGAAGACAAAGAATATTTTATCATTTTTGATGTTTGTCAGAATTTTGAATTTTTTAACGTTCACAAAAGAGGTAAAGAAAGCAAATCGTTCAAACCGCTGAGTCAGAAAATATTTGAAGCCAGAGTACAGGTCAGCCGGTTACTCGCCCAGACGGGAGATCCGGAAAATCTGGAAATGTCCAAAGATTTACTGGATCATTTACACCAGTCCGTTGCCAGTCTGAATCAGGATCACTTTCAAGTAAAAATGAATCTCCGGTACGTTGACAAATTCAGTAAGCGCGAAAACTGGAACAATCTCAGCGACGGAGATATTCATGATATTAACAACGGACTATCCGCGTTACCACCACCGGAAGGCGTAAAAGAATCCGCGAGGCGATTTGATTTATTGATGTTAAAAATGCAGATCGCAGATTTGATGGAATTGAATAGCCGCGCAAATATTGAGGATAAACTAATGCTCACGGCTGATGCCCTGTCAAAGAAATATTCTGTTCCTCCAGTAGCCGCAGCGCGTCCGTTGATTGAAGAGATGAAGCAGTCTGATTTTTATGAAACACTCTCCCAGAAACGGATGGAAGAAATCCGTTTAGAAATCCGGGACCTTCTCCAGTATCTGGACAGCGAGGGTATCCAGCCGATTTATTCCCTGCTACGCGATGAAGCCATCGTCAGCGAAGAAAGCCCCACCGTCGAATCCGGTACCACCAGCACGATCTACAAATCGAGGGTAGAAAAATTTATCCGGGATAATAAAAATCAAATTACGATTTACAAGCTCACGAAAAACCAGCCCATCACCGTCGGAGAACTAAACCAGCTGGAAGTCCTCCTATTTAATGGAAACAAAACAGGCACAAAAGAAGACTTCGTCAAAGCCTACGGAGCGCAACCCCTGGGAAGTTTTATCCGCAGCATCATCGGGTTAGATCTCACCGCCGCGAATAAAGCCTTTGCCACTTTTATCCAGACCGGAAATCTGAATGCCGATCAAATGCACTTCATCGATAACATCATCCAGTTTCTGACCAAAAATGGAACCATCGATCCCGAAAGATTATTCGAATCACCTTTTACCAATCGCCATGATCAAGGCCTGGTCGGTGTATTTGACGACGCACAGGCAGGAAAGATTATACAGATTATTAAAGAGGTGAATGGGAATGCGGGAGTTGGGTAAATTGAAAAATATCCTGGATGTAAAAAAATTGACAAAGATAGTCAATCAAAGATTTAATAGGGAACGGGGAAGGTCGGACGCTTACATTTTTGCCATCAATTCAGCAATTCCGAAAGAGCAATTGATCCATCAGCTGGTTGCTCCCTATACAAGCAAACTGAGTACGTCCAAACCTCTACCACCCACAAAATCTTGTATGAATTGTGTGATAGAAAAGCTTAAGCTTAAATAAACCACTTGCTTGTTGGCGAGTAAAAAATATTGCCTTTAAAAGACAGGATAATACGCATTGGGAGAAGTAGGAAAAGAATCGATTGGTTTTAAACTGATCAGTCACCCTCGTCTCCAGAAGACTATTCCCAAAAAAAGCTGGAACACCCTATGAGAAGTTCCAGTTTTTTTTTGTCTACCGACTCCTTGGAATAGACAGAATTTTCTCCATTCGATGGTCCAGAAAATAAAAACCGGTTTTTCCGTAAACCCCATCTTCTTCCAGCATAATTCGAACGGTTTTTCCCCAGGCTGGAATTTCCGAAGCGGCAAATAATTCGATAGAGTAAGCGGTATTAGGGTACAATTCATAATCTCCCGTTCCTGGCACGCCTTGCTGTTTGTCCCACATCCCGATGGCCGGACCCGCGGCATGACCATGCAGGCCTATTGGGTGGGTATAAATGGACCCGGTGATCCCTTCTGCTTTTGCCTGATCCAGCGCCGCAGAAAGAATTTCGTTGCCGGTTCTTCCTGCTTTAAAGTTGGTAGTAAGAATATCTTGCAGTCGATTCCCCTTTTTCAAAGCAGCTTGCAAATAAGCAGGCACTTCTTTTTCATCGGGTTTTAAAACATAAAAATGTTGTTGCTGGTCGGTATTTAACCGGAGATAGGTAATCCCAAAATCCACGTGGAGCAAATCGCCCATTTGAATAACTTCCTGGTCGGGACGACGGGAAAAAGAGCGCAAAAATTCTTGATTTCCCTGCGCTGCCCGTTGTACAGAAACAGAAGGATGAAACCATGTTTGCAAACCATAATCAATCACCAATTGGCGTAATTGCCATTCCACCTCGGTCGTCGTAGTAATACCCGGATGGATATTTTTTTCCGATAAACCTTCCTGTAATATCTGATGTCCTAAATGACAAATCATGGGATAAATCTGCAATTCCCGTTCAGAACGCGTTTCTAACCACGCGATCGCTAACCTTTCGGCAGTAGTTACTCTTTTTTTATAATCAGCCGGCAATTTTTCCATCAACTGCTCATATTCTGTATTTACCAAACCATCTGCTAAAGCAAAATATGCTGATTTATTAATGCCTATTTTTTTAGGATTCCGGTCTTTAATCACCTCCACCAAGGCTTCCCATTGGTCAGGAAAAACATTCAAATCCCAGGCACCTTTGAGTAATTTCCCAACATCGTATCTCGCAATGGCAATTTTTTCCAGAGGATGATCCCCACCTTTATCATAAAAAACCATCATCGTTCGCCTTCTAGCCGATAACCAGGTACTAGGCAGCATCGTTTTCATGACCGGATCTTCATTATATTCTCTTGAAATGATTACCCACATATCGATCCCTTCTCTACGCATCAATTCGGGTAACAGATTATCCAGTCGGTCTTCTAAAATTTCATCAATCACCTTTGCTTGTTCTTGTTGATTAAGAATGAGCGTAGGTTGGGCATTTAAGCCCGCGAAACAAATGATAAACAAAAAAAATGTAAAAATTCTACTCATTGGTGTTGATTTTATTAAGACTTAGCTCAAAGTTTATTCCGGAACAAAAAATGCCACAAAGGCACGCGGCCACAAAGGGTTTTTACCGAAGAATGAATAAGCGATCTCGGAGCGTCGGGCGTAACGGTGCAAGAAGCAAACGGCCAGTTAATTCCTTTGTTTCTGGTATTCCTTCTTAAAAAGGTCTACCGGCAAAAATTTCTAATCTGCTCAAACCCCTACCGCTTCAGTGCCCCCGATGTATTTCCCTCCATCAAACTAACAACTTCTTCCATTGACACTAAATTTACATCTCCCGGAATTGTATGTTTAAGCGCACAGGCGGCGGAGGCAAAATCCAGCGCCTGTTCGTCGCTATCATATTCCAACAGCCCATAGATGAGTCCCGAAGCAAAAGCATCTCCGGTACCCACCCGGTCAATGACGTGGGTAATATCCAGCGTTTTTGTTTTGATATATTCTTTGCCGGTCCACATTTTACCCTGTATTTGCTGATGGGACGCACTGAACGAAGTCCGGTTTTTGCCGACCACCTTCTGAATCCTCGGATAAGCTTCCATCAGTAACCGGGCGGACTCCTGAAAACTATCCTTCCTGCCACCCAATCCAAAAATTTTGGACATTCCCTTTCGGCTACTAATCACCACATCCGTATGAGCGGTCAACTCTGGAATAACCGCTTGCATAGTCTTACCATATTTCCACATATTCTCTCGCGAATTGATATCGCCCGAAACCGTAATCCCCATCTTGTTCGCCATTTGAATAGCCTCCAGACAACACTTGGCGGCGCCCTCCGAAATAGCGGGCGTAATGCCCGTCCAATGAAACCAGTCGGCATCTTTAAGCACCGCTTTCCAATCGATCATGGATGGCTGAATCAACGAAAAAGCAGAACCTTCCCGTTCGTAAATCACCACGCTGGGCCGGTGTACGGCTCCCCTTTCCAGAAAATATTTTCCCATTTTATCATCACCATAAATAACGTGTTCTGTGCTTAGCCAGTGTTTACGTAAAAACTGCGTCGCGGCTTTTCCCAGCGCATTGTCCGGAAAACGGGTCACGTGGGCGGCCTTCATTCCCAGGTAACATAGAGACATAGCCACGTTGGCCTCTCCGCCACCGTAGACCAAATCAAAGGAACTTGCCTGCGAAATCAGCTCGTATCCCGGCGGTGATAATCGCATCATTACTTCTCCAAAAGTGATAATCTTTTTAGCCATGTTGATGATTTAAATATGGAAGATTTTTTAAACACAGCCGAAGTTAAGAAACTATTTTTTAATTGGCATATTTTGGAAGTGCAACATTAGAAAATTTTGGTTTCCCATATGCTTTTGGGGTTCGGTTAACGAATTATTTCCTGCGATTTATTACGCTCCTCCAATTGAAGGTGTTATCTTATCTCCAAAATTTGATTCGCATTATGGAAACGGACATTCCCGAACGAAAAACTTTGTGTTTGTGAAAAAGTAAAGTTAACTTTGGGTAGCTTGCAATAAAATACCCGACAAAAGTTTAATAAATAGCAAAATGAAATTCATAACTGCATTCATAATTTTATCTCTCAGTCTGCTTGGTTGCAAAAATCAAAACTCAAAGCCATCCAACGAATCCGGCTCGACTTTGAATAACCAACCTAAGGTTTCTGTAGCTACGGAATCTCTTGTCCAGCTTGACAACGTATTGTCGAATGAAGGATTCATCAATCTTCCGCTAAATATCGTTGAACAGCGTCATCAGGATGGATATGTTCTTTATACCATTCAGGCCATGTCTAAAAATGATCTACTTGAATTAATCGTTGGGCTCAAAGAAGGAGTGCCTGCCGGTGACGGAGCTCCCGAAAATAAATTCCTGGTAGACGGAATTATCTTCGAATCTACCGGACCAAAAAGTGATCAACTGTTGACAACTCTGGCCCAAAAATATCAATTGAATTCCGGAAAATTGATCATGAAAGACCGGCAGGTATTTACTTGTACCAACTTAAATAAAACTCCGGTTGACTATCAGTCTGGAACACCAAAATTTAAGATATTTTTAAAAAACAGGCGGGAAACTGCAGAATTATACATAAACTTTGATTTTAAAAATTCCATCATTTCTTTAAACGAGAAAGATCCACAGTATAGAACTGCGCTGATCAACTTATTGAAAGAATAATCACGTAATGCTAATGCTACTTTTCTGAATTCTAAGAAACTGGAATTTATTTTTTTAATAAATCAATTGTTGGTGATTGGTCTAGTTTTTGAATATTGACTTATGAAATTATTATTTTTTCATCTCACCTAACATCACATGGTTTTAGAACATCAACCAGTCAAAAAAATAGATAGAAAAGCACTCATCCAAAGCTACGGCTTTGTGGAACAATTATCTTCTAATAAAAATTTCTTAAAGGATTCGCTAGAATTAGCCTCCAGAATTACGGGGACTAAAATGGCTTACATTAGTCTTTTAGATGACAAAAACCAATATATTCTATCTCAGCATGGGTCTGAATTAACCACAATTTTGGTAGAAGATTCTATCTGCCAATTTACAATTCAACAGGATGATATTCTAGTCATTGAGCGAACTAGAGAAAACAAATTAACCAACTGCTTGCCTCAAGTGACTAAAGAAAAAGGAATCAAATTCTATGCAGGTTGTCCACTAATTAATGCCAATAATATTAAGGTTGGTGCCCTGTGTGTGATGGATCATGAAAACAAAACCCTTACCGAGAACCAACAGGATACCTTGATGGTCCTTGGCAAACAGGTCATGACTACTTTAGACAATCAAAGAGGATTAATTAAATTAATAAAAAAAATCAATACCAATTTCCGACCTGCTGCTTGCGCAGATTTTAATTGTTTGCAGGGAGAACTCGCCCATTTACAAGATGAGGTCGTAGCCCAAAATAATTTAATCAATGAACAAAAACTGGCAGTAGAAGATGTTAATAAAGCATTACTTAATTTTGCCAATATGGTAGCCCACGATGTGCGTGCGCCTTTGAGAACCATCAATAGTTTTATTCGACTTCACGCAAAAGAGTTGGAAAATTCCGCTGTAGCTTACAACCACGAATATATTGATTTTATTAAGCAAGCAACGACCAATTTGGATAACCTGACCAAGGGACTTTTGCAGTATGCGAAGTCAGGCGGGGACTCTATCAGCAATGAAGACTTAAATCTTTCGCAGATTTTGCAAACCGTAAAGCTTCACCTCACAGAAAGTATCCATACCGCTAATGCCATCATTGAATTACCGGAAGATAATTTTTTTATTACGGGAAAAAAACTACAACTGATTCAGTTATTTCAAAACCTGATTATCAATGGATTAAAATACCAAAATGGCGAGGTAACACCATACATTAAAATAGAAGCCAAAACAGTGGGTAACTATATCCGGGTAGCGGTAATTGATAATGGAATTGGAATTTCATCGGATAATATCAAAAAAATATTTGAACCTTTTACCCGACTGCACACCTCCACCGAATATAGTGGATCCGGTATTGGTCTGGCTACGTGCCAAAAAATAATTGAAGATATGGGTTCAAAGTTTCAAGTGACCAGTGAACTTGGAAAAGGGTCACGCTTCACCTTCGATCTACCGAAGACCGTTATTGGTTAGCACTTTGAAAAAAATTCCCTTAAACGGATAAAATCTTGATTTAACAAACGCTACCTGCTTTGGTCTGACATCGACAGATATCGATAAATTAAATGCTGAGAAGATGGTTCTGACGAATTTACTTTAACATATTCGTTGTTCTGACTGGCATCAATGATCCTCGACTTTACGGTATCCTTCAATTGTAAATTCAACAATACTTTTAATTTTTTGTGAATATCCGGATCTAAAACAGGTGTGATCACTTCAATTCTGTGATCGAGATTACGCGTCATCCAGTCGGCAGACCCTAAGTACATTTTTTCCTTTCCTCCGTTACAGAAAATATAAAGCCTTCCGTGTTCCAAAAACCGATCTATAATACTTGTAATTTTAATGTTTTCACTTAGTCCTTTTACTCCTGGAATTAAGCAACAAATACCTCTAATCAATAAGGTGATCTTTACCCCGGCATTACTGGCCTTATACAATAGTGCAATCATCGCAGCGTCTTGCAGACTATTTAGTTTTAAGGTAATGTAGGCTTCTTTTCCGGCCAGCGCATTTTCGATTTCCGTTTCAACCATCGAGGTGAACTTTGTTCGGGTGGTGAAAGGAGAAATTAAGAGTTTTTTTGATTTGGGAATAATGATTTTTCGGTTTAATAGCTGAAAAACCTGGTTTAGCTCGCTGGTTATTTTCTGATTTGCGGTAAGCAATCCAAAATCCGTATAAATTCTGGAAGTCTTTTCATTGAAATTTCCGGTGCTGATATAGCCGTAATGTTTGGGTTGCTCTTTTTCCATTCTTTCAATAATCAAAATTTTAGAATGAACTTTAATTCCAGGATAACTATAAAGTACATTAGCACCGTTTTCTTCCAGTACCTTTCCCCATTTAATATTATTTTCTTCGTCAAAACGAGCTTTTGTTTCAATAAAAACAAAAACATCTTTACCATTCTTCGCCGCCTTTAAAAGCGATTTGGCAACGGCCGAATCACTGGATATCCGGTATAAGGTAATTTTAATTTTAGTAACCTCAGGATCGTTTGCGGAGTCTTCCAGTAACCGGATGATCGGATCGTAGGATTCGTAAGGAAAATTCAATAGCCGGTCTTTCTGAGAGATGGCGTCAAACATATTTTTAAATCCATCAAATGCTTTAGAGGGAATAGGTGGTAACTCTACGAACGATAAATCTTTTTTGGTAGGATTGGGAAAACCGAAAAAGTCTTTGAAATTATGGTGGGCGCCCCCAACAATAATATCCGTCTCATTAATATCTAGCTTTAACTGCAGCTTTTTTAACATGCCCGAAGGCATCGATCCTTCTACCAATGTTCTGGTAACTTGTCCGCTATTCCGGTTTGGTAAAGCGTCTTTGATCTTATGAAGTAAATTACCGGAATATTCGTTATCAATATACAACTCAGCATCCCTCGAAATTTTAATGGTATAAAAAAGAGTTCCGTATTCCTTTCCCAGATTATATTTCAAAATATCATCCACAAAAGTGATAAAATGCTGATCTTTTTCTTTTGGTAACTCTACAAACCGAGGCGTTCCCTCATTTATTTTACTCCAGACCAGCGACTTATCTTTTAATTGTCCAATTAAATACAATGCTTCGTTTTCGATAAAAGGATTTTCCTTATCAATCGTTGCATCACTAATTGATGCCAGATTTTCTTCGTAATATTTTTTCGCGAATGCTGCTTGGTCTGGGCTAAAATCCCGGTAGGATATTAAATGAATCTTTTCTTTTTTTAATTCAGGAATAATGGTAGTTCTAAAAATTTTACCAAACGCTTCCTGCTGCTCAAACACCTCCTTTTTAATCGCTTTTAATAATTTATTAGGTTTCGTTATTAGTTTTTTCCGCAGTGACTTATCCAGATTTTTTATCTGTCTGATATCCGAAACTCGAACCTTAAAAAACTCATCAAGATTAGAGGAAAAAATAGCTAAAAACTTTATACGCTCATATAAAGGATTTCTCTTATCTGATGCTTCCTGAAGTACTCGGTGATTAAAGCGTAACCAGGATAAATCTCTTTTATAGTAATCTTTTTTATTCAAGGACATATCTATTTTTTTAAGCCTCTAAGTTAAATTTTCTTAACAGAACAGGGAAGTCTTTTATGGAGAGACTCTGAAAAAAGTTGGATAATCGTCTGTAAGAAGACTTCCTAATTTCGGCCAAAAGCCGCCCCTAAAATATCCAGCCTGTCACGCATCTACACCTATAAAAATTGTTACCATATCCTGCAATTTCTCACAAAAAAATGGTCATTTTTTGTAAAATAAAGAACAAATGTAAATTTATTCCCGCAAGCTCCACCAAACACTAAATTAGCAAGATGTTGTAGTGCTTTTAGGCTTTTTAAAGCTAAAAAAGTGGATTGGTGTAGTATTGTTGTAGTATAATTTTAACGATTATTAAGATGAAGTAGTGGAACTGTAGTAACTTTTTACAATAATAGCTTAATTTTACAGAACTTAGACTCTCCAAACACGCATTGCCCAAAATATTATTCTGAAAAAGTTTACCCAATCAAAAACTAAAGGACCCTTCCCTTATGCAACTAAAATATACCCTGACCTGCGTTTTCTTACTCTTTCTGCTGCTTAAACCTGAATTTGGCTACAGCCAATACACCACAACCAGTTGTCAAACCGTAACGGACGCATTACTAGGCCCCGACCGAAATGATTTTGTCCACAATAATGGCATTCCAATCAGCGAGGGCTATTTACACAATTTTGATCCACCAGTTCTACCTTGTGGAATAAATAATCCAACCCTGACCTCTCTGGTCGTAAACATTGACGTGACCTCCGTTATCGGATCGCCGGGTTGTTCAAATTTTCCGGTTTTTGGTAATGTTTTGAGTAATTGTGCCTTGACAACCTCTTCGGTCTGTCCAATCATTGAGGAAGTACTCACACCGGGATGTAATCAATTCGGCGGAGGAACCACTGGACCAGGAATGTTTTCTTTAGACCTCATTACTTGTGGGGAATCCACGGACCCCAATAATGTCATCGGGGTAGATATTATTCCCGCCATGGATGGAAGTGCCGGTTGCCCTCAGGGTGGTACGGCCATCTCAGATGGAGACGTATCGGTTAACTACACCATTTGTATCGATTATACGTATGATCAGGATATACCTCCACCATGTGTAGATGATGGCGACTGCTCTAACGGTCAGGAGGTAGAGGATGCAAATTGTAATTGTATTCAGATAAATGTTCCCCCTCCTTGTGTGGATGATGGTGATTGCTCGAACGGTGAAGAAATGTTCGATGCCAACTGTAACTGCGTTGCCATTAATGTTCCGCCTCCGTGCATTGATGACGGTGATTGTTCTAACGGTCAGGAAGTATTAGATGCTAACTGTAACTGCGTTGCCATTAATGTTCCACCGCCGTGCGTAGATGACGGCGATTGTTCTAACGGTCAGGAAGTATTAGATGCTAACTGTAACTGCGTTGCCATCAATGTTCCACCGCCGTGCGTAGATGACGGCGATTGCTCTAACGGTCAGGAAGTATTAGATGCTAACTGTAATTGCGTTGCCATCAATGTTCCACCGCCGTGCGTAGATGACGGTGATTGCTCTAACGGTCAGGAAGTATTAGATGCTAACTGTAATTGCGTTCAGATAAATGTCCCGCCTCCTTGTGTGGATGATGGCAACTGTAACAACGGTTTCGAAGTATTCGATCCGACTACTTGTAACTGTAATGTCATCCCACCCGTTTTTGGCTGTACCGATATGATGGCCTTGAACTTTGATCCAAACGCAACTTGTGATGATGGCTCTTGTAACTTTACTTGTCCCGACCCAGGTTGTGATGATGGGGATTGTACCAACGGCCTGGAAACTTGGGATGATGTCAATTGCCAATGCGTCCCCGGAATTCCGCCTACGCCATGTACCGACGACGGCGATTGTACCAATGGTTTTGAATTTTGGGATCCATCCGTCTGTCAATGTTTTACAACGCCGCCCGTTTTTGGTTGTACCGATCCAACGGCACCTAACTTTGATCCAAACGCAACTTGCGACGATGGCTCCTGTATTTGTCCCGATCCCGGAACTTGTGATGACGGCGATTGTACCAATGGCTTTGAAGCCTGGGATCCATCCGTTTGTGAATGCTTTACTACGGCTCCCGTTTTGGGTTGCACCGATCCAACGGCACCTAACTTTGATCCAAACGCAACTTGCGACGACGGCTCCTGTATTTGTCCCGATCCCGGAACTTGTGATGACAACGATTGTACCAACGGGATAGAAACCTGGGATTTTGTTAATTGTGAATGTGTCGCCGGTACACCGCCTACACCATGTGTGGACGACGGCGATTGTACCAACGGTTTTGAAGTGTGGAATACCAATACTTGTAATTGTGATATCACCCCGCCCGTTTCAGGATGTACCGATCCCACATCTCCCAACTTTGATCCAAACGCAACTTGCGACGATGGCTCCTGTATTTGTCCCGATCCCGGAACTTGTGATGACAACGATTGTACCAACGGCGTGGAAACCTGGGATTTTGTTAATTGTGAATGTGTCGCCGGTACACCCCCTACACCATGTGTCGACGACGGCGATTGTACCAACGGTTTTGAAATCTGGAATACCAATACTTGTAATTGTGATATCACCCCGCCCGTCTTCGGATGTACCGATCCAATGGCTAATAACTTTGATCCAAACGCAACTTGTGATGATGGTTCTTGTGATACTTCCTGTCCCGATCCCGGAACTTGTGACGACAACGATTGCACCAACGGCGTAGAAACCTGGGATTTTGTTAATTGTGAATGTGTTGCGGGCACACCACCTACACCATGTGTGGACGATGGCGATTGTACCAACGGTTTTGAAATCTGGAATACCAATACTTGTAATTGTGATATCACCCCGCCCGTCTTCGGCTGTACCGATCCAATGGCTAATAACTTTGATCCAAACGCAACTTGTGATGATGGTTCTTGTGATACTTCTTGTCCCGATCCCGGAACTTGTGATGACAACGATTGTACCAACGGCGTAGAGACCTGGGATTTCAATAATTGTGAATGTCAGGCGGGCACACCGCCTACACCATGTGTGGACGACGGCGACTGTACCAACGGTTTTGAAATCTGGAATACCAATACTTGTAATTGTGATATAACGCCGCCCGTCTTCGGCTGTACCGATCCAATGGCTAATAACTTTGATCCAAACGCAACTTGTGATGATGGTTCTTGTGATACTTCTTGTCCCGACCCCGGAACTTGTGACGACAACGATTGCACCAACGGCGTAGAAACCTGGGATTTTGTCAATTGTGAATGTATCGCCGGTACACCGCCGGTTGATCCTGGTTGCGACGATGGAAATTGCGCCAATGGCGTAGAAATCTGGGATGGCTGTAATTGCCAACCAGGTACGCCCGTAGACTGTTCCAACGGTAGCACTTCGGTTGTACCGTGCGATGACAACAACGGTAATACCTTTAACGACGTACAAACTATTTTAGATTGCGACAATACTGTTTGCGTTCCTTGTCAGGGAACCCCCTGTGATATTCAGGCCAATGCCGGACCAAATTTGACTTTGGATTGTGATGACAATTTTGTGGAGTTAACGGGAACCAGCTCGGTGGCTAATGCTGATTTTATTTGGTCAGGACCTGACATTAACAACAACAATATGGGTTTTGCTAATCCAGCAATTACGATACCGGGAACCTATACTTTAGTGGCCGTTGATCCAACTACTAACTGCGTCTCTGCTCCTGCTGTGGTCATTGTTCAGGATGCCACCTTGCCAATTGCAATTATTCAGGATCCCGTGGCCTCTCTAACCTGTCAAAGTTTTAGCGATGGAATCTTATTAGACGGAACCGGATCGAGTACGGGCAATGAAATCACCTACCAGTGGTTGTTTAATAATAGCCTCGTTGGAACCGAACTTACCCTGGAAGTTTTCGAAGAAGGACTATATACGTTATGGGTTAACAATAGTGAAAATGGCTGTGAAAATTCTGCGGAGATAACCATTGATGAACCAGTTATTGAGTTTTTCCCGATTCTCGCAATCACCGGAGAAATTTGTCCGGATGAAGCAGATGGCAGTTTACAAATTGATACTGTAACGGGCGGTCAGGCGCCTTATTTATTTAGTCTGACGGAAAATAATTTTAGTACCGAGACTGAATTTGAAAATTTAGCTGCCGGTGAATATACCTTATTTATTCAGGATGCAGATGGCTGCGAATCTCAAGCTACGTTAACCATCCCTGCCGCCAACCCAATTGTGGTTAGTATTAATTCTGTTGATCCAGTTTCCTTGGGAGACAGTCTTCAATTATCCGTATTCACCAGTATCACCCCCGATAGCATTACCTGGGAAGCAACCGAAAATATTAATTGCCTCGACTGCCTGGAACCAGTTATCCGTCCGCAGAATGAAGGTGTTTATTCGGTTACTATTCAGGATGCTAATGGTTGTACGGCCACCGACCAGATCACCGTATTGGTTGACAAAGAAGAAAGAGTATATATTCCTAATTCTTTCTCTCCCAATCAGGATGGTATCAATGATGAGTTCATGATTTTTGCGGGTTCAGATGTTCGTATCGTCAGACAATTGACCATTTTTAACCGTTGGGGAGCCATCGTATATTCAGTTTCTGACTTTTCGGCAAATGATCCACTCTTTGGCTGGGATGGAAGACATAAAGGACAAGACGTCACTACCGGCATCTACGTTTACTACGCGGAAATTGAATTTTTCGATGGCCGTACCGAAATAATGGCCGGAGATATAACAGTAGTTCGATAAAAACTACATTTTTATATTAAAATTATTGAAGTATTGTGGCGTGGAAAAGAGCGCTGAATCGTAGATAAAAAGGGGCGCCCCTTTTTATCTACGATTCAATATTAGAACAACCCTTTATCGCCACCCAAATATCATCATCTATTTTGCCAGCTATTGTAATTGTTTCACTTAATTTTTATATTATCTCAACAATTATTTTGACTTACCTGTTAAAGTCCTATTTTCTCCCGATTAAGAAACAAAAATATATGCCCCAATATTTATTTATTTTGATCGTCCTGTATTTCCCATTCCTTACACAAGCACAATTTTGTACGGGTACGCTTGGAGATAACATTTTTACCGAAGGTAATTTTGGTAGCGGTACGGCTAATTTGTTTATTACAAATCCAAATATCGCCCCGGGTTACAATTATACATTAAGCGTTCCTCCCATTGATGGACAATATGTACTGACCAATAGTACCGCTGTTTGGTCAGGACTGTTCAGTACGTGGCTGGCCATTGGCGATAATAGTACAAATCCTAACGGATACATGATGGTGGTAAATGCCAGTAATAATCCAGGACTTTTTTATGAACAAACTGTTTCTGAACTTTGTGAAAATACCCTGTACGAATTTTCGGCAGACATCATTAATCTGATCAAATCCGGTACGCCTGATCACTCGGACCCTAATGTTTCTTTTCTATTAAATAACGTAGAATTATTCGCAACGGGAAACATCCCCAAAACCAACAATTGGATAAATTACGGATTTACGTTTACCACCACGGCCGGACAAGAATCCATAACCCTGGCACTTCGTAATAACGCGCCGGGAGGAATTGGAAATGATCTGGCACTTGACAATATTTCTTTTCGTGCTTGTGGACCTGAAACCTTTACGGAACCCAATACGGGTGTTACTGAAATTAATCTTTGCGAAGGCGATGCCCCCGTTGAATTTCAAGCGACGCTCCTGGGCAATCAATACATAAATCCTGCCTTCCAATGGCAACAAAGTTTTGACGAGGGAATCACCTGGGTGGATATCATGTCTGCCACCGACGATATCTACACAACTCCTTTTTTAACAATCGCCGGATCCTATTACTATCGTTTTCTGGTCGCCGATGGAGTTGCAAACCTCAGTTCTGATAAATGCCGGGTAAATGCCGATCCAAAAATCATCACTGTTCGTCCCACCGTAACCACACAAATGGAAACAACGCTTTGCCAGGGTCAAACGCTCACCGTCGGAAATTCCGTATACACCGAAACAGGAATTTACGAAGATACTTTTACCAGTTTCTATGGTTGCGATAGCATCGTGATCACCAACTTAACCGTTGCGACGAGTCCTCCATTTACGTTTGACCTAATGGTTACTCCACCCTGTCCAAATCTCACCAACGGTAGTATTTCCATTGAAAATATTGTGGGAGGTACCGGATTATTTACTTCTACTTTTCAAGGGGTAGACACTGACTCGACGATTTTTTTTCCGAATCTTGCGGGCGGACAAAACTATTCTGTGATCCTGGAAGATACAAGCGGTTGTGCAATTGAAGAATCCGTTTTCATCGAAAATCCAGCGGACTGGTTCGCCGAATTAACCACGATCCCTCCCTGTCCGAACGAAACCAATGCCAGTATTTCAATTGGAGTGGTCAGTGGCGCTACACCTCCGTACCGTTATACTTTTGATGGAATGGATGTAGACACAACCACTTTTTTCCCTGATCTGTCAGGTGATCAAACTTACTCCATCGGTATTCAAGATGCGAACGGCTGCTCGATTGAACAAGCTATTCCCGTCACGAATCCGGAAGACTGGATGCTTGAACTAACTGCTACGACGCCTTGTCCAAATGACACCAATGGTTCGATTTCTGTAGAAAATCTGGGCGGAGCTACCCCTCCTTATAATTTTACGCTGAATGGAATGGAGGTAGGAACAACCACTTTATTCTCTGACCTGCCCGGTGGACAAACCTATTCCGTTGTCGTTCGGGATGCGATCGGTTGTACCACCGAAAGATCCGTTTTTATCGAAGACTTACCTGATCTGATTTTAGCGTTGGGTGAAGACCAAACTATCGAGTTGGGAGAAACGGTAAAAATAAATCCTTTTTACAATTTTACACCCACTGATTTTAATTGGCAAATTAGTACCCAGCCGGACTGTATTGACTTTGTGGACTGCGATGAATTCGAATTATTACCAACGGCTAGTGAGCAGGTATTTCTGGAATTATTGATCGGCAATGGTTGCTCGGTTTCCGATTCTCTTTTTATTGAAGTCCTGGAAGTTCGGAAAGTATATCTACCCAACGTTTTTTCTCCCAACGCAGATGGCCTCAACGATGTCTTTACCGTTTTTGCCAATACGGGCAACGTGCAACTCGTCGAAGAACTAAAAGTGTTTAACCGCTGGGGCGCCCTTGTTTTTGAAAATAAAAACTTCCTTCCCAATGATTTACAACTCGGATGGAACGGAATTTATAAAAACGATGTCGTCCCGTCAGGAGTGTACCTTTATACAGCAACGGTGCGGTTTGTGGATGGGGAAGTGATAAGGTATTCGGGAGATGTGAGTGTGTTTAAGTAATTGGAAAATGGAATCTTAAAACGCTTCGCTTGTTGAACCTGCCTGATTGTGGAGACCATTCAAAAATCTGTGCTTTTGGTTTACATTGGCATATTAGTCAATAAATATTAATTTTTCAAAACCTACTTTCAACACTGAACATTTTCTTTTCAAATCTTTTATACTTACAAACGACGAAAGCTACATAAAGAAAAATTCGTCAATCATCTATTTTTTAACCTCTAAAATTTAAACATGAAAGATTTAAGTTCAAAGAAAGTGGCCATTCTGGCAACCGATGGATTCGAGGAATCTGAATTAAAATCACCAAGAAAAGCCTTGCTGGATGCAGGTGCTCAAGTACACATCGTATCTCTGAAATCTGGGGAAATAAAATCCTGGGCGGATGGAAACTGGGGTGATAAATATACCGTAGACAAGGAATTGAGTCAGGTTTCTGCGGATGATTACAACGCGCTGGTATTACCTGGTGGTGTCATTAATCCGGATAAACTCAGAAATAATTCCAATGCCGTATCTTTTGTACGCGACTTTTTTAAAGCACATAAACCGGTAGCCGCCATCTGTCACGGACCGTGGATGCTGGCAGAAGCCGACGTTGTAAATGGTCGGAAATTAACCTCCTATGGTTCAATCAAAACTGATATGAAGAATGCCGGCGCCAATTGGGTAGACCAGGAAGTGGTAGTAGACCAGGGTCTCATAACAAGTCGTAATCCAGATGATTTACCCGCTTTTAATCGTAAACTAGTCGAGGAAGTGGCAGAGGGTAAGCACGAAGAGCAAACCGTATAAATAAATTTTTTTAATCTTATTCATTTATTCAAATCCCGAATTTTTCAAGTAAGAAAGATTCGGGATTTTTTTAATTATTCCCACTCCTTAAGTTATATACCAAAAATTCTTTTTTCATTAAAGAACAAAAAACCGCAGCTGATTCCTCAACTACGGTTTTTTTATTACAAAACTTCTTTAAAACTTATTTCGCTACTACTATCCGACGGGTCGTAGTAGCTGTTGCTCCGTTAATCTGTAAGAAATAAATACCTCTCGAAAGATCCGCTACCGAAATTTCTGTTGTGCTATTCAGGGACAAATCCGTTTGTGCATATACCAATTGGCCCGTCACCGTCATCAGACGAATGCTGACTTTTTCGTTTACTGGTCCATCCAGTTTTAAGGTAAAAAACTGGTTAGCAGGATTCGGATAAACATCGATGGTTGCGAAGGCTTCCAGATTATTGGTAGAAGAAACTTCCTGGATCGTTGCGGTAAAATTATCTTGAATAAAAAGGTCTTCGCCATTTCCGGACGAACCACTTCCTACGATCGAAGCGATGTAAAGCGTTACTTCTGCTCCCACGTTATCTTCGGGTGCTGTCCAGTCAAACGTCCAGTTGACTTCCCCATTAGCAAAATCAATGGCAGGTCGATGCTCCACGTATTCACGGCCACTACCAGGATCCGTTTCCGTCGTTGGATTTCCTCCACTCGTCGTCAGATCACCAATATTATTATTCGCACCATTCAGCACTACCGCCTGAAAGCCATTTCTTTGGGCCAGCCCGTTGTTATTACGCACCACCACAGAAATCGAATACGTCTCTCCCGGATTGATCTCAGTCGGAAAACCAGTGAGCGTAAATTCTCCATCCAGTCCCAATGGATTTCCCGGGGCATGGCAATCAGTACAAAGTCCATCGCCCGGCGCGCCCGTTCGACCATTTGGAGGGTTACTGGAAAAGGAACTAAAAATAGTCCCTGCAGCCAGGATACTAAAGAAGAAATAAATGAAGGTAAATTTTTTGACTTTCATACACTGATTTTTGATACTCGGACAGAACAGATATAACTGTTTGCCAAAATAAGTTTAATAAAATTAAGGGATGTATTAAAGTTACAATTATACAAAAATTCAACCCCACTAAATGTATGGTATCAGACGAAAATTCTGTTTTACTACTTATGAACATCCGGATAGCCAAAAACAAATGACCAACAACCTTTTAGCTACCGATAATTTTTTTGAATAAAATCAATGGCTGCTTCTACCCCTCCCAGTTTTCTAACGAGGTTGCACATTTCAATAATCTCGCGTTGCTGGCTGACGACCACTGGCATTACCTTGTTTATATCCGTCACCGTGATCAACTGACCGGAAACGACCAATAAGCGTTTGACGATGTTTTGTAATTGCCGAATATTACCAGGATAATTTTTCTGCTGCAATATGTCCATTGCTTCTTTTTTAATCGCTGGCGGCGTACATCCGATGCGTTTTGAAATCGTATAGATAAAGTGATTTACCAGTTCGGGGATATCCGCTTTTCGTTCGTTGAGCGAAGGCACCGTGATGACACATTCTTTCAACCGATAATATAAATCCTCCCGAAAAGTTCTTACCAGCATCATCTCTTCCAGATTCTGGTTGGTGGCCGAAATTACTCTGACATCTACCGCAATTTCCCGGCTCCCACCGACTTTAGTAATTTTTTTATCCTCGATTGCCTTTAAAATTTTAGCCTGCGCGGTATAACTCATATCACCAATCTCATCCAAGAACAAGGTGCCTCCCTGCGCTTGCTCAAACAGGCCAACAGTCTCCTTGTTCGCTCCGGTAAACGCTCCTTTCATGTGACCAAATAAAATACTTTCGATTAATTCACTCGGAATAGCCGCACAATTTACTTCTACAAATCGCTTATTCCGACGGGGACTCCCCTGATGAATAGCGTGGGCTACCAGTTCTTTTCCTGCACCGTTGGGCCCTTGAATTAAGACCCCGAAATCAAATTTTGCCGTGGTTTCAATATCTATTTTCATTTTCAGAAATTTGGGACTGCTACCAATCATCTTGGACGCCTTAAGTTTGCTTACCTTGGGTCTCTTACTTTCGTTCGGAACCTGTACCTTAAACTCCGGTAACGGATTACCTTCCAGGGCATCTGCGACCATCAGTAGCAATGCGTGTGCATCAAACGGCTTTTGGATATAATTAAAAGCACCCATTAGCATCACTTCTTTTGCCGTCCCGCTGCGACCGTGCGCGGACATCATGATAATCGGTATATTTAAATTCATTTGATTCAGTGCTTTCAATACCTCAAGACCATCTATACCTTGCATCTTAATGTCTAGCAAAATTAAATCAAAACTTTCCCGCGTGATAATTTCCAAACACGCCCTACCCGATTCTACCGACTGAACGGTATACTTCCGGGTTGTTAAAATTTCCGTGAGAATTCGCCGGATACTTCTGTTGTCATCTACGATTAGAATTTTAGTCATTGGAACATAATTTATAGTCTGAAAAAAAAGAAGCTGTTTAAACAGGTCTGCAAAAAATGAAACCTAATTACTGAACATCAAGCAGGCTTGATTCTAAATAACTTCTATGGTTGATTATACGATCCGATCGTCCATAAAAATTTCCCGTTATGGCCATAGATAGAGACTTGCGGGGGTTGCACAAGTCTGATTTTTAGTAGTGGGAAATGAAAAATAGCAATACACTATTTCCGGTTTCAGAAAAATTTCAGGAATGTATTCTCTCAGGGTATGTCGTCACTTCTTACGCAAAAAGAGCGCAGAAATTCTGGTCAGAATTTGCATCAATTATAGGAGTGGGTTACATTGAATCGGATTGGCAATACAAATATACAATATCATTATATTAAAAACAAAGATTTATTCATTTAACATTCATATTTTTATTAAAAATAAAAATACTAAAACAGTATAATTTTATTTTAACCCTGATTTATGAAGCATTATAAAACTAACTTAGTAAAAATCAAGGGATTAGATAAATTAGCCAATCCCGCCTAACTGGTGCTATCCGGGATTTTTTAGATAGGAGTTATCTGAAATAACAGGGGGTTTCGCCTAAGGCAGAGAGAAAGGACAACTTCTTGCTGAAATTTTAAATTTTTTTGTCTTTATTTTACAAATAAAAATCCAGAAACACCTGTTGATAAAGATTTGAGTTTTTTAATACCTTAAAGAGAAAATTGAAATTAGATTTGCCATTGCTCACTTCTTTTTTTTCTTATTATTCTGAATCTTATCTCCCCTCGTCTTCCGTTTTTTATATTTTTTGGCGAGCTCACGTCGGTATTTTCCACCTTGATTGACCTTACTATTCTTAGCACTTTTCTCGTGGAAGGCGGGTCCGGCCAAGTCTCTGCCATCGTTCCGAGTATGATTTTTATGGTCTCCCGGTTTCTTCCGTTCATCGGGCGTTAGTTGGGTCGCATTTTCCAGATGTTCGGGTAATTCCCCAACTGGTATCTCATAATTCATCAATTCCTCGATGGCTTCCTTGGCCGGTATTTCTTTAGGAGTATATAATAAAATCGCGTCTCCTTCCTTTTCTGCTCTTCCCGTTCGACCGATCCGGTGCATATAATTTTCCGGATAAGCAGGAACATCTACGTTGATGACATGGCTGATCTGATCCAGGTCGAGTCCCCGCGCCATTACATCCGTGGTGAGTAAAATCCGAATCGCTCCTTCGTCAAATTGACGGATGGTTCGGATACGATAATTTTGTGATTTATTGGAATGAATGATGCCCATCTCCGGTTCGTAAATTTCCGAGAGATAGTCAAAAAGCCGATCTGCATTTTTCTTACTGGAAGTAAAGATGAGCACCTTTTTGAAAACTTCGATCTCCGCCAGCAACTCAATGATCAGGTTACCTTTGGTATAAAAATTAGGCAGCTCGTAGCAAATTTGCGCAATATTATCGAGCGGCGTTCCACTCAAGGCAATCGCCACCCGTACCGGATCGTAGAAAAAATCGCTGATCAGTTCGTCCACTTCTTCGGTCATCGTAGCCGAAAACATGATATTCTGTCGACGCTCCGGAACCAGTTCAAAGATATTGGTTAACTGAAAAATAAAACCCAAATCCAGCATCACATCCACCTCATCAATAATAAACTGCCTGACTTTATTAAGTTTCAACGACCCCGCCAGGGCCAAGTCATACAATCTTCCGG
The DNA here is from genome assembly GCA_938008185.1 of uncultured Saprospiraceae bacterium. GTDB lineage: Bacteria > Bacteroidota > Bacteroidia > Chitinophagales > Saprospiraceae > JALZUU01. Next base: position 29,942 of record CALLLR010000158.1, read on the forward strand.
GCGTGGCGACCAACACATCACAGCCTTTAGCCACCAAATCCTTTTGAGTGTTCATATTCGTACCTCCATAAACACCCATAATCCGCGTATTGGAATATTTGGTCAACAACTCGGCCTGCTCCACTACCTGTAAAACCAACTCGCGCGTAGGCACCAAAATCAAAACCCGCGGCGCCAACTGCTTGCTGAATTTTAAATCCTGCAAGACGGGCAATAAAAAAGCCAGGGTCTTTCCGGTACCCGTCTGCGCAATCCCCACAATATTTTTTCCACTTCTGATAATAGAAAATGTCTCCGCCTGAATGGGCGTCGGCTCGGTAAAGCCAAGGTCGTCAATAGCGTTGCGAAGCGGTTTG
>CALLLR010000159.1 GCA_938008185.1 uncultured Saprospiraceae bacterium
TTGGATTACAAACTTTCTGACTTCTTCCATCGGTCGAAAACTTATTATGAGTCTTACCGGACTCTTTTTGATTCAATTTTTGCTCATTCATCTGATCGGAAATCTTCAACTGCTTGTTGATGATGGTGGAGAAAAATTTAATCTCTACGCTCAGTTTATGACCACAAACCCGGTTATTAAAGCAGCATCTATACTCCTATACGCTGGTATTCTGCTCCATATCATTCAAGGATTGTTGATTTGGAAGCAAAATAGTGGCTCTAGAAATACTCGGTATGCCGTTAGCAAAAATCCCAATGTTGATTTTTCTTCCAAAAATATGGCGTGGCTGGGAACGATTATCATGGTGTTTTTAATTTTACACCTTTGGCAGTTTTGGTTTAAAATGAAATTTGGAACTGTTTCACCCATTGATTATAATGAAGGAACTGGACCAGTAAAAGATCTATACACCTTGGTGGCCGTAGCTTTCAAAAACCCCTTGTACGTAATCGCTTATGTGATTGGAATGATTGTCATCGCCTTGCATCTAAAACATGGTTTTCAAAGTTCCTTTCAGACCCTGGGTTTGAACCATAAAAAGTATACACCGTTAATTAAAGGACTAGGTTTGGTTTATTCAATCCTTGTACCACTAGGATTCGCCATCATTCCTGTTTACTTCTACTTTTTTTTATAAGTAATTTAAAAATATAGTTATGCCATTAAAAGCAAATTCTCCCGAAGGAACCCTCGACGATAAATGGACTAAATACCGTTCCACCATGAACTTGGTGGCACCTAATAATAAACGTCGGATCGATATTATTGTAGTTGGAACCGGACTCGCCGGAGCCGCTGCCGCCGCTACACTCGGAGAACTGGGATACAATGTAAAAGCATTTACTTTTCACGATAGTCCCCGTAGAGCACACAGTATTGCCGCGCAAGGTGGAATCAACGCTGCCAAAAATTACCAAAATGATGGAGACAGTGTTTTCCGCTTATTTTACGATACGATCAAAGGAGGAGATTATCGCTCCCGCGAATCCAATGTACATCGTTTGGCAGAAGTAAGTCGAAATATTATCGATCAATGTGTTGCTCAAGGAGTTCCTTTTGCCAGAGAATATGGAGGTCTGTTAGCCAACCGTTCTTTTGGAGGCGTACAGGTATCCCGTACTTTTTATGCCAAAGGACAAACTGGCCAGCAACTATTACTCGGTGCTTATCAGGCGTTGTCCCGTCAGATTTCGTTGGGCAACGTAGAAATGTACAATCGTCACGAAATGTTGGATTTGGTGATCGAAGATGGAAAAGCACGTGGCATTATTGCGCGCAATCTTTTAACTGGAAAACTCGAACGCTTCGGCGCACACTGTGTGGTACTCGGAACGGGTGGTTATGGAAACGTATTCTACCTTTCTACCAATGCCATGGGATCGAATGTATCTGCAGCCTGGAGAGCAACCAAGCGAGGCGCCTTGATGGCCAATCCTTGTTATACACAAATACATCCTACCTGTATTCCGGTCTCCGGAGAATATCAATCTAAACTAACCCTGATGTCGGAGTCGCTCCGAAATGATGGTCGGGTTTGGGTACCTGCGCATAAAGAAGATGTGATGGCGATCCGCGAAAAGCGAATGTCTGCGAAAGATATTCCGGAAGATCGCAGAGATTATTACCTGGAAAGAAGATATCCTGCTTTTGGTAATCTGGTGCCGAGAGATGTTGCATCGCGTGCGGCTAAAGTGGCTTGTGACGAAGGCTTTGGGGTAAACAAGACTGGATTAGCAGTCTTTCTTGATTTTGCATCGGCGATTCAGCGTTACGGAAAAACAGAAGCACATTCTAACGGAATTCACAATCCAGATCCAAAGAAAATTGAAGAACTGGGTAAGAAAGTGATCGAAGCTAAATATGGTAATCTCTTCGAGATGTACGAAAAAATTACTGGTGAAAATCCTTATGATGTACCTATGAAAATTTTCCCTGCGGTACATTATACCATGGGTGGTCTTTGGGTGGATTATAATTTAGAAACCAATATTCCTGGTTTGTTTGCACTCGGCGAATGTAATTTCTCCGATCACGGTGCCAACCGGTTAGGTGCTTCGGCGTTGATGCAAGGACTAGCAGATGGCTATTTTGTAATTCCTTACACAATTGGTCAGTTTTTATCAAAAGAAATTAGAACGCCAAAGATTAATAGTGATGCTCCTGCTTTCATGGAAGCAGAAAAGGACGTGGACGGTCGCTTGAAAAAATTATTAAGTATCAATGGTTCTCAATCCGTAGAAAGCTTCCACCGCCGTTTGGGGTTAATCATGTGGGAATATTGTGGAATGTCGCGTAATGCGGAAGGACTACAAAAAGGCCGTAAATTAATTCAGGAACTGCGAGCAGAATTTTGGAAGGATGTCTTTGTACCCGGAAGTGATGATGAATTTAATCCGGAACTTGAAAAAGCAACTCGTGTGGCAGACTTCTTGGAACTGGGAGAATTGATGATGGTAGATGCACTGGACCGAAACGAGTCTTGTGGTGGTCACTTCCGGGAAGAATATCAATCCGAAGAGGGAGAGGCATTGCGCCGTGACGATGAATACGCTTACGTAGCGGCCTGGGAATGGGTAGACGGTGGTGATCCGGTGTTACACCGCGAGGACCTGGAATTTGAAAACGTAGAACTAAAAACCAGATCTTATAAATAGCTTGTTAGCTAGTTTGCCAGTTAGCTGGTTTGCTCTCTTTCGATACGTAATTTTTACGTTTGCATTGATAAAAAAGAGCAGCTAACAGCTAATAGCCAACGGCTAATAGCCTTAAAAGAATAATATGAAATTGACGCTCAAAATTTGGAAACAAAAAAATAATTCAACAGCCGGAAAATTCGAGACGTACAGTGTCGAAGCAGACGAGCATATGTCCTTTCTGGAAATGTTGGACGTATTAAATGAGTCTTTACTGGAGCAGAAGAAAGAACCCGTCGTGTTTGAACACGATTGTCGCGAAGGTATCTGCGGTTCTTGTAGCATGGTGATCAATGGACAGCCACACGGACCCAATAAGGGAACGACTGCTTGTCAACTGCACATGCGTTATTTTAAAGATGGTCAGACCATCACCATTGAACCTTGGCGGGCAAAAGCATTTCCAATCGTAAAAGACTTAGTCGTTGACCGATCTGCTTTTGACCGTATTATTCAGGCTGGTGGTTATATTTCTGTCAATACAGGACAAGCGCAGGATGGAAACGCCATTCCTATCGAAAAGGGACTGGCTTCGGAAGCGATGGACGCAGCTACTTGTATCGGATGTGGTGCTTGTGTGGCCGCTTGCCCAAATGCATCGGCGATGTTGTTTACGTCTGCCAAAGTTTCTCACCTCGGATTAATGCCACAGGGCGAAGTAGAGCACACCAAACGAGTACAGTCGATGGTTACTCAAATGGATACAGAAGGTTTTGGCAACTGCTCCAACGTTGGAGTTTGTGAAGCCGAATGTCCTAAAGGAATTTCAATTGAAAATATTGCCAGGATGAATCGACAGTATATTGGGTCGGTTTTTGGATCGCAGACGAAAGTAGAGAAAGCGTAGTAATCTAGCAATAAAAATAAAAGGAAAACGCTCATCAGGACTTATCTGGTGGGCGTTTTTTAACCCTCTTCAATCACGATCGTATCTGACCACTGGTCATGTAGGCTTTGTTGTTTCAATAATAGTAATAACCCTTCCAGCGGAATAAAGCGCAGCGTAGATCGTATCAACACCTGATTTAAACTAGGTGCTTGTCCGTTCGGTGTAATGACAATCGTCTGTGTTAAATATTTTCCAAACGTTTTCCCTTCCAAATAATATTCACACACTACATAATAAACGTACATGGCAAAAAGCCCCAGCACCTGAAAAGCCATGGGGTACGCTTTTTGATTGCGGATGAAATTATCCTTAATGGACGTTTCCGTCACGTAAGCAATTAGAAATATGATGGTAGAAAAAAAAAGAATAGTTCCGATATAATCCAGGATGATATTAATCAGACGTTTCCAGACGGGAGCTGGAATGAGTTTTTTGGGCCTTGGAGAGACTAAATGACCATCCAGCAGTTGTGTAGTAATTACGGTCATATATCATAGTAGTTTATCTATCTATGATCATTCAATAATTATACCACTACCCAACATGAAGGAATTTAATGCCTTGTACTTAGTCTTTAAGTTGTTGAATTTTTTTAATTAAAGAAGTGGTTGAATGTCCTTTCACAAAAGCCAAACTTTTAACCATTCCACCATCTCCGAGTACGATATCTGATCCGATAATTTGGGGAGGTTTCCAGTCTCCACCTTTTACAAGTACATGTGGACGAATAATTTGAATTAGTTTCAATGGAGTATCCTCCGGAAAAAGAACAACCGCATCGACGCAAGCCAGCGAAGCTAGTAGAAAACTACGATTGGTTGCATCCTTAATGGGACGCTGTTTTCCTTTTAATTTTTTTACCGAATCGTCGCTATTAAGTCCGACGATTAGGCGATTACCAAGTTGTGCTGCTTCGGCCAAATAGTGCAAATGTCCATAATGAATCAAATCAAAACAACCATTGGTAAAGACGATCTTTTCTCCCGCTGCCTTCCAGTTTTTAACAGTAGAAAGGATCGATTCAAAAGTATGTTGTTTGGTGAAAATGTCATTCAACATGTTTACAAAATTTTGGCTTCTTCCGGTAAAGGTTCCGGATGGTAGTTTTTATTCATAGCCGGTAGGGCTAGCAAGGCAATTAGTCCAAAGACTACATTAATACCCAGTTGTACAGAAAAGAAAAGAATATTCGCAAAAGAAAAACTATCAGCCTCACTGACTCCGTATAAAGCTAAAAGGTTGATAATAAAATAATGATAAGTGCCCATACCGCCAGGAGAGGGAACTGCAATCGCTAGCGCACCAACTACGAATGCCATGAGCGCAACCTTCGGTGCTAGATCCGCCGTGGGACCAAAGGCAAAAAAACAAAAATAGGTCATCAGGAAATACATAAACCAAATGTTGATGCTATGCAACCAAAATCCAAGCGGATTATCTAATTTTCGAACAGAGAGCATTCCTTCTCCAAATCCCTTGACTACATTGAGTATTTTTTTGAAAAAAGCAGTGGCCAGTATTTTTTGTCTAAATAACCAGCCCACGAAGAGTATCAGCACGCCAAAGATGGCGCCAGCCAGGAGCAGGTTATTGCCGCCACCATCTTTACCTTCTTGCCATTTTTGAAGATAGGTAATGATCGTATCAAATTCTATTAGTAGACAAAGGCCAATACACAATAGCAAAAATAAAACATCCATTAGTCGTTCTATAATAACGGTACCTATGACCCGTTCAACGGGAACTGCTTCGTATTTGGAAATAGCGACAGAGCGCATGACTTCACCTAAACGGGGAAGACCAAGATTGCCAAAATAGCCCAACATAACTGCCGCAAAAAGATTGAGAAAACGAGCGTCTCGACCCAATGGTTTGATTAACATTTTCCAGCGTAATGATCGGCTGATATTGCTAATCATATAACATAAATAAACCACCGCAATCCAGCCATAGTTAGCAGACTTAAAGTCATCGATGATTTTTTTGATTAAACTACAATCCGCGGCGGCAATCCCCTTGAGTGCACATTCTTCCAGATAGGCAGTCTGCTGCTTTTGAAAAACAAAATAAAGAATGGCCAGTCCAAACCCCAGGAAAAGTAAAAACTTAAAAAGATTGATCAGTGAGTTTTTCAAATGCTTTTTTAGGGCAAAGATAGTTCAATTTTAGGAATGGTCGAATAATAAATACCTTTCAGAAATCGGAAATCGATTATCTGATGAAATCCACAACACAGGCTAAAAGAAAATTAAAAGAGTCTCGAACGCTAACTCTTAATGTGAGAGACGGCTTTAATTTTCCTCTCGTGCTTAGCGCAGGAAGAAGAGACCGAAGGGAACGTATAACTAAGCTAACGCGAGATAAAAGAAAATTAAAAAAGTCTCGAACGCTAAATTAACCGGTTATTAGCATCGGGCATAATACTGATGGGCTGGAAGCTTTTTGATTCCTCAATGTCCATCATTACGTAAGAGATAATAATGACAATGTCACCGACTGCTACCCGTCGGGCCGCAGCACCGTTAAGGCAAATTACCCCCGAACCTCGCTCGCCGGTAATGATATAGGTTTCTATTCTCTCACCATTATTATTATTAACGATTTGGACTTTCTCCCCATCCTGCATATTGGCAGCGTCCATGAGGTCTTCGTCAATCGTTATACTGCCAATATAATTAAGGTTGGCTTCAGTCACCGTAGCACGGTGTATCTTGGATTTAAATCTGGTTATCATCATAATGCAACAAAAATACGGGTTTAAAATAAATGAATAAGCCCTGTAGAGAAATTATATAATATTCTTTTAAACAAGTGAAATCTATGCCAAAATGGCTTTTTGAGCTTCTTTTAAGATCATATTATCAATAAGTCTTATGTCTCCTGCCCAAGCTGCGGTAAGTGCTATGACAAAGGTAGCGTCCGAAAAGTCCTTAATAGGCTGTAAAGTTATTCCATCTACTATTTCGAAGTATTCTGGTTTAAATCCCGCCTCAGTAAGTGCTTTCATGGCCATCTTGGACATACTCTCAGGTGTTCTGTTGTCTAAATTTGATTTAACCTTAGAAAGAATCTGACTTAGTAGTACTGCTTTTTTGCGATAAATAGGTGTCAATCGCCGATTTCTGGAGCTCATAGCCAGGCCATCTGCTTCGCGGATGATTGGACAGACTACTAATTCTGTTTTATGGTTTAGCTGTTCTAGCATGGATCTTACAATGGTTAATTGTTGAAAATCCTTCTGTCCCATGAATAATTGATCTGGTTTGACAATATCTAGGAGTCGATGAACCACTTGCGCCATTCCGTCGAAATGTCCAGGGCGAAAGGCGCCTTCCAGTACTGTTGATAATTGCCCAAAGTCTAAATCGAGGGTCGTATCCAGCCCTTTAGGGTAAATCTCTTCTACCGAAGGGACAAATAAAACCGTTGTCTGAACGGATGAGAGCATTTCAATATCGGTTCCCAGCGTACGCGGGTATTTTTCCAGATCTTTTTTATCATTAAACTGGGTAGGATTAACGAAAATACTAACCACTGTGCAGTCCGTTTGCGAATTAGCATGGTTGACCAGGGAAAGGTGTCCGTGGTGCAAAGCACCCATAGTTGGAACAAATCCAATCGTTTTTTTCTCCTTCGACACCTTTTGGAGGTATTGTTGTAGATCAGCGACTTTTTTAAACAAAAACATATAGAAAAATAGTATTTATAAAAAGATTAAAATATGTTGAAAATAGTTATTTAGAAGCAAATATAAAGGGCTTTAAATAAGAATTTACATAAAACAAAGAACTTCATTGAGACGTTGCTTAATGTAATAGGTTACATTTTGAAAAAGATACGAAGGCAGTAATTCGCATATTTTTCGTAAATTTGCAAACCTGTTCATTGAATCGAACTAAATTAAGTACTTCCCAATCTGAATTATACAAATGCTTTAAGGACATTAATCAATCAGATCAGTTAGTGCTATTTGAAGATGTGTATTTCTCAAAGAACTAGATATAATACACTTCTCTTTTATAAAATATATAAATGTGTCTATGGATAAGAAGAAAGTATTGATTGTTACACAGGAAATGGAACCCTATACACTGGCCTCAGAAATTGCCAGTATAGCGAGAAAACTACCTCAACACATTCAGGAAAAAGGAATGGAAATCAGAGTGTTGATGCCTCGATACGGAACAATCAACGAACGCCGGCACCGTCTACACGAAGTAGTAAGACTATCCGGAATGAATATTATTGTGGATGATGACGATTTTCCGTTGATCATTAAAGTAGCTTCCTTGCCAGGTGCTCGGATGCAGGTTTATTTTTTAGATAACGAAGATTTTTTCAAAAGGAAAGCCATCTTCGAAGATGCTAAAGGAAAACCTTTTGAAGATAATGTGGATCGAATGATCTTCTTTTGTAAAGGGGTTATCGAAACTGTTAAGAAATTTGGTTGGCCGCCAGACATTGTTCACTGTCATGGATGGATGACTAGTTTAATTCCACTTTACTTAAAGACGGCCTACAAGACGGAACCTTTATTTCAAAATTCAAAAGTGGTCTATTCGCTTTATAACGCGGATTTAGATGAAAAATATACAGAGGAGTTTGCTTCTAAAGCTTCCATCAATGATTTGGAACCAGAAGATTTGATTCCTTATCGTCTTGATGAAAAAATCGTTTTACATAAAGGTGCTTTGGCTTTCTCGGACGCAGTAATAGTCGGTAGTGAAGAATTAAGAGATGATTTGCAGGGACAGTTGAAAGAATTTAAAAATCCAAATCTGGAATTTCAACAACCAGAAGCTTATCTCAGTGCTTATATGGAGTTTTACAACTCTCTGTTAGAGCAGGAAGTTGAGTAAATATTCAGCTGTAAATAGCGGAAAAGGTGGAAATCTTTTCCGCTGTTTCTGTCTGTAAAAATCCAAAAGACTTCCAGAAAAGTTTTTTAGACCAAAAAGTCAACACGGATACGCTCTTATTTATTTCATCTCCCTCTCCGTTCTCGCACAATCCAAATGTCTTAACTTCGTTTTAACAATAGTCTAGTTTTTACACTACCACCTTTTCCTCAAAAATTTAATTGTCTCGACATGAAATTAGCTGGTGTCTATACCATAATCCTTCTGCTTATCTTGGCAGGGTGTACAGAATCAACGACAGTAGGAGGAGAAATCCTTGACCAGGATCAGTCAGCATTAGTGGCCATCGATACGCTTACCATTCGTACCGCAACGGTGACGCCAGATGAACTAGTCATTCATAGTCCCAACATACAATTCGATACTTATTTATGTGGACATTTGGACGATCCGGTTTTTGGATCGGTAAGAGCCGATTTTTATACGCAATTTCAAGTCAATGAGAATGCGTTACCAGTCTATCCGGATTCGGCTACGATTGACTCGTTGGTGCTTATATTAGAATATAATTTGGAGGGTATTTACGGAGATTCTACCGCTACCCAAGAGTTTGAAATTTATCGAATTATATCTAATTCTACGGATACGGATTCTACTTATGTTTCTGGTAATGAGCTGCCTTTTGAATCTACACTGCTGGCCACCACTGGCATATTTATGCCAGACTATACAGAAAGAGTGGATTCTAGTATCATAACGTCTACGACTCCGGACACTACCTATGCAACTATTGACCCTTTTCTAAGTATAAAATTAGATACTAGCTTGATGAATGCATTAGTAGCGCTCAACCGAAGTGGTGATGATCAGAGCAACGAGACCTTTCTTTCCAACTTTGGCGGATTAGCCATCAGACCAGTTGGTGGTCCGACCGGATCCATGCTTAGTTTTAACAGACTTGGAGCACGGACGGGCTTGAGATTGCACTATCACGTGGAAGATGATGGAGAAGTGAATAACTTATTTTATGATTATGGCATTCTGACCACCAGCGTTCGCTTTTCTTCATTTGATAATAATCCAAATCCGGATATTATAGCTGCCGAAGCAGATGGTTTTGCTGGTGGAGGGATGCAAACTTATATCCAGGGAATGGATGGACCTAATACACTAGTCCAATTACCGTATATCACTAATTTTGGAGGTGAAGTACTGGTCAATAACGCCGAGCTTACCGTCACGATTAAGGAAACCCCTGATGTAGACTTATTTCCACCCGTTACTCAAATTATTGTGTTGTACGAAAATGAGGAAGGTAATTTTATTATTATAGAAGATTTTCTATTTGCTGTTAATAGTGTAGCAGGTATTGGTGCTTTCGGTGGACAGCCAGAATCGTTCACTGGCCCTAACGGAGAACTATTGACCAGGTACCAAATGAAACTTTCGGGACATTTGCAAAAAATGATTGATGGCGAATTACCAAACGAAATATATTTACGTGTTTTTCGGAAAACTGAAAGAGCTAACCGGGTCGTATTATACGGCGCTGAGCATCCTCAATATCCGGTAACTCTAAGGGCTAATTTTACAAATTTGTAATTAATCAACAATAAATAAAACGTCTAATTATGTGTGGAATTGTTGCATATATCGGAAATAAACAGGCTTATCCAATTCTTATCAATGGACTAAGAAGACTGGAGTATCGTGGTTATGATAGTGCGGGGGTGGCCCTCCACGATTCTAAAAACGAAATCATGCACATTTACAAGCGAAAAGGGAAAGTGCAAGAACTAGTCGATTTTGTAAAAACAAAACCCGTAGAAAGTACCATCGGAATTGGTCATACACGTTGGGCTACCCACGGTAAACCAGATAATATTAATGCGCATCCACATACCTCCGGTAATGGTCGATTAGCTATTATTCATAACGGTATCATTGAAAATTACGATCCAATAAAAAAGGCATTAATTAGAGAAGGACATACCTTTACTAGCCAAACGGATACCGAGGTATTGATCCACTTGATTGAAGCCATTCAAGAGCGAGATAGCTTAAATCTCGAAGAGGCAGTAAGAGTTGCCTTATCTCAGGTAGTAGGCGCTTATGCGATCGTCATTATGGATAAAGAAAATCCCAATCAATTGATTGCGGCACGAAAAGCAAGTCCACTGGTAATCGGAATAGGTGATGGAGAATTTTTTATTGCCTCTGATGCTACTCCAATCGTAGAATATACCCAAAAGGTCGTTTATTTGAATGACGAAGAAATCGCAGTAGTTAACCGGGATGGTGATCTGACCCTGAAAACCATCGCCAACGAATTAAAAACACCCTTTATTCAGCAATTGGAAATGAATATAGAGGAGTTGGAAAAAGGAGACTACGAGCACTTTATGCTAAAAGAAATTTTCGAACAACCAACTTCTATTACCAATGCTATGGCAGGTAGAATCAACGCAGGAGAAGGTTGGATCAAAGTTGGAGGATTGATGTCGACTTACGAAAAAATTGCCGCCGCTAAACGTTTTATTATTGCGGCTTGTGGAACTTCCTGGCACGCCGGCCTGATCGGTGAATATCTTTTTGAAGAACTGGCGAGAATTCCTGTTGAGGTAGAATATGCTTCGGAAATGCGCTACCGAAATCCAATTATTGGAACGGACGATGTCGTCATCGCGCTTTCTCAATCTGGTGAAACTGCCGATACAATGGCGGCGCTGGAAATGGCAAAAAACAAAGGAGCCACCCTTTACGGAATCGTTAACTCGGTAGGATCCTCCATCGCCCGAATTACGGATGCAGGTTCTTACATTCACGCAGGTCCTGAAATCGGAGTGGCGAGTACCAAGGCTTTTACGGGACAGGTTACGGTACTGGCTTTAATGGCAATCAATTTGGGGTATGAAAGAGGACGTATCCCTCGCTCTTATTATCTGCAGTTAATTAATGAGCTGGAACTTATTCCACAAAAAGTTCAGACTATCCTGCAAAAGAACGAGCAAATCAAATTTATTGCTGGCGAAATAAAAGATATCAGCAATGCACTCTATCTCGGTCGGGGATATAATTTTCCAGTAGCCTTGGAAGGAGCACTAAAATTGAAAGAAATTTCTTATATTCACGCTGAAGGATATCCAGCAGCTGAGATGAAACACGGCCCTATTGCACTTATCGACGAAAATATGCCGGTCATTATTATTGCGAATAACAAAAGTGCACACGAAAAAATAGTTAGTAACATTCAGGAAGTGAAGGCTCGTAAAGGAAAAGTAATCGCTATCGTTAATGAAGGAGATACAGTCATTAGTGAAATTGCCGACTACGTAATTGAAATTCCAGAAACAGACGAACCACTTTCTCCACTACTTTCCGTTATCCCACTTCAGTTGTTGTCTTACCATATCGCCCTAATGCGCGGCTGCAATGTAGATCAACCGCGAAATCTGGCTAAGTCCGTAACGGTAGAATAGAGTAAGAATGCTCGTAATAATTTAATAAATCAATAAATAAAAATATTATCAAAAGTTTAGCAATGCAGTATAATTCTAGTAAGGAAAATCTAGAAATGCCGGAATACGGAAGAAATGTACAATTACTGGTCAATCACGTACGTACGATTGAGGACGACGATTTTCGTCAGGCTTTTGCAGAAAAAATCGTGGAACTTATGCACCAGATGAATCCACAAAATCGGACCATTGAAGATTATCGAACAAAATTATGGAAACATCTTTTTCAGATTGCCCGATTTGATCTCAATGTGAAACCGCCAGAAGGAGATCCTCCAACACGGGAGGAATTTATGGCTAAGCCCTCTAAAGTGCCTTACCCAAAAGCAGACGCACGTTTTCGTCATTATGGCACAAATGTGCAACGCATGATCCGTAAAGCACGTGACATGGAAAAAGGCCCTAAACGGGAAGCATTTACGGGCGTAATTGCTTCTTATATGAAGCTGGCTTACCGTACCTGGAATCGGGAACATTTTGTGAGTGACGAAGTCATAAAATCGGATCTTATTTCTCTTTCCGAAGGAGATCTTTCTGTTCGTGATAGCATTTATGTAGATCCCATCAATACGGCTAGAGCCAATGAGAACTCAAAAGATAAACGTCGTGGAGGAAAACGTAGCAACAGCAATTCTCGTGGTGGAGGAAAATATGGTCGGAATAATAATGGAAAAAATTATCGTCGAAAATAATTTTCTGTTAGGGACTCTTTAAAAAAACACTATGAACACGGATGCCTTTGAAGTGACTGGCGGAATTTCACTGAGCGG
>CALLLR010000160.1 GCA_938008185.1 uncultured Saprospiraceae bacterium
CAAAGGAACCATCGACCGGATTGACTTTACGCCAAAATCTCCATCAGTTCGAATTATTGATTATAAAACGGGACGACCTTCCAGCAGTCGTTTTAGTAAGTTTACGGAGCGCAATCCGTACGGAGGTTTGTACCGACGCCAATTAATTTTTTATAAACTTTTATACGAGGCGACGCAAAATGATTTTTTTGCCCGACAGGGTTCCATCGCTTATTTTGAACCAGACCACCAAGGAGCATTTACTATTAAGTCCGTAGAATTTACGAGCCAGGACGTACAGGCAGTTAAAGGATTTATCAAAGATTCATACGAAAAAATTATGGAGCAGGAATTTTATGAGGGCTGTGGCAAAGATAATTGCAAGTGGTGTAATTTTGTAAAAAATAATGTAGCGGTGGATTCTTTTACGGATCTGGAGGCGGAGGCATTGGATGATTAGTGCAGGCTGGTTGGCTTCTATTTAAGGTATTATAGTTTGGTAAAAAGTAAAGTAGATAAAAAATGAAAATCTACTGTAAGCAGGGCTTTTCTACTTTTTAATTAAAATTTCCAAGGATTCTTTTCTTTCAGTTATTTTTATAACGTACATCCCATTCGGCCAGCCACGACAATCTATTTTTCGTTGGTCCGTTTGTAGTACCTGTCTTCCATTTATCGTAAAAACACGAATTTCTAAATCATCCTCCGGAATTTCTACGTTGAAATATTCCGTCGCCGGATTGGGATAAATTTTGACGGAAGTGATAAAAATTTCGTTTGTTCCTACTATTAGTGGTGTCAATTGTCCCACAAAACCATCAAAGCCATTCGCTGCGCTCAATTCCTGTTGATCGTTAAATACAGCCGTACCATTTAAGGCACCCCCTCCAAAAATCTGACCCTGCGCATCTGCTGCCAGCTCGGACAACAAAACGGTCTCAGAACTCGTCACAACATGTACATCCAGAACGGTCGCCAGGGTATCTATTTCCAAAACAAAAGTATTAAAATCATCGCCGGGTGCCTGCAACGTAAATCCATCAACATTAAAACTATTCTTAAAAAAACCACTCCAGTAAAAATGACCATTGGCAAACACCAATGATTCGGATAACTCAACTTCAAGCTCTCCAATCGAACGAGCAGCTAATGGATCACCTGTAATATTATACTTGATAAAATATAAGTTATCATTCAAGTTAGGAGACTGAATTTCCAGATCAGCCCGCAATCGAATCAAGCCGAAAAAACTCCCGACTGCGTAAATATTTCCATGATCATCAAAACCCACGTCGCTACCAGCCTGTTCGTTCACGCCACCAATTTTACGTGCCCAGTTTACATTCCCATCCAGATCATAGACCGCTAAAAAAGCATCACTGTCGTTGGTATTATTCTGAATCGTATCCGTCCCGAAATCATAGCTTCCCCGCATACTCCCGGTTATGGCAATCAAGTCATTTTTAAAACACATCCGCCGGGGTTGAATCTCGCCCGCTATTCCAGCTTGTTCTGCCCACAATAAATCTCCCTGATCAGAAAATTTGAGCATAAAAAAATCCTTTTCGGCCGTAGCAATTAATATTGTATTTTCTATGAAAAGAGAATCAGAAAAATTTCCGGATAAATAACTATTACCCTCAGTATCGGTGGTCATCGCTCCCAAGATTTTATTGCCCGTTCCTTCAATCGACCGGGCCCAAACCGGTATCCCTGTACTCGTAACTTTTAGCAAAAAAATAGCTTTAGAACTCTTCGTGGTTGATAATGTCAAGTCTCCAAAATATCCATCAAACCAATATTCACCGGCCCAATAAATATTATTTTCGGCATCTTTGGCTACGCCCACACTCCTGTCCGCACCAGCACTGCTCCCCGTAACGATCCACTGTTCCTGCCCCGCAGCGTCCAGACCAACCACAAAAGCATCAGTATTACCTGCGGCGGATTCCAAAATATTCCCAATTAATAATTCGTTTTGAAAATGACCACAAACTACCGGTCCATCATCTGTACGAGTCGTTAATCCTGAAATCGTTTCGCTCCCGTTTCCAGAAACCGGAGTTATCCACGGCCAGGTTTGTGCAGCCACCTGGGGACAAAAGTTCCAATTGATCAGCAAAAGGATAAATAATGAAAATAGTCTATTATATTTTTGGTAGAAATCAGGCATTTAAGAAGTTGGTATTTAAAATGTCGAAATTGATTAAATTTGTAGTTATGAAATTTAGTAATAGAACGTATTTACTTGGCTGCTTGTTTTTGCTATTCATTATCAGTAGCTTTTATAGTTGTAAAACGGATACCGCCAGCAAACCAGGATCTACACCTGAAGTGGTCGCACAAATCCCACAAATCGATAAACTGGATCAGCAACTTACGGACAATCCAAATGATCCCAACTTATATTTTAAACGGGCACAGGTCTACTTTAAGAACGAAGGTTACGATGAAGCTATTCAGGATATGGCCTACGCAATGCAGTTGGATTCAACTAATATTGAATATCATCATTTTTTGACAGATGTTTATTTAAAATATCCAAAATCTTATCAGGCGCTTTTGACCATGCAACGCGTGGTTGCGCTGCACCCCGAGGATGTTCCTTCCTTACAAAAATTGGGTCATTTACACCTTGTTTTGCAACAATATCAGGAAGCTTTGAATACGCTAGATCAGGCTCTGAAAATTGATCCACAGAACGCCAGCACGTATTTTTTGAGGGGACTGACCCTGGAAGGACTGGGTAAGGAAGAGGAAGCCATTAAGGCCTACCGTTTTTCTACCGAATTAGATGCGGATATGATTGATGCCTGGATCATTCTGGGCCAATTATACCAAAAACGGGATGATCCCACGGCTATTCAGTATTTTAATAATGCAGTACGAGTCGATACTACCAGTATTTTCGCGTTGCATACCAAAGCTAATTATTTACAACAAACGGGTGCTACCCAACAAGCTATTGATGTATACAGGAAAATTATTCTGTTGGATCCTGGGTATTCCGATGCTCACTTTAATACCGGACTGGCTTACTTAGAGCTGGACTCTACCCAGCTGGCTTATAAAAGTTTTGACCTGGTTGTCAAAACAGAACCGACGAATTCTCAGGCCTATTATTACCGTGGCTTAACCGGAGAACTCATCGGAAAACTTGCGCAAGCGAAACAGGATTTTGAGCAAACCCTCAATATGGATCCGATTTTTCAACCCGCACAGGAAAGCTTAAAAAGGGTTACCGAAATTTTAGAAAAACAGTAATTAACTGAAATGAATAAGGTTTTCAGTTAAAGGAAAGTAAAAAGGAATGATGCTTGTGGTAAAATAACTAATTATGAAATTAATTAAATTAGTATCTTCGTAAAAAGTATTCCTCATGAAAAATATAATTTATTTATTTCTTGTAGCCTGTTTATTTGGATGTCAATCCGAAAATAATAGCGCTACCAATCAATCCGAAAAGGCAGTAACGCCCGTAAAGTCAGCGATGGTACCAACCGGGTCCAAAGCGGTTGCTCAAGCGGTAAAAACATCCCGCGATACGATAAAACCTACTACCAACCGAACCCGTTACGCGGTTAGCCGCTCCCGTCCCGCCACAAAAATTCAAGGTACTTATCCATATGATATTGATCTGAAAAATGCGGACAGTAAAACGGTTAAATCAGATAAAATTCTTGCTAAAAATGATAAACCAACCATCTTGTTATTCTGGTTGACTACCTGTTTTCCATGCTCTATGGAAATGAAAGCAATCAAGGAAAAATACGCAGATTGGCAAATAGAAGCTGATTTTAACTTTTATGCTATCTCTACGGACTTCGAAAATAATTTTCCAAAATTTATTCAAAAGGTAGAAGAGAACAAATGGCCGTGGGAAACGTATAATGATGTAAACAGAGAGTTTCGTCAAATTCTTCCCGGGGGCCTTAATGGTTTACCACAAACTTTTATTCTGGATAAAAATGGTGATATTGCCTATCACAAGCGCAAATATAGACCAGGAGATGAAGATGTTTTGTTTGCTAAGGTGAAAGAGTTGGCCGCAAAATAATTTGATTTTTTAACCTTCAAAGATTTTTATAAAGTATCAGTCTTTGAATAAACCATAACACACAATGGCTGTATTAAAAGTAATTGAAATATTATCTAACTCAACAAAAAGCTGGGAAGATGCTACCGCAAAAGGAATTAAAAAAGCATCAAAGTCAATTAAAAACATTCGCTCTGCTTACGTTCAAAACCAGAACGTAACGGTAGAAAATGGTAAGGTACAAGAATACCGGGTCAACTTGAAAGTTACTTTTGAAGTAGGCGGATAGAAGTTTCTTTTCGTAAATTTGTATAAAAAAAGCAGCTATTTCAAATTGAAATAGCTGCTTTTTTTATAAACTTATGCGAGGTCAGTGAACAATGACTAGTTCGCTTTTAAGCTCAATTGTCTTGTTGTGCAAAAACTTTTTGCAATAAATCGTTGGTTCTTAAAGATTTATCACTACGAATTCCTTCTTCTTTCTTTTCTACTAAACCAAACATGCCAGCCAGTGCCTGTCGGGTTACGTGGTCATCCAAGTCAGGATTGGTCTTCTTTGCAAAAGGTATTTTGTTGTATTGGGTGACCGCTGAATTCCAGTAGCTGCTCGCATTTACCTTTTCCAGTGATTCTACGATTACAGGCTTGAAAGCGGAATAGAGTTGGTCATAAGTTGCCTTTTCCAAATAGCGTGTTGCCGAATCTTTATCTCCCATAAGAATATTCATGGCATCCTTAAAACTCATCTGTTTAATTGCACTAATAAAAATCGGCTTAGCTTTAGACGCTGCGTCTTCTGCCGCCCGGTTTACTTTTTCTACCAAATTTGCTTCTACATTTCCAAAACCAGGAATCGCCTTTAGCTTATTCGCCACAACTTGTGCCTCTTTTGGTAACAAGATTTTGTAAGCAGACTTGTAATAGCCATCTTCTGCAGATAAAAAACTAACTGCTTCGTCCACCCCTAAATCAAGGGCTTGCTTAAGTCCATTACCTGCATCTTCCTGAGACAATCCATCGTCAGTAATGGCTGATTTTGCCTTGTTGAGCAATCCTTTAAAGCCTTGAGCCTGCACCGAAACGGTAAAAAGTACACTGAAGAATAGGAGTGTTTTTATTTTTTTCATAATAATTCTATTGTGCTTTTTTGGTGAATAACGTATGCTGCTTTAATATCAACGATAAGAACGAATCAATAGGCTACTTTATTTTTTCAATTTTGAGTCCGACCGACTGAATCCCTCCTAAGGCCTCTACCCGCATATATTGCTCCAACTTAAAAATGTATTTGCCTGCTTCTGAAAACTTCAGGTTTTTCTGTAAAAATCCTTCTAATCGACACCATTTATCGTCACAATCTCCAAACCACACACCGCCTTTGTTAGCAAATTCAATCGGAACTTGCGTAATCGTCTTGCGATCGGTTGGATCGGTCGCGTGAAATTTTATATAAATATTTTGGTATGGAAAATCCGTTGCGTGGCTAATATCAAGCAAGAGATTATATTTTGCCGTTACATCCTCTACGTTTACCTCAAATTCAGGGATATTAGCATAAGTCCAGGTCTGTGCAGGAATTTCTGTGACTTCGGAAAAAAAATAAGATTTGCCACAACCAGTTAGCAAAGTCAGGATCAAACAAATTGAGAGAAAGGACGTAATATTTTTTTTCAAAGAAAAGAAGTTTAAAAAATTAAAAGGGTTCCTAAAATTAATGAAGCTGTTTAAGAGAATCATGATTAGAACGATACTACTTGTCTTCATATTTCACACAACCAGATTGGACGCAGCGTCAAAAAAAAAGGATGAACCGTTTTTGCAGCCCATCCATCTTTTTTTATCCAAAATAATCTTTCATTCGTTCAAAAAAGCCTTTCTCCGATTTTCCTGGTTTAGGATCAAAATTAGGCATCGAACGCATTTTTTCCAGTAGCGACTTTTCGCTTTCACTGAGCTTCTTAGGCGTCCAGATATTGGTATTAATCAATTGATCTCCGACCCCATATTCCTGAACGGATGGCAACCCTTTTCCTTTCAGTCGGAACATCTTACCAGATTGCGTGCCCGCTGGAACTTTAATTTTCACCCGTCCGTCAATCGTTGGAACTTCTACGGAAGTACCCAGCGCAGCATCGGCAAAATTTAGATACAGCTCATAAATAATATTCATTCCGTCTCTTTGGAGTTCTGCGTGTGGCTTCTCTTCGATGATCACCAGTAAGTCTCCGTCCGGTCCGCCGTTGGCACCCGCATTCCCTTTTCCACGCATCGAAAGCTGCATTCCTTCGGCGACGCCTGCCGGGATTTCGATTTCGATGGTATCGTCTCCCTGTGTACGTCCATCTCCGTTACAAGTTTTGCACTTTGCGGTAATCATATTACCTGAGCCGCTGCAAGTTGGACAAGCGGTAGTCGTCTGCATCTGTCCCAAAAAGGTACTTTTTACCTGACGTACATAACCCGATCCGCGACAGGTGCTACAGGTCGTAACCGAGTTGCTATCCTTTGCGCCCGAACCACCACAAGTCTTACAGTTGACCTGCTTTTTTACTTTAATTTTTTTAGTGACCCCGTTGGCGATTTCTTCCATCGTAAGTTTTACTTTGATCCGCAGATTACTTCCCCGTTGTCCTTTGCTACGCCTCGTACTGCCTCCTCGACCTCCAAAGAAAGACTCGAAAGGGCTACCCCCACCACCTTCGCCAAATATATCACCAAATTGAGAAAAGATATCTTCCATGGTCATACCACCACCGAATCCACCTCGACCACCACCGGCATTCCCGCTTACTCCGGCGTGTCCAAAACGATCGTACCGCGCTTTTTTATCCGGATCACTAAGGATTTCGTAAGCCTCGGCCGCTTCTTTAAATTTGGATTCCGCCTCTTTATTATCCGGATTTTTATCCGGATGATATTTCATAGCTACCTTCCGATACGCCTTCTTTATTTCCTTTTCATCGGCGGTTTTGGATACCCCGAGAATTTCATAAAAATCTCTTTTTGCCATAATTTTATTATTGTACCAGTGAGCAAAGTAAGTGTGGTTATTTTATTTACCTACCACCACTTTTGCGTGTCTGATAATTTTATCTTTTAAGAAATAGCCTTTTTCTACAGTATCTATTACTTTTCCTTTCATATCCTCGCTAGGCGCTGGAATTTCGGTAATAGCCTCGTGTAGTTCCGGATCAAAATCTTCACCAGTGGATTCCATGGCTTTGAGACCTTTCTGCGCAAGATTTTTATGGAGCTTATCATAAACCAGCATGACGCCTTCGCTAAAAGGCTCCGTGCTGTTTTCATCTTCTGCGTTTTTCTTAGCACGATCAAAATCGTCTAGCACAGGCAACAGAACCGTCATGGTATCTTGAGCTGCCGTCACCATAAATTCGAGTTTCTCCTTCATCGTACGCTTACGAAAGTTATCAAACTCCGCCTGAAGACGTAAATACTTGTCTTTGAGTTCACCCAGTTCCTGATTTTTTTCTTCTAGTTCGAGTGTCGCCTTTCTACCCTTGCCTTTTGGCTTTTTGTCTTTGCTTTCCGCTACTGCACTATCTTCCAAGGCATCCTCTAAAGTTTCTTCGATCTCCGGACTTTCCGAATCTTGATGCTTCTTATTCATAATATCTTTTATTTTCTTGAACATTAATGTTTCGTTTGTATAATGAGCACTTACTCAGCCTTTTCCTATATATCAATTTTATTGCCATGCCATTTTTTGGGGTCAATCTGTCAGTTTTTGCCGTTTTGCCCTGTCAAAATTTCTTCCATTTGCGCAAATGGCAGATTTACGCCAATAATTTCTCCTATTGGATTAAGCAAAAATTTAGTAGGTACTTCCTTCACTCCGTAGGTTTTAGCGATGGGAGAATCAAAAAACCGAAGACTTTGCGCCTGATCTAAAATATGGTAAGACCAGGTCATTCCGTCTTTAAGAATAGCTTTTTTCCAGCGATCTGCGTTGGTTTCTATACCGATACTGACCACTTCGAATCCTGTCCCATTACTATCCTTTGGTTTTTTAAACTTTTTATAAAAGTCGGCGAGCTTCGGATTTTCCCGCCGACATGGGCCGCACCAGCTTCCCCAGAAATCAATCAACACATACTTTCCTTTGAGATCAGTTAGCGAAAAAGAATTTCCGTTGAGGGTGGTACCACTAATGGTGGGCGCCATCTCACCCCTTTGGTAGGAAGGCTGCATGTAGAGTGGTTTGCCAACAAAGTATCCAAATACCAAAAAGGCCACGATTGCTGGAAAAAAATATTTTTTCATATTCTTATTTTTATTTGTCTTTTATTTGTTTTCGCCGCTTTCTTTTATTTAAAATTTTTCTAATCCAGTTCGGAATAATAATCGCACCAATCAGCAAATATGCGTAATAGGTCATCAGACGCCAAATACCCGCGATGAATAAAGCAATTCCTTTTTGACTGACGTAATCGCTCGTAAATCCAAAGAATACCAGCTCCGCAAATCCAGCACCACCCGGCGTCGGACTAAACGCCATAATCACAAACATTGCCTCCAGGCGCGCATATAATCCCAACTGTGCAAGAAAGGTCAGCGGCACGACGTCCGTGGAAAGCGCAATAATCAAACAGTTGAGCAATAAAAACCGACAGGACCAGGCCGTTGCGGTACTAAAAAATACGCTCAGGTGAAAACCCCATTTTTTGTTTTGTAACTCCTGACTAGCAACGACCATATCGTGGCCGAGTTCTTCCGCCCCTTTTTGCCATTTTTTTAGCCAGCGATTGCTCGTGATCCACACCAATATTTTCTTAATGGTATTGGGATTGATAAATAAACCATAAAAAAAGGTAAAACCATAAATCGCCATGAAAATATAGGCCCCCACAAAGGTATATCCCCAGGCATCAAAGGAAACAATTCCGTCAATCTTCGGTCGAATCATCTCCGTACCAATAATCATCAAAAGAATTGGCAGTGTTCCAACGAAAAAGACAGTATCCATTACCGCAGAATAAACGACGATCGTAGCTGTTTTTGCGGTCGAGAGTTTTTCTTGTGAAAGTACAAAGAGCGCCACCGCGGATCCCCCAACACTCGTAGGAGAAACAGCAGAGCTGAATTCCCAAATAAAAATCAATTCAATACATTTGCTCCAACTAAACTGACCATCAGAAAGAATTCGTAATCTAATGGCATAAGCTAAATGCCGAATAATCAATAGCAGAACAGAAAGTAAAATCCAAAAGGTCGTATGGGTATTCCAGTGAATCTGAGAAAATTCCTCCGGATCGTACTGCTTCCACATGAGATAACCAACCACTCCCAGCCCCAGAAGAATCGGAAAAATAATTCTGGACATCCGAATAGACTTGAGCACATCCTGTTGCTCCTCCGTAAATTCTTCCTGCAATTCCTGCTTCACGTGGTTAACAAATTTTATTGGGTTAACTAAGTAGACAAAAGGCCTAACGAATTATAGACTAGATAGTTGTATTAAAAAACCTGCAAGATACGCAAAGAATGAGGAGATTTAAAGGAGGAAGTGGCTATATTATTTGAAGTTGTTCTATAGTTCAAAAATTAGCCAATATGGAGTAGATAAATCTGGAGAATGGTGATTTTTTGAATAAATCACCTTGAGAGATGGTAAATTAGTGAAATACTAATAATATTCAAACAAAGTTTCGGTGACGTATACTCGATTAAAACCAGCATTTTTCTTTTCCGTTTTGATGATATTGTTGTACTCGTCTTTGTACTGTCTATTTTCTGAAGTCATCTTGGCCTTGCCTTCTTCATCTATGCTATAGCTAAAACGCTTAATCATTTCAGGAGTAATAGTTTTGACTGATTTGCCCACCAAATTATTATTTTTATCAAAACTTTTCATTATCTCCTCTTTTTCACTATACTGATAGACTACACTGTTTATTAGTGCTGCCTGATCGTTAAATGCTATTTTATTGGAAAGATTTCCTTCGGTGTCGTAGAGATATTGTCGGTAGAACTTTTGATCAGGCCCGTCAGACATATCCTGCATGATTTTGTCTTCGAGGTATTTTCTTTCTATTAACCGTTTTTTGGCTTTGCCATAATGAATAGGATAACTTTCGTCGTAAACAATATTTCCGAGTTTAAAATCTATTTCCTGACCATTAATTTTGGGCATTACAAAAATTAAAATCGCAATAACAATTATTTTATATTTTAGAATTTCCATAATAATGAATAAGAGAATGTCTGACTTCTGGTAAATATTGTTTTGTTTACTGTTTTATAAAATCCACTTTCTGACAATATTGATTTATTTTCACCAAATTGAGTAATTTCAATATTCTCGTCACCGATCTCTTTTTGAAAATAAAACCATGGTGTAAAGTTAATACCTACATGAAAGTTACTGATAAGTCTATAATAACCGCCTAACTCTATTGTTGGACCTAATCTCCAAAGTCTTGCAAATCCAAATTCATTTTCTTGGCCTTCAAGATAGTCATTGCTATCTTTATCGTATAAACTACGTTTACTAGCGGCTCTTTTCGATAATCTATAATCAAATCTTGTCCCCACTCCTAAAAAAATGTTTAGTCGTTCGTGTTTTTTTATCGTATTTTTTAAAATTCCTACGTGAAATTTTAAATTAGTTTCAGAATCTTCAATTACAGTTAATCTTTTTTGCGAAAAACCAATATCTTCAGTAGAAGAATGCCCTCTTATCCATCCTACCCCAACCCCTCCAAAAAGATATAAATTATTAATTTCTCTTAAGAAAGATAAGGACAAATCGTGATAATTTGTAACTCCTCCCGTTGTTCTTGGAATAGAGTTAGTAAAAGTATCAATCGTAATCTCCTCCCTAGAATATTTAGTATAACCATTTAAGGTTTTAATTAAAATACCTGTTATTTTTATCACAGAATAATAGTCACCATGTCCTTTCGTCCTTTCTTGTTAGCTTTTATCCACCTTTCAAATCATTAACTTAATTAGCCCTATATCCTTCATTACAAATCGAAATCCTTATATTTATACCAATGGAAGAAAGAATCAAAAAATGGCGGTTGATCCTCGGTAAAAGCGCAGCGGAAGCTGCTGGCATGGACTTATCCGAAGAAATACAGGGAATGGACGACGTATTAGATGCGCTCTACGACTCCGACCAGGAAGGAAATCTGGGCAGTTCTTCCCCCAATGTCAATCGCTGGCTGGGAGACATCCGCAAATATTTTCCGGAAAAAGTGGTGCAAGTCATGCAAAACGATGCACTGGACCGGCTGGGTCTCCACCAGATTTTGACCGAACCGGAGTTACTAAAAACCATTGAACCGGATATTCACTTAGTAGCAACCTTATTGACCTTAAAAAAAATAATTCCTGCCAGAACCAAGGAAACCGCCCGTATGGTCGTAGGGAAACTCGTCAAAAAAATTGAACAACAGCTCAAAAATCCAATGCGGGAGGCCGTGATCGGGAGTATCCACCGAGCCAAACGCAACCGCCGTCCCACCTTCAAAGAAATTGACTGGAACAAAACCATCCGGATCAATATGAAGCATTACCAGCAAGACCTGAAAACGATTATTCCGGAAAATCTGATTGGGTACGGCCGCCGGGGACAAGCACTGAAAAAGGTGATTTTATTGGTAGACCAGAGTGGTTCGATGGCTAGCTCAGTCGTATATGCGAGTATTCTTGCGGCAGTGATGGCTTCGCTGAGATCGCTAAAAACACATTTGGTGGTATTTGATACAGCGGTAATGGATTTGACGCCCGAGTTGACCGATCCGGTCTCCGTATTGTTTGGCACCCAACTGGGCGGAGGGACAGATATTTGTCAGGCTCTGCAGTTTATCCAACCGATGATTGAGCGGCCCGCAGATACAATTCTGGTGTTGATCAGTGATCTTATTGAAGGTGGAAATAAAGGAAAACTATTACAAACGGCGGCTGTTATCAAACGTTCTGGTGCGCAGTTCATCACGTTGCTGGCACTGAGCGATCAGGGAAAACCTGTTTATGACAAGACGATGGCCGAGCGATTTGCGGCACTGGATATTCCGACTTTTGCCTGTACACCGGAGAAGTTTCCGGACTTGATGGCGGCGGCTATTAAGGGAGAAGATGTGAAGCAGGTGGTATTATGAAATTTTAAAAAGCAGAAGAGGCGACAACGGAAAACCAGTATCGCCTCTTTTGATTGATAATCTATCAACTATGTTTTAAACTTCTTTTTTTAGTAATCGTAACAGATACTCACCGTATCCACTTTTGATGTATTTATGACCCAGCCTTTCTAATTGCTCATCATTAATAAAACCCATTTCGTGGGCTACCTCTTCAATACAACCAATTTTCAAGCCTTGCCGATCTTCAATTACTTCAATAAATTGTCCGGCCTGAATCAGCGACTTATGCGTTCCGGTATCTAACCAGGCAACTCCACGACCCAGTACGCCGACGCTCAGTTTTCCAATTTCCAGATAGTGCTTGTTTACGTCCGTAATTTCGTATTCTCCCCGTGCACTGGGTTCCAGATTACGGGCAACTTCGACCACCGAATTATCATAAAAATAAAGACCAGGAACCGCATAATTTGATTTTGGATGGGCTGGTTTTTCTTCAATGGACAAGGCCGTAAAATTGTCGTCAAAATCTACAACACCATATCTTTCCGGATCTGCTACCTGATAAGCAAATACGATTCCTCCCTCCGGATCCGCGCTCTTCTGTAATAATTCGTTGAGCCCAGCTCCGTAAAAAATATTATCTCCCAAAATCAAGGAAACGGAATCTTTGCCAATAAAATCAGCACCCAGCACAAACGCCTGTGCCAGTCCGTTGGGATCATGCTGTGCAATATAAGTAAAGGAGCAACCGATTTCTGAACCATCTCCCAATAGTTTTTCAAACTTAGGTAAATCATAAGGAGTTGATATAATAGCAATCTCCCGAATACCTGCATTCATCAATGTGGACAATGGATAGTAAATCATCGGCTTATCGTAAACCGGCATAAGCTGCTTGCTGACCGCCATGGTCAACGGATAAAGACGAGTTCCGAGGCCACCGGCCAAAATAATTCCTTTCATTATGATAATTTTTTCTCTTGAATGATTCTTTTAATTCTTAAAATTAATTCATTGGGTTTGA
>CALLLR010000161.1 GCA_938008185.1 uncultured Saprospiraceae bacterium
CCTACTGATCGATACGTACAATGGAACCCAGGATCCTTTTTCTACCACCTTTTATCTGATGGCTTTGGCGCCCGACTGTCGAATCTATATGTGTCCGACGAGCAGTACCAATTCCTACCACGTGATCAACCATCCCGATGAATTGGGCACCGCCTGTGGTTTTGTGCAGAATGGTATTGAATTACCCGTGGGGTCTACAGTGGCTTCGATGCCCAACTTTCCACGTTGGCGGGTAGATGAAGAGGAGAAATGTGATAGTAGTCTGGTTACGTCCGTTTTTAATCAGCCTGTTTTTTACCGACGTGATTTGTTGGTATATCCAAATCCGGGAGCAGGATTGTTCCGCATTGATTTACCGGAGGGTGTACAATCCGGTACGATGGAAGTATATGACTCGCAAGGGAAGTTGGTTGCCAGAAAAATGATTCTGGATAGTGACGGTACTTATCGACTGGACTTGTTGAATTTTTCTCCGGGAACCTATCAAGTGGAGTTTTATCCCGAAGGTAAAAAAGAGCGGGTGTTTTACGGGGCGAAGGTGGTGGTGATGCGGTAGAATGAGTAGGATGTCATTTTTAGAGATCACCAAATTAGCGTAATTTTGTGGCTCTAAAAGTGAAACAATTTCTTATGAAAATCCTCTTTCTTTCTCATTACCCTCATTTGCTGGGTGCCAATCGTTCTTTATTTAGTCTGGTCGTTGGATTACGGGATAAAGGGGTTTTACCACAAGTCTGGTGCCCGGAGGAAGGGGATTTTACCAAAGCGCTGGAAGCAGAAAATATCAACGTAAGAATTTTTCCGTACCACAACTGGGCGGCTACCTTTATGCACCCTTCCTTTTTTCATCTACCCTTTGCCGCTTACCGGAATAATAATCTATTGCCCGCCCTGGCGCTGGAAGCAAAAGAATTTGGACCGAATATTATTCATACCAACAGCTCGGTACTGGGACTCGGGGCGCAAATTGCGGAGCAGATTGACGTTCCCCACGTCTGGCATATTCGCGAATTTGCGTGGCTGCAGTATCAAATGAAATTTTTTCCGAGTGAAGAAATTTTATTTAAATATTTAAAAAAAGCTAAAAAAGCCATCGCCATTTCTCAGGCCATCAAAAATGGGGTAGGGAAGAATCGGTCGGATATTAATTGGGAAATTGTTTATAACGGCGTACTGGACGAAAACAGGATGGAGCGTTTTTTTGCGGTACCGGTCGATAAAGAGAAAGAAGCAGATACTTTTACCTTTCTCTGTATCGGATTATTACATCCCGCAAAGGGACAGCTCGAAGCGGTAGAAGCTTTTGGATTGATTGCCGGAAAATATCCGCACGCTCGCCTGCGAATTGTCGGTACCGGTCGTCGGGTTTATGAAATTAAATTAAAGGAAATGGCCAAACGAAAACGGATTACGGAGCAGGTTCGTTTTGTGGGTTTTAAAAAGGAGGTGGATACAGAATATCATCGCGCTGATGCGGTTTTGATGTGTTCGCGGGACGAAGGAATGGGACGTGTAACGGTTGAAGCGATGTCTTACGGGAAACCAGTATTGGGATACCGGGGAGGAGCGACACCGGAATTATTGACGGATGGTGTAGATGGATATCTGTACGAAAACGACGCGCAGGGATTGGCCGAAAAAATGGAACTCCTCCTCAAGGACCCCAACCGTGCGCGTAAAATGGGCAAGGCCGGCCAACAGAAAGCCATTCAAAATTATACGGTCCAGAAATATGTAGATCAGATGTATGGTATATTTAGAGAAGTTTATCCTTTTTGATTCCAGGCAGATTTAGACTTTAATTCAAAACGATCCTCTTTTTTAATACCCGAACGAACGACTCTACGCAGCTCTTCCGCTTTTTTAAATCCGACCAATTGTACCATCATGGCGTTCCAAAAAGGAATGTATAATTCTTTTGAATACCGTGGTTTAAAACCTTTAGGCAAGTACCTCATGTAGGATTCCGCCAGGTCCAGATCTAGTTCCGCCAGGTAGCGAATAAACCGATAAAATGTTTGCTGATAAAAAAACGCATCATACTCGTACAGTCCCGGGCGGTTACGTTTCAGCCAGCGCATCATTTCCAGTCTCAATTCTAAAAGTGTGATGCGGATACCGCGTGGATTTTTTTTAGTAATCTGTCCTTCCTTGCGTTCACGAATCAACGTGCTTACCTCAAAGTCATAAACTGGCTGATCATTCTCTTTTAAAATTCTGAAAATTAAATCATAATCCTGCTGAAATTCTCGGTCTTCCTCCCAGCCATCGACCAGCTTAAGGTATTTTTTATTCCATAAATTACAACAAGTATTGCCTTGTCGCAGACCTTCAAAAACTCCTAGGAAAGGATCTTCCCAAGGTTCGGTAACGTAGGAAGTTCCGTCGAGGCGCAGATATTTGGGCGTACCTACGAGTAGTGGTGTATCGGGCTTAACCAGTTCAATTTGACGTTCCAGTTTGTCGGGTAGCATCAGGTCATCGGCGTCCAAAAACTGAATCCAGCTACCGCGCGCTACGGACAATCCCCGGTTTCTGGCCCGTGGCGCCCCTTTTCCTTTTTCTTCCAGCACGCGGATTCTACTCGAATTAATCGCCGCTCTTTCCAGCATACGCAGCGTACGATCCGTGGAATTATTATCTACCAGGATCAGTTCAAAATCCATATAAGTCTGGGCCATCACCGAGGCGATCGCTTCTTCTATATAATCTTCAACATTATGACAAGGAATAATAACGGAAATAAACTGATTCATGGGCAAGCTAGATTTTTTCCTAATAAGGCAATATTCGTGCCTTTTGAGGTGGAAAATGCTTACTTTTAAGTAAATTTTTTAATGATGATTACAGACATTAATCAACTGGATTTTGATAAAAAATATTCTTATGCAGATTATCTGACGTGGCATTTCGACGAGATGGTGGAACTGATTAAAGGGAGAATATATCGAATGTCCCTTGCTCCTAATCGTTTTCATCAAGAGGTATCTGCTAATTTGCATGGATTAATTTGGTCATTTTTAAGAAAAAGTCCTTGTCAGGCATTTTCAGCACCATTTGATGTTCGATTGACTTTACCTAAAGAAAAGCAGTCAAATGATAAAATTGACACAGTGGTGCAACCAGATATTTGTGTTATCTGTGATGCTGCCAAATTGGATAATCAGGGATGTAATGGTGCTCCGGATTGGGTCATCGAAATTCTCTCTAAAGCTACTTCAAAAAAAGATTTGAACGAAAAATTTGATCTTTATCAAAATGCCGGGGTGACAGAATATTGGATAGTTCATCCACACGAAGCAACTATTTTGGTTTATCGCCTTGATGAAAAAGGAAAGTATACAGCAATTCAACAAAAACCTTACGTAAAAGGAGATCAAATTCCCGTAGGTGTTTTTCCTGATTTTTTTCTCAATGCAGATGAGATTTTCCCCGAAGACCAAAGGGAATATTGAATGTCGAATATCGAATGTCCAATATTCATTTAAAAGACACACGCCATAAGGTACCTTTAAATTTTTAACCTACATCTTATCTGCAAGCCAAAAAATCAATACCTGCTGGCCGGACAGGCGGGTTCATTATTGGAGATTCAGCATTCAATATTCTAATCCTAATACCCATACTTCTCTTTCCACTCCCGTCTTAATTTTTCCCGCACTTTTCCCTCCGCAGGGTTATTGCCCGGATCGTAGAATTTGGTTCCTTTTACCTCATCGGGCAGAAATTCCTGGGTGACAAAATTCCCCGTATGATTATGCGCGTACTGATAATTTTTTCCGTAGTTGAGGTCTTTCATTAATTTGGTCGGTGCGTTGCGCAGGTGCAGCGGAACAGAAAGCGCACCCGTTTCCCGGACGCGGGTCATGGCCTCGTTGATGGCGAGATAGGAGGCGTTACTCTTGGCAGAAGTGGCCAGATAAATAACGGCCTGAGATAAGATAATTCGAGCTTCGGGCATTCCGATGACCTGACAAGCCTGAAAGGCAGTTGTCGCCATCAACAAAGCATTTGGATTGGCCATGCCGATGTCCTCGGAAGCCGAAATTACCAACCGCCGCGCGATAAATTTGATGTCCTCTCCACCTACCAGCATCCTGGCCAGATAATACACCGCAGCGTTAGGATCGCTGCCACGAATGGACTTGATCAAAGCTGACGCAATGTCGTAGTGATGTTCTCCGCCTTTATCGTAAACGACAATATTTTTCTGGACTAAATTTTTGACCAGTTCATTGGTGATGATCATTTCGTTACCTTCCGAAAAGTTGGCCACCAGTTCGAGTGTATTGTATAATTTTCGGGCATCGCCACCGGAATATTGTAACAAAGCATCATACTCTTGGACACTGATGTTCTGTTTTTTTAGATATTCATCCTGCGCAATTGCCTCATCTACCAACTGAATCAATTCTGATTTTTCCAGGTGATTGAGTACATAAATCTGAGCCCGGGAGAGTAGGGCGGGGATGACTTCAAACGAAGGATTTTCGGTGGTGGCTCCGATCAGCGTCACGATTCCCTTTTCGACCGCACCCAGAAGGGAGTCCTGCTGAGATTTGCTAAAGCGATGAATCTCGTCGATAAAAAGTACCGGATTGGGGCGGTCAAAAAAAGTAGATTTTCGCGCCTTCTCAATCATTTCGCGAATGTCCTTGACTCCGGCATTGATGGCACTAAGGGTAAAAAAAGGACGTTCCAGTGTATTGGCTACAATACCGGCCAGGGTAGTCTTTCCAACGCCCGGAGGTCCCCACAGAATAAAAGAAGGAATGCGGCCCGAATCAATGGCCTGTCGCAAAACCGCGTTGGGTCCAATCAAGTGTTTTTGACCAATATAAGTATCCAGTGTTTTAGGACGCATTCGTTCGGCAAGTGGTTGCATTTAAAAGATATTTTTTTTGAGTGCGTGACAAATCGTTTGTTGGTTAGCCAGTTAGCTATTAGTTGGTTAGGTTCTCTCAAACGTAAAAAGAGTGTTAAAAAGCGGGACTGTTCAGTAAAGTGTGTCAATTTTTTAGAGCCTTTCCAGAATTCTGTGTAAACACCATTTAGAGTGCTAATTAGATTTTGCATCGGTCGCCAAAGATAATCAAAAATTGTTGGAGCATTAGACCAAAATCTCTGACAGGCATGGTCCATTTTTTTTCAATTCTTTGCAC
>CALLLR010000162.1 GCA_938008185.1 uncultured Saprospiraceae bacterium
TTAATTGAGCATATAGACTGGTAATTTTAAATCTGCTCTGCGTTAGAAAATTCCTCATTATGCTACGGCATAACTCCGGATTTTCTGCCTTGATCAGCTGTAAAATTACTGCCTCCATAAACTCACTAACTTATTGCCCAAGGCACTAGCAAAAAGCATAATTTTTAATTATTGCTTTTCGATCAAGCCATCGTGTAATCGAATAATCCGTTTTGTTTTTTCGGCAATATCATTTTCGTGGGTAACAATTACTACGGTAATTCCGTCTCTGTTTACTTGTTCAAAAATTTTCATCACATCGTTGGAAGTTTGGGAATCCAGTGCACCCGTTGGTTCATCCGCAAGAATCATTTTGGGATTGGTAATCAGGGCCCGGGCGATGGCGACCCTTTGTTGTTGCCCGCCGGAAAGCTGGGTCGGTAAATGTTCTGCCCATTCTTTCAGTCCTACTCTATCCAGATAATCCAGTGCGATTTCTTTTCTTTTTTTTCGATCTACTTTTTGGTAATATAAAGGAAGTGCTACGTTTTCTACCGCCGTTTTAAAATTAAGCAAATTAAACGACTGGAAAACGAATCCAATAAACTGATTGCGGTAAATAGCCGCTTGCTTTTGTGAAAGATCCTTGATCAAGGTGCCATTCAGGTAGTACTCGCCAGAATCATATTCGTCCAAAATGCCCAGGATATTCAGTAAAGTAGATTTACCGGAACCAGAAGATCCCATAATGGAGGCAAATTCTCCCGCCTCTATTTCTAAGTCAATACCCTTGAGAACAGGCAAAGTATTATAATCCGTTCGGTAGGCTTTCTTAATGGCATTTAGGGTTAGCATAGTATTTGTTTAAACAATTTTTCCGTAGAAATGACAAGTAAGGTAACCTATAAGTTGCACATTTTTTAAAAAATTTTCCTTTTTAATTAAAAATGAAGCAACGTATTTTGTTATTAATCGTTATTAATTGCGAATACCATCACCCAGGCCCATTCAAATACTCCAGAAGACGAAATTTACTTACAACCGATTATATTTTACCAGAACTGCCCTGATATGACTCGTCATTACTATTATATTTTTATTTTTTTATTCCTGGCATTGCTACCGGCCTGTCAACCGGAGAATACGGATCCCAACGTTAATATAGCTATATCAGATGAACTCCAGGTTGAGTTATGGGAAATCCTTGATGCCAGCCAGCGAATGCTCGAATTACGTATAACGACCCTGGAAGAACTGGATTGTGAAAATTACAGTATCTCTTTTAGCTTCAATCAATTGGGAAATAATACGGTCATTTCTATTAATAATATCCTTCCCCCGCACGAATGTATTCCCGGATTGGCCCCCGCTTCCAATCAAATTGAAATAGGCCATTTTTCAGAAGGCGAATATCCTATTCAGTTGAATCTCAAAAATAATGAAATTGTCAATCTTGGTTTATTGAAAGTAAAACCCCGTTTTTACGAATTAGCGATGGAGTCGGATTACGGAATTTTCATTCCCTGGAAGCTCCTAAAAACTGTTCCAGAAGATCTGATATGGGGATATCTAAATATCGAGGATGCGGCAGACGAAAACTCAATATTGGAAGAATTTAGTAACAGGCTTGCTCCGTGGACCGAAGAAATTGGATTATCACAGGGAGAATATGGTTACTTTAATGTAGAAGGGGGGACAGCGATTTCCATTAAGGATCAGCAGGAAACCATCAACGAAAATATTTTTTTACTGAAACAAACTGGTAGCCAAGATGAGCTCAAGACCGCTTTGGATGATTTACGCAGCGAATTTTCCAATCAGGTGTCAATTAAAGCCTTTTTATCAGACGGTAGCTTTTTATAACTCATAACTAAATCCCGCATTTTCCAGTTCCCGATATTTTTCTTTATCAAAACGATATAGTTTTGCCGGACGGTGTGCCACCCCCTCCTGATATTCGTTAAGATCTACGAGAAGATTCATGCTTAAAATTTTCTTTCTAAAATTTCGCTTATCCAGTTTATTATTTTCGGGGGATTCATCTGACAACAATATAGCTTCGTAAAGGTGCTGCAATTGCGTTAGCGTGAATTTTGGTGGAAGCAATTCAAAGCCAATGGGTTGCGTTCGTACCCTACGTTTCAGCATTCTGAATGCGTAGGCAATAACTTCGTTATGGTCAAACGCTAACTCACCAATTTCCTTATAGGAATGCCATTCTGCCCGTTTCGCTAGTCCAGTTGAACCAGGTTGAATTTTATAGTCGCTAATTTTTATCAGCGCAAAATAACCACAGGTAATCACCCGACCAGCTGGATGTCGGTCTACTTTCCCGAAGCTGCGAACCTGTTCGAGGTATACATTTTTTAATCCGGTTAACTCTTCCAGAACCCGTTCTGCGGCATTATCAAGCGTTTCTGTTTTTTTAACAAAATATCCCGGTAATGCCCATTTTCCCGTAAAGGGTTCTTCTCCTCTTTTGATGAGCAAAATCTTAAGATCGCCTTCATCAAAACCAAAAACCACACTATCTACGGTAAACGCAGCATAAAAAAATTGGTCAACCAAATCCATATCAAAATAGAAATTAATTATGACAAGCAAAGTAATAATTTTTATTTCGTGGAACAAGAAAATACCAAACCAAATTTTATATTTTTAATATAAAAAAATTATTTAAAATAAAGCCATAACAATCCTTTTTCTTGTAGCAACTAAAATCGAATAATGGTCAGATGATCTCTGTTCCCAAAAGAAATAAATTCTAAAATTTAAAATTAAGGGAGATAATTAGGATATTCGTACTTATGAAAATAAACCTAGTCAGTGATACCGTCACCCGCCCTACTCCCGAAATGCTCCAGGCGATGTTTTCGGCGGAGGTAGGAGACGATGTATTTAAGTCTGATCCAACGATCAATACGCTGGAAGCCAAAGCAGCGTTGCTATTTAATAAACCAGCGGCTATTTTTTGTCCATCCGGCACGATGACCAATCAGATTGCAATTAAAGTACATACCCAACCGCTGGACGAAGTGATCTGTGATCATTATTCGCACGTATACCAGTATGAGACCGGAGGTTATGCTTTTAATTCCGGGGTCGCCATGAACCTTTTGCAAGGCACCAACGGAAAAATTGTGGCCGACCAAATTGAGGCAGCCATCAAACCGCTGTACGACTGGCTACCCGTCAGTAAACTGGTCGTACTCGAAAATACTTGTAATAAAGGGGGAGGCAGTTATTATACGCTGGATGAAATTCTGCCTATTCGAAATCTTTGCCAAAAACGAGGTCTTAAACTACACCTGGACGGCGCTCGGCTTTTTAATGCCTTAATCGAAACGGGTGAAACCACGCAAGCCGTAGGGGCTCATTTTGACAGTATCTCCATTTGTCTCTCCAAAGGACTCGGCGCGCCCGTAGGATCTCTATTGATTGGTGAAACGGAATTTATCCGGCAGGCTCGGCGGTTTCGAAAAGTAATGGGTGGAGGTATGCGGCAGGCTGGATATCTGGCAGCCGCTGGCATCTACGCACTGGATCATCACGTCAAAAGACTAAAAACAGATAATGACCACGCAAAATTAATTGGTGAAACCCTGGAATCTTGTGCATTGGTAGAACAGGTACGCCCCGTAAAATCAAACATTGTTATTTTTGATTTAAAGGTTCCACATACTGCCGAAACAATACTGACCAAATTTGAAACCAGAGGAATCCTGGCTTCGGCATTTGGTCCGCATACGATTCGATTCGTGACCCATCTGGAGGTTACGCCCGCAATGATAGAGAAGACACAAACGGTTATTGGGGAGGTACTTGGATAGAGTAACCGTCTTGCTTAAAGAGAAAGTTCAATTAGCTTAATTAGCAAAAGTAATTTCTCTTTAATTTTAAAAATACACTACTCTACCCTCAGTTTTAAAACCATCGTATTCTCCTCTGTTTGCAACTGTAGTAAGTAAAGACCACTCATCAGCGTTTTATTTAAAATCAACTGACTGGTCTCTGCTTCTATTGGTTGAAGAACGGGATGGTCTACCAACTCACCGGTGAGGGTATAAATTTGAGCATTCATAGGGTTTATTTGAGCTGGATGTTGTAAAAAAATATCGTCTACGGCTGGATTAGGAAAAGTAAAGTAGCCATGATCTGCTAAAACTGCGCTGGTAGAAACGGGAATCATTGCTTCGGGATCACCCAACAAATAAACGTCATGCCCCATTCGACTGGATATATAAATATCACTAAAATCATCGTTATTAAAATCCGCAATGGCCAATCCCCACGCCTCATTCGTCATCACCGGTGAGCTAATAATACCTTCCGTACGAACGGTAAATAAGCCAGTACCGTCGTTTAGCAAAGCTTGCAGCGGATTTTCTAAAACGTTGGTAATAAAAAGATCCAGGGTTCCGTTCTGGTCGATATCATAGAAGGCAGCATTGGTCGTTTGATTATGTCCTTGTGGTAAAAGCATCGCAGTTAGATCTGTAAAAAAGCCATTGGATTCATTGATATAAAGTCTATTTTGGGGATTTTTATTAGAATTAAACTGCACGTTGGCCAAAAACAAATCTGGTTTTCCATCATTATTTACGTCGCCAAAGCAAGCCTTTCGAGTATCCATATTTACTCCTTGCGGCAATCGTTGTAAGGATTGATCTTCAAAAAAACCGTTACCATCATTAATTAAAATTTCATTACCATCCCGATTGGCGAAGAATAGATCAAGGTCGCCATCGCCGTCGATATCCTCTAACAGTACATGATCGGTGGATTTTACCGTACCGGGTAACCGGGCATTGGTTTCGTTATTAAAACTACCATCTCCATTATTGATCATACAAAAATTTACCTGATTCAGATTGCCCAAGATAACGTCCGGAAAATTATCATTGTTAACATCTCCAACGGCAATCGAACCGCCGTTGGTGGCGGGTAAAAATCCGGCAATACTAAAATTGCCATTCCCATCATTATGATAGTATTCGTGGCCAAAACCTCCCTGATTGATAAAAATAACATCTAAATCACCGTCTGAATCAAAATCCCCCAAACCAATATCTTCGGTATCATTCAGGGTGTTTTCAAAGCCAGAATTGCCGGTCATAAAATCGCCAGTACCAAGATTAAACAGGATGGAATTTTGTTGAAATTCATTGCCCAGCACCAAATCCTGATCTCCATCATTATCGATATCGACGGATTTCACCACGATGGTATTTTGACTTCCACTGGCCCCCGGAAGGGTTTGTTCGGAATAAATTTGTGCATTTACTGGTAAGCCAACGGACAATAGCAGTAAGCCCAAGACTGTTGCCTTGGAGAAAGAATATATGTTCATAGTACGCTAATTATTATTCAAGTAATTAATAATTTCCTCAGTAGTAGCCTTGGTCTATTCCAGTAGCTAAAACTGAACTCAATTTTATAATTACCTAATTTGTATTAAGTTAGGTCAAATAAATAAACTAAGGTAAATGGGTGAAGTGTGCGTGTTATGTACGTACTATCCTGACAGGTAGCACTATGGGAGAATGGGAGAATGGGAGAATGGGAGAATGGGAGTCTCTAAATTATAGTGCAATGTAAGGTAATTATCTATGAATCACAATTTATCAATAAAAAATTTAACTATTACTTTTTGCCCTTTAAAAAAGGAAAGTTACCAGTGGCTTACAATAATAAAGTAATACATCAAGAACTAATGACACCTGATCATCTGCTTAGTCCTTGATGCACCAGTTTTATTTTTTCATCTTTTTATAGGCATTGATTAGTCCATTAGTGGAAGGGTCATGGCTGGTAATTTTCTTGTTATTAAGTAGTTCCGGTAATATTTTTCTGGCAAGTTGTTTCCCGAGCTGAACACCGGGCTGATCAAAACTAAAAATATTCAGAATAGCCCCCTGAGTAAAAATTTTATGTTCGTACAAAGCAACAAGGCTACCCAATGCCCGGGGCGTTAACTGTTCTAATAAAATAGAATTTGTTGGACGGTTGCCTTCGAAAGCTTCAAAAGGAGTTAAGAATTTTTTTCGCTTTCCAGACATTTTTTTATCTGTCAATTCGGCGGCTACCTCTGCTTCGGATTTTCCGTTCATCAGCGCTTCGGTCTGTGCGAAAAAATTAGATAACAATATCTGGTGTTGATCACCTATTGGATTGTGGGATTTAGCCATGGCAATAAAATCACAAGGAATCATTTTAGTTCCCTGATGAATCAATTGATAAAAAGCATGCTGTCCGTTGGTACCGGGCTCTCCCCAGATAATTGGACCGGTTTGATAGTCTACCCGATTTCCATTTCGATCTACTGATTTTCCGTTGCTCTCCATATTCCCCTGCTGAAAGTAAGCAGCGAATCGATGCAGATACTGATCGTAAGGTAGAATTGCCTCGGAGGAGGCGCCATAAAAATTATTGTACCAGATCCCGATCAGCGCCAGAATAACGGGTGCATTTTTTTCCAATTTTGTGGTTCTAAAATGTTCGTCCATCGCGTGCATTCCTTCCAGTACTTCGATAAAATGCTGGAAGCCGATGGTTAGTGCAATTGATAGTCCAATGGCGGAAGAAAACGAGTAGCGGCCCCCAACCCAATCCCAGAATGGAAACATATTATCGGGATTAATCCCAAATTCTTTTACGGCTGATTTATTGGTGGACAGGGCCACAAAATGGTCGGCCACGTACGCTTTACTTTTAGCGGTTTCCAAAAACCACTGACGGGCGTTGGTCGCGTTGACGAGGGTTTCCTGAGTAGTAAAAGACTTGGAAGCGATGATAAACAGCGTAGTTTCCGGATCTACTTTCTTTAGCACTTCCGTTAAATGAGACGGGTCGACGTTGGAGACAAAATGAGGCTGGACGGTTCCTAACCAGTATGGACGCAGTGCTTCCGTGACCATCACATTACCCAGGTCACTACCGCCAATTCCGATATTGACCACATCCGTAATTTGTTTGCCGGTATAGCCCTGCCATTTTCCACTGTGGATTTTTTTACAGAATTTTTCCATTTGACGTAAAACCGTCTTCACCTCCGGCATAACATTCTTTCCGTCTACCTTAATGGCACGGCGGGAACGATTGCGGAGCGCAACGTGCAACACCGCGCGGTCTTCCGTTTCGTTGATCGCTTCGCCGCGAAACATCAAGGCTATGTTGTCTTCCAGTTTGGTTTCACGGGCCAACTGAAACAATAATTTCAATCCTTTTTTATCAATCCGATTTTTAGAATAATCGAGGAGTAAATTTTCAAACCGCATGGACAGCTGCGAAAACCGTTTTTTATTTTTTTGAAAATAATTTTTGATTTGATCGTCTTTGGTGGCAGTAAAATGATCGGTCAATTTTTGCCAGGCATTGGTTTTGATTGGATTGATTCTGTGTAGCATAGGTGAATTTTATTTTGGGTAAAAATACCAAATTAAGCGGTTAGTTTTGTTTTTCTTTTTTACTTTTTTATATTGATAGCTATGGCCAAGCACAACGAACTGGGAAAATTGGGAGAAACCATCGCTCAGGAATTTTTATTAGAAAAAGGATATTTAATTGAGGTAACCAATTATCGTCACGGACGGCTGGAGCTGGATATCGTGGCCAGGGACGGAGATACGCTCGTTTTTGTGGAAGTAAAAACCCGGTCAGATGACTTTTTGTTTGATCCGGAAAAAGCGATGACCGACAAAAAAGAAACTTTAATGCGCAACGCGGCGGTCGCGTATATGCGGGAAACCGAGTACGATTGGGCGATTCGCTTTGATGTGATTGCCATCGTGGTGCGGGGGGAGAATCGTTACGAGGTGCGTCACTTGGAGGATGTGTTTTTTTGATGAAAAATTCGTTGTCGGGACTGTACAGCCAAGTGTGTGGCCTCCCATCCCTACGGGTTCGCTAATTATCATTAGCTCAGGCATCCCGCACCTTGTGTTCCTCCCTGATTCGGGAGGCAGGCCTGAAGGAAAGCTTTCGCGTTGACACACTTTAGGGTACACTCCCGTTG
>CALLLR010000163.1 GCA_938008185.1 uncultured Saprospiraceae bacterium
ATTCCCACCGTGAAAATCCAGTAAACTATTTTGAGTTTCATAAGTTTTGAGTTGACTTTTTATAAAATCTATTCGATCCTGTAAAGGTAAAAACTTACCTTAGTATTTTCTAATAAACGCATCTCATGGTCCGCTCTAAAACAATTTACCCTCACCGCAATTTATACGATGAGGGTAAAGGAAATAAATTTCAGTGTAATTTTCACTAGAGCTCTTTACGCAGTCTAGCAACGGAGATATTGAGCTGCTCCCGGTATTTTGCCACCGTTCGACGCGCAATATTATATCCCTTTTCGCGTAAAATATTCTTTAGCTTTTCGTCTGAAAAAGGCTTTCTTTTATTTTCTTCTTCAATGATATCCGTCAAAATTTTCTTCACTTCCAAGGTAGAAACTTCTTCCCCAGAACTGGTCTGTAAGGATTCCGAAAAGAAATCTTTTAGTCGCTTGGTACCAAATTCCGTTTGTACAAACTTACTGTTAGCTACTCGCGAAACCGTCGAAATATCCAGTCCGGTAATATCCGCAATGTCTTTTAAAATCATCGGACGCAGCATTTTTTGATCACCGGTACGGAAAAAGTCATACTGGTATTGCATAATCGAGTACATGGTCTTGTACATCGTTTGCTGTCGCTGACGGATGGCATCAATAAACCATTTAGCCGAATCAATTTTTTGCTTGATAAATAATACTGCTTCTTTCTGTTGCTTGTTACTACGTACATCTTTGCGGCTCGCCTTGTAAGATTTCAGCATATCTTTATAATGCTCATTGATACGCAAATCAGGTGCGTTACGGGAGTTAAGGGTTAAATCAAGTTCTCCGTCCCGGTTAACGATGGTAAAATCAGGAACAATATACTGGGAAGAACGGGAATTACCGGAGCGATGTCCGCTCGCTGGTTTTGGATTTAGTTTTAAAACCTGCTCAATACACGACCTCAACTGTGCCTCGGTGATATTGAGTTGTCTTTGCAATTTTTGATAATGCTTTTTAGAGAATTCGTCAAAGTATTCTGAAATAATACGAATGGCAATACGGATGATCCGCTCCTCTTCGTCGTCAATATCCGTGGCCGTTTCCAGGCGATGGCGAAGTTGTAATTCCAGGCACTCCTGTAAATTGCGGGAGCCGATACCCGGTGGATCAAATCGTTGAATCAGAGACAATAGCGCATTGATTTCTTCTACCGTCGTATCTATGTTTTGTGAAAAAACCAAGTCATCCTTGATCGCTTCCGGTTCTCGACGCAGATAACCATCATCATCAATACTGCCGATAATTTGTTTGGCCACCTTTTCTACCCTTTCGTCGGCCAACTTAAGCATTCCGAGTTGTTGTTCAAGGTATTCATGAAAAGTATCCTCTACGGCGATCGGAACCGTTTTGTCCTCGTCATCCGCAGAGTAATTATTGGCATTTAATTTGTAACTGGACGGGTCGTCTTCGATATATTCGGTGAGGTAGTCATCCAACTCATATTCGTCGTCTCTTTCTATTTCTTCGTTATCCGCCTTTTCCTTCTCATCTTCCTTGTCTTTTGCGAAAGCATCTTCGCCATCTTCGTATTCCTCTTCTCCTTCATCCAGAGCAGGATTAGCTTCCAGCTCTTCTTTGATCCTTTGATCAAGAGTGGCGGTAGGTATCTGCAGCAATTTCATTAACTGAATTTGCTGAGGTGATAATTTTTGTAAAAACTTCTGATTTAAACTTTGCTTGAGCATCTGATTGATTTTTTCAATATAGGTTTAACAATAAGCACAGTGTTTTGGTTCGTTAATAAAAAATTGTAAGATGCTAAGTCATGGGTGATTGTTTAATCTCTAACATAAATTGTAAAGATTTGAAAATCAGATGATTATGTGAATTCTCAACCATTTAAAATAATAAAAAACAAGTTGGTTAAAATTGAGAACTCTCGCAATATAAATCAAATATTTTAATATGTCCAGTTTTCGCGATTTTTTTCTCAAAAAATATGCCAAACAAAATATATATAAATATCTATTATAGCTATTTTATTTATACATTAACGCTTTATAATGAAAAAAAGATACAGATATCAACTGGCAAATAAATTTTATATATGTTTGGGATAAAATTAGATCACCTTCCCAATCGATAAAGACCTGTTTATTTATGGAAATATCAGCAAAAATAGCGGCGCTTCGAGTGTCCATGAAAGCTCGAAATCTGGCTGCCTATCTCATTCCTTCCAGTGATCCTCACCAGAGTGAATACGTAGCGCCCCACTGGGAAGCCCGGAAATGGTTATCTGGCTTTACGGGATCCGCGGGTGTGCTCGTCGTAACGATGGATCACGCCGGTCTGTGGACCGATTCCCGATATTTTATCC
Source organism: uncultured Saprospiraceae bacterium (assembly GCA_938008185.1). GTDB lineage: Bacteria > Bacteroidota > Bacteroidia > Chitinophagales > Saprospiraceae > JALZUU01. The sequence goes on from CALLLR010000163.1 coordinate 2,359, forward strand.
AAGCAGAACAAGAACTCTCTGGCACTCCAATTCAACTTCACCGTCTGGGTCCGGCTCGTGGACCAGAATACATCGAATGGTTGGGAGAAAAGCTCCCAAAAGGCTCGACCCTGGGAATGGATGGAATGCTTTGCTCGCTCAATCAAAATCGCAACACTGTCAAAATACTGCACCGACACGGACTTGAATTCGAAAACAACCATGACCTGATTAAGGAAATTTGGTCCAATCGTCCGACGATTCCTACCGCAGATATTTTTGAGCTTGACCCTTCCTTTTCCGGCCTGGATCGAAATCAGAAGTTTGCACAGATTCGTCAAGCAATGGACACACAGGGAGCGGATCATTATCTACTCTCGGCATTGGATGAAATTGCCTGGACATTTAATCTACGCGGAAGAGATATCGCATTCAATCCAGTCTTCATAGCTTATGCAGTTATTGGAATAAATAAAG
>CALLLR010000164.1 GCA_938008185.1 uncultured Saprospiraceae bacterium
GTGAATAACCCCACTGGTGATCGCTCCTCTCTTCTGATCTTCTTTTTCTTGATGACTAACTGCTAAATAAGACATAGTACGTAGTTTATGTTCTTGAACTTACCTTATCCATTTGACTTAACATATGAACAAAGGTTAATAATTGAACGTAAAATAATCAGATTTCTTTTGATTTTAACAAGAAGTGGGGGAAAATTTCAAAATTTATCGACGGTGGTTTTTTCCCTGCTGGGGTGTTTGGCTTTCGGTGGGCTTTCAATAGGCGGACGATTGGCTCTCTTCTGGCGTGGGCTCTTCAATTGGTGATCCTTTAGTTGATGAGGGTTGGCAATTGGTTTTAGTTAAAGGCTCTTTTTTATATTACCGCATTGACTGCAACAGGACTGGTTTTTCTTCTTTAGGCGAGGCTGCGGGTGGGGTTCTCCTTTAGGAGTTAGAGGTGCGCGTTGGCAAAAATTGGCTCTTCAAATGGTGAGGGCTTTCGGTGGGCTTTTTTCTCTGAATACGTGTTTGGCTTTCGTTGGGCTTTCGGTGGGCTTTCAATGGGCGGACGATGGGCGCTCTTCTGGCGTGGGCTCTTCAATTGGTGAGGGCTTTCAGTGGGCTGTTGAAATTACCATTGAGCTTGCCACTGAGTTTGTTATGTAATCTCCACCTCTTTCCCCGCCCGAAAGACTCTTTGCAATTTCAATTGCTCATCCAGTAAGATAATATCGGCTATTTTTCCGGCTGCCAACTGACCATGATCCAAATCTCCAAGAAACCGTGCTGGATAGGTACTGGCCATTTTTATCGCCTCTGGGATTGGAATTTGAAGGTGCCGAACTACATTTTGTACCGCTTGCAAAAGGGAGATAGAAGACCCCATTAAACGTCCTGCCTCGTTACGACAGGCTCCTTCTTTCTTAATAACCTGCTGGCCGTTTATGGATGATATTCCATCTTCTAATCCAAAAAAGGTCGCATCCGAAATTAATAAAAGACGGTGTTGTTTTAACTTGTAAGCCAAGGAAATCATCGTATAATCGACGTGGTGTCCATCGGCAATGATGGTCGTAAAAACCCGGTCATCCGCAAGGATGGCTCCCGTTAATCCCGGACTACGGTGATGGATACCAGACATGGCGTTGTAAAGGTGGGTACTCAATCGGATTCCCTGATTGAAAAACCGACGGGCTTCGTGGCAGGTCGCATTACTATGTCCGGCAGAAAGGGGAATTCCAGTGGCAATTAACCATGCTAAGTCTTCTGGTAAAAATTGTTCTGGTGCCAGCGTAATTAATTTTATGATGTCTTTTCCGGCAGCAATAATTTCTTTTATATTTTTTATATCAGGCTTTCGAATAACCGCCGGATCGTGACCTCCAACTTGTTGAGGATGAAACCATGGACCCTCAATATGCAATCCCAAACAGCCCGTATTATCCTCAGCCATTACCTCTTTAGTAACGGCAATCGCTTTTAGAATATCTTTATGTTTCAGGGAAGGAATGGTCATCAAATAACGAGTAGTTCCGGCCCGCAGATGGAGTTGATCGATTGCTAAAAATTCTGCCCGGGAAAAAATTTTTGATAAAATTAAACCACCCGCTCCGTAGAGTTGTAAATCCAGCAAACCAGGAGACAAATAACACCCCTTACAATCGATGCAATCTTTTATGTTTTCCAACGGCGGATAAATAGATAAATCAACTATTTTATCTTCGGAGATTGTTAAATAAAGTTCGCCGGGTTTACGTTGATTGCCAGGTAAGCGAAAGTTTTCAAAGAGGAGGTTCATTTTGTTTTTATTGTCAATTTATGGAGTACAGGATAAAGACGCTAAAGGTCATTTTTAGCCACAAAGAAACTAAGACATGCTGGCAGCAAATGTTTTTGCTACGACGATATCTTTACTCCCCGGCGTGTAAGCATAAAATCCTTCTCCTGATTTTCGACCCATTTTCCCCGCCGTTACCATATTAACCAATAAAGGACATGGCGCATATTTTGGATTACCAAACCCATCGTGGAGTACGCGGCAAATAGCTAAAACCGTATCCAATCCTATAAAATCAGCAAGTTGCAGTGGGCCCATCGGATGCGCCATTCCCAACTTCATGACGGTATCTATTTCTTCGACGCCCGCTACTCCTTCGTGTAAAGTGTAAATGGCTTCGTTGATCATGGGAATCAGAATTCGGTTGGCGACAAAACCCGGATAATCATTCGCTTCCGTAGGTACTTTCCCCAATTTTTTAGAAACCGCTACAATCGTATTATTTACTTCATCGGTCGTTGCGTAACCACGGATGACTTCGACCAGTTTCATAACGGGCACCGGATTCATAAAGTGCATGCCGATCACCTTTTCCGGACGGTTGGTGACCGCGGCTATTCTGGTAATAGAAATGGAAGAAGTATTGGTCGCCAGAATCGCTTTTTCGGGCGCCGCCTCATCCATCTGTTTAAATATTTTCAGTTTTAAATCCACATTTTCAGTAGCCGCTTCTACCACTAAATCTGCGTTGGCACAAGCAGCTTTTAAATCCGTATTCGTGGTTATTCTGGCCAAAGTATCTGTTTGCTGAACGGCAGTTATTTTTTCCTTCTGAACCATCCGTCCCAGATTTTTTTCAATGGTGGCCAGTGCTTTTTTCAGGGATGCTTCGGAGATATCTACCAGCTGTACGTGGTAGCCATTCATGGCAAATACGTGGGCAATACCGTTTCCCATGGTTCCGGCGCCGATGATGGTAATATTGGTCATAGTTTTAAGTTTTAAGTTTTGGGTTATTGAGTTTTGAGTTTTTGAAATGTTAAAGTGTTGAGGCGCTTCGCTCGTTGAGTTGTTGAAGCGCTTCGCTTGTTGAAATGTTGAGGCGCTTCGGGGGCTGTTCAATCAACTGTGTCTAAGATAATATGTCTGCATTGAGTATTACGTGACCAATAACTAATTAACTGATTAACTGATGAGCCTGCTCTAAAAAGTATTTTTCTCGCAGAGACGCAGAGAACGCAGAGATTCTTTAACGTGTATATCTTTTATCGCAAAGCAAATATGCATATTGGTTTTATTTAATAAGATTTAAGGAATTTGTTTTTCTAGTTTTTAGAGCAGGCTCACTGATTAACTGATTAACTGATGAGCCCACTCTAAAAAGTAATCACTAAAAATTTTGGATAAAAATACAAAATAATATTTCGTATCTTGAGAACAGAATAGAAATAGATAAATCATGTATAAAAAAAGTGCCCAAAGTACCCCACCGACTCTGTTTGAAGGCTACACCCAGCATCTGTCTGGCACACGGCTGGCTAAGCTTGAAGATCCAAATGGCTGGCAAAATTGTTTTTATAGAGAAGTTACCTCTCGGATAAATGAAGATTTATTTCTTCCCTTATACCATCATGAGCTAGGGCGGGTAAATGCCTCGATTCGTATGTTGATTTCAATGATGATTCTTAAGGATGGTAACGATTGGACGGATGAACAACTTTTTAATGAATGCGATTTTAATATTCTAGTTCAAAGGGCATTAGGACTAACTAATTTTGGAGATGAGATTCCAAGTCCTGCTACTTTTTACAATTTCAAGTTAGCCTTGCTAATTTATGAGTTAGATTCTGGTATCAATTTATTGGACGCCCTGTTTGAGGATTTGACTAAAGACCAAATTATTCGTTATAAAGTAAGTGGTAAAAAAATTAGAATGGACTCAAAGCTGTTGCATTCCAATGTTGCTAAGACCACTCGTTTGCAGATGAGTTTAGGGGTGATTAGAAAATTTTATAGCAGCCTTTCAGATGAAGATAAAGCTTGTATAAGTTATAAATATAGAGACCTACTCAACAATATCTTAGAAAAGAAACCGGAGCAGTACACGTATGGTTTAACAAAAGACAGTGCCGCAGAACAGTTAATAAAGGTCGGTCAACTTACCTTTTACTTATATACTTTATTTTCAGGCATGCAAAGTGAAGAATATGAAATAGTAGGCAGGCTACTCAAAGAACACTTTGATATTACGGAATCAAAGGATGATACCTTTTACCAGGTCGATCCTAAAAACATGAAAGATCAAGGAGGCACTCCCTTGCAAACGGTCCATGATCCACAAGCTACTTACCGTAATAAAAAAGGCTCCAAGAAGCAAATAATTACAGGATATGTAAGCAATATAACAGAAACTTGTAAAGAAGTAAAAAAGGAAGAGGATAAGCCGCTTAATTTAATTACCAATGTACAGACTACCCCAGCGAGTACGAGTGATGATAAATTTTTTCCATCAGCTGTTTCAAAGACACAAGCGATACTTAATGATAAAATAGAAGCAACGATTACGGATGGAGGGTATAATTCGGCAGCAAACGAAGAACTGAGTCGCCTGCCGGAAAATAATTTCAAATTTTATACAACAGCTATCCAGGGAATAAAAGAGAGTGAATATGCTTATGAGTTAAAGGAAGATGGAAATTACAAAGTGACTGACCAAAAAACTGGAAAAGAACAAATAGCCACCTTACAAAAGAATGGCAAATATCGAGTGAAGGTGGAAGGAAAGAGTTATCGGTATCGTTATATCCCCGCAAAGACAATCATCAATTATTTTAGGAGGAAAGAAATGGAAGACTATCCTGATTGGGTCTACGGTTTACGAGCCAACTCGGAGTCCACAATGCACCAGGTTTTCTGTAAACTAAATGGTCCTAAAACAAAGTACCGAGGGCTATTTCAACACCAAACCTATGCCCTGAACAGAGCAATTTGGACTAATTTCAGAAGAATTAACAAATACGAGAGGGATTTTGCCAAGAAAACGGCCAATTACCCGTTTTTTCCGCTCACAGCGATGGTGAAGGCAGTGAGTACTACTTTAAATATAACAATAAATTTACTGAAAAATAGCCAAATAATATTTGGTCTACTTGTAGGACTTGATTCAAGGAGGGGTTCTTAGAGCAGGCTCACTGATTAACTGATTAACTGATTAACAAAATCTTATATATATTACATAAAAATATAGGATGCAGAATAATGAAGCAGACACAGTTAATTGAACACTCCCCGCTTCGCTCGTTGAGTTGTTGAAAAAGAAAAAGACACAAAGTCATAGTTGAATCTTTGTGTCTTTATATTTTCAAATATCGAATATTTTATTTTACACGATCGAAGAAAGCAAATAGCTAACGGCCAATAACCAATAGCTAAAAAACTATCGTTTCACGTACATCACCTCTTTTACCGCTTTGATCACCTTTTCCGGATTCGGCAGCCATTCCTCTACGTAGGTCGGTGCGTAAGGTAAATTAGTATCCACTGCGTTTATTCGAATAACGGGTGCATCCAAATAGTCGAATGCATGCTTTTGGACAATATAAGCTACCTCGGCAGAAACGCCCGCAAAAGGCCAGGATTCGTCAATGACGACAATCCGGTTGGTCTTTTTTACGGAGTTGATGATGGTTTCGTGGTCCATCGGACGAATCGTCCGAAGATCAATTACTTCGGCGGAGATCCCTTCAGCCTCCAGTTTTTTGGCCGCTTCTTCGGCCACCAAAACCATTTTATTATAAGTAACCAAAGTAACATCGGTTCCTTCGCGGCGGACCCTGGCTTTTCCGATCGGTACTAAATATTCTTCTTCGGGTACTTCGCCCATGTGTCCGTAGAGCATTTCAGATTCCATAAAACAAATCGGATCATCGTCCCGAATGGCAGATTTGATCAATCCTTTCGCATCGTAAGGATCTACGATGGAAATTACTTTAAGACCAGGACAATTTGCCATCCAGCTTTCAAAAGTCTGGGAGTGTTGTTGTGCCAGTTGCCCAGCCGAACCAGACGGTCCTCTGAAAACAATCGGACATTTAAACTGTCCGTTAGACTGAGACAAAGTCTTGGCAGCGTTGTTGATAATCTGATCAAAAGCCAAAACCGCAAAATTCCAGGTCATAAATTCGATGATCGGGCGTAATCCGTTCATGGCTGCTCCTACTCCAATACCGGCAAATCCCAGTTCGGCAATCGGGGTATCGATCACTCGCTTGGCGCCAAATTCGTCCAGCATTCCTTTACTCACTTTGTAAGCACCATTATATTGGGCTACTTCCTCTCCCATTAAAAAAACATCTTCGTCACGTCGCATTTCTTCCGACATTCCTTCGCGCAGGGCATCCCGCAGGGCAATTTCTCTAGCCATTTTGTTATATTATTAAGTAATTTAAATCAAAGTTAAAAAAGCTATTTGCTATTTGCTTTTGGCTATTTGCTTCCTTCTTTCGCGGGAATAGTGGGCAAACAGCCAGTAGTAAAAGGCAAGAAGCAAAAAAACTCCTGTAGATTTAAAAACCTACCTTTAATCACTGATTCGCATAAGTAATTAAGCTGATATTTTAAGAAGTTATTTCCACCGCAAAAGTAGGATTAATCTTGAATTATTCAAAATAAGTACGAAGGTAGTTTTGCGCACCAGAAGGAGGACCATCAAATAAAATTCATTTAGATTGAATTTATCGGCATTTCAGGTTTTATTTTTACAAAAAGTATTCTATATTTGCGTCGCTTTAGAAAAAGCAGGAAGAGTGGCAGAGCTGGTTTAATGCACCTGTCTTGAAAACAGACGTACTTTAATCGGTACCGGGGGTTCGAATCCCTCCTCTTCCG
>CALLLR010000165.1 GCA_938008185.1 uncultured Saprospiraceae bacterium
TTTTTTTCGGATTACGACTCCGTGACAACGTTCCATGATGATGAACGGGGCGCCGATAATTTCCGTATCCTCACAGAGCAGGTAGGCGCGTGGTGCGGGAGGAAAGTGTTGGTATAATTGAGAGAGCACGCGGTATTCCCGTTTCATACTGTGGGCCCCCGGCGCAATCTTTCCGAAAGGTGGACGACGGAGCACCCGTTCCTGATCACCAAATTTGAGGAGGTACGTTAAGTTGGCGTGGCCTCCGTGGAATTGTGCGACTTCCATTTTGCCGGTTAGGTCGGGGAGAGCGTTTTTGAGGTAGGCTTCGAGATTTTCCCAGTTGAGTTGTTCGGTAGCGCGTACGGCGTTGGCTTGGTCCATGGTGTGGTTTTAAGTTTGATTCAAAAATACACAAATGGAGCTGAGTTACACAACTTGATTGAGGATATTAAGTACGCTTTTTTTCCTTGTAGCGACTATAAAGCGTCATAATCGTTCCGAAGAGCAATCCAGTGATCAAGCTCTTAATGATGTACTCGGTTATAATATATTGTTTGGTGATACCGCTCCATCGGCAGCATCCATGAGGATATTTAGTAGACCGATACCGATGGCGAAAGGGATTCCTTTTTTGAGGATGTTGATGATCATGTATTATTTATTTTAATGCAAAACTAATTCTTCTGTTCTAATACTTTATTTAAAACTGATACCATCATGATTTTTGCTTAATCATAATTTCACTATATAATTGTTTAGCAAAAAAAAAAGCCAAATCCTCCAATAAATAGCAGAATATGTACCATATGAACTGGGTCTGGTAGAATTAATATACTGTAGATTAAGAATAAGATAACTATTGAGTAGAGTACAATTTTCATTTTAAATAATTTTTTTGTTATATGTATAAATTTAATCCGATAATCCATACATTAAATCCTTTAATTTAGAACCCTGAAGTTCTGAGATGTTATAGGCTTCGGTAAATTTTAAGATAGATATTTCGATGTCATTTTTCAGGGATGCAAACTGTTGTAACCAGCCACCGAAAAGTAACCCCCTACAGCCATCAAAAAATCCGCACATCTATAAATCCTCATCCCCCCGATGCGCCTTATACCGTCCTTTCCCAAATTTCGTCCCGTTAAATTCCATCGTTGCTTTCAGTAAGTCCCGTTCCTCTTTTGGTAGTTTTTTAAAATCCTGACATTTTTGAGAACAACAATGATCGTATTTCGCCGCACATTTTTCACACTGAATAAATAGAATATGACAAGCCTCATTGGTGCAGTTGATGTGCGTATCACAGGCGTCCCCGCACTGGTGACAACGTGCGATGACCTCCTCGCTGATCCGTTCACCCATCCGCTCGTCGAAGACAAAATTCTTTCCTTTAAATTTATTGAGTAATCCTTTTTCGTTGACCTGACGGGCGTATTCGATGATACCGCCTTCGAGTTGAAAGACATTTTTAAAGCCTCGATGTTTATAATATGCACTTGCTTTTTCGCAACGAATTCCGCCCGTGCAGTACATCACAATATTTTTGTCCCGGTCTTCGGCCAGCATATCTTCGATGATGGGCAACGATTCGCGGAAGGTTTCTACGTCCGGGGTAATGGCTTTTTCAAAATGTCCTACCTCACTTTCGTAGTGGTTGCGCATATCGACAATTACCGTATTGGGATCATTCGTTAGTTCGTTAAATTTTTGCGCATCAACGTGCGTTCCCCCGTCGGTAACATCAAAAGTCTCATCGTTCAAACCATCCGCTACAATCTTGTCTCTTATCTTAATTTTTAATTTATAAAATGATTTACCGTTGTCTTCAATCGCAATATTTAACCGCACGCCAGCTAAAAAATCAATCCCGTATAATTGCTCCTTAAACGCTTCAAACCTTTCTGTTAAAACGGAAATCTGCGCGTTGATTCCCTCGGTCGCTACGTACGCCCGGCCAAAAACGCCCAACTCCTGCCAGTCCAGAAACAACTGATTCCGAAAAGCCTTCGGATCGGCAATCTTCGCATACCGATAAAAGGACAACGTCGTACGCGGGTCGGTGCTCTTTTCAAGTTGCTCTTTTAAAATTTCCTTGTTGATTCGATTATAGAGTTTTCTTTTCATCTCCTTTGGAAATTAGTTAATTGGTTGTATCAGTTAATTAGTGGGATTGCTTTATAAAGTGTTTTGTCGCGCAGAGACACTTTATCGTGGAACCCTTTGGCATTAGAATTTATTTTTAATCAGAATTTTTTCTTTTTTCTTTTTTTAAATCCGTTCGCTATTTGCTTTACTCCAACGCGATTGAAGAGGGCAAATAGCCAATAGCTTTTAAAAACAAAGATATTAAAAACTCAATTTACAAACCAGCTTTTCCGTTTGCCACCTCCTCCAAAATCAATTCCAGATACCACGCACTTAACTGTCTGGAGTGAGCACCATAATTACCCGCACCGATTACCCTGCCGTCAACCTTGGTAACCGGCGTGACCCCACCGAACGTTCCCGTTACAAAAGCTTCGTCCGCGCCGTATACGTCGAAGAGCGAAAAGTTCTTTTCAAAAACCGGCATTCCGTGCCGACGTGCCACGCGCAGGATGTTCCCACGGGTGATTCCGTTCATACAGTATTGTCCCGTGGAGGTCCAGAGTTGTCCATTTTTGATAATAAAAAAATTAGTGGCATTACAAGTTGACACAAAGCCCTGGGTATCCAGCATGAGGGCCTCGTCCGCACCCGCTTCAATGGCCTGAATCAAGGCCTGTACTTCGTGGAGCTTACTATGACAATTCAGTCGTGGATCGAGATAATCGGGCGAACCCCGGCGTACCGTACTGGTGAATAGGGTAATCCCTTTTTCCTTGGTGGTATTATCCGCTTTTTTATGTTCGGCAATGATGACGAGATTGGGGCCGCTGATGGTGAGGCGGGGATCCTGCGAAGGTGTTTTTTTAATACCCCGGGTGATCATAAAGCGAACGTGGACCTGATCGGTCATTTCGTTGATACGTAAAGTTTCCCAGATTTTTTCGGTGAGCGTAGCCCGGTCCATTTTTAAATCCATGCCGATCGTGGCCGCTGCCTGAAATAAACGGTCGAGGTGTAAATCCAGAAATACGAGGACGCCATCGTAAAGTCGGACTGCTTCCCAGATGCCGTCGCCTACCAGATAGCCACTGTCAAAGACCGAAATTTTTGCTTCGTTGCGGGGAAAGAAGGTTCCGTTAATGTAAATTTGTACATTTTCGTTGCGGGCGTCCGCGAGGGCGTTATGAGTTCCGTGCATGATTGTTTATTGCGTATTATTATAAATAAGAATCGGATGGTTGAATCAAGTCAACCATCCGATTACGAAGGTAATAATTTTATTTCAATTCGGTTGCAAGCCAAGGCAGGTCAATTCGAGATATCTATAAATGTCACATCTCAAATTGTCGATGCATCAGTACATTATTATTTCATTTAAGCAAAGAAGTTTTGATCCATCCTTTCTGGTTTTTGTATCGTATTTTTGTCCAGTAATAATTGTATTCGCTTTTGAGGATCATAAGTGTATCGTTAATATCTATTCTAAAAAGGACAGATGCTCCATCTCTTCCAAAAGATCGCACACTTGTTTTTTCCGTAACCGTCCTAAAGGTCCCTTCAACTAGTTCCGGTTTGGCCGGATTAATTTTGGTGGATGGTTTAGCTTTGCTTCTTGGCGGTACGCTGGTTGAATGGGAGATGTTTTGATCCTTGAGAATATTAGTAACCAAAAGGGAGATAACACCATTTCTGGTTACTAATTCCTTTTCAAAAGTGAGCAGGAATTTATTATTATCAATGACCCAAACTGTCTCCATCTCTCCTTTGAGGCCAGTAGTCTTGGAAGGAGGACCGATCCTGGTTTTTATCTTTTCTCTTATCGTGGAGTAATCCAGGAGGAGTGAAGAATAGGTCCCGTAATAAAAATACTTTATTGTCTTTAACTGGCCTTTCAAATCAAACTGCAATTTTGTGAAAAATAACTTTTGATTATCCAGCTCGTAACTAAAAAGAATTACGTCAGTCGAATTGACCACCAATCGATTTTTTAAAATGAACTTCTGTGCCTTTAGATTAGTCCGGTACTTATTTCCTTCAATACCAAATTTATCTACTTTTTTTAAAAGGTACTCGCATGCATCAGAACACTTTGAATCTAAAAGTACTGTTGGTTCATTTTTTTTATTTTCATTATTGTGAATTATAAAAGAAGTGAAAAACAACAAATAAATAAAGCATTTTTTAAACAACCAGATCGATTTAAGAGATGAGTTTATTGTCATCATGGCATTTTATTATCGACTTTTCTATAAGCTCCAATATTCAAAATCGCTCCTTTTATTTATGGGCAATATTGATTTTAGGTCAATGATGATTCCATCCGGCTTCAATATGGATTTGAAATAGTGCTTTTCTAAGTCAAAATACTCTTGATGTCCAACGGACAACAGAACCATGTCATAATCATTATCTTCTGTCTGGCGTAAGTCCAATTGATATTCATACGCTACTTCTTCTGCCGAAGCATAAGGATCAGTGAGGTGTAAGCGGAGAGAAAAATCCAGTAATTCTTTAATAAGATGAACAATTTTTGAGTTGCGGATATCGGAAACATTTTCTTTGAAAGTAATGCCTTTAACAAGAATTTTACATTCATTTAGTTTTTTATTCTTATGAATTAACATTTGAACCATCCGTTTAGCAACAATAAGGGGCATGTTGTCATTAATGGTTCTGCCACTAAGGATCACCTGCGGGGTATAACCCAACTTTTGTGATTTGTAAGCGAGGTAATAGGGGTCTACTCCAATGCAGTGGCCTCCTACCAATCCGGGGTGGAAATTAAGAAAGTTCCACTTGGTGTTCGCTGCTTGCAGTACATGACTTGTATTAATTTTCATCTTGTCAAATATGACGGACAATTCATTCATGAAGGCAATATTGATGTCGCGTTGCGTGTTCTCAATGATTTTTGCCGCTTCTGCGACTTTAACGGTTTGTGCTCTGTGAATACCTGCCTGGATAAAATGTCCATACACTTTTGCAATTTCGTCTAATGCTTCTTCATCACAAGCCGAAACCACTTTTGTGATTTTAGTCAGGCTGTGTTTTTTATCTCCCGGATTTATACGTTCGGGAGAATAACCATATTTAAAGTCCTCGCCTGCTTTTAATCTCTGGTACGAAATAGGAGCAACCATACTATTATTTAATAAGTCTCCATTTATTTCTGCCACCGAAGAGATACTTATTTCTTTTATGGCATACTTTTCCAGAGCGGGTAAACATTCTTCTTCCGTGCATCCGGGAAAAACAGTACTTTCATACACCACATAATCTCCTTCTTTTAATGCACTGCCAACTGCTTTGGAGGCTAGTTTTAGAGGAGAAAGGTTGGGTACCTTATGGGCGTCAATATCTGTTGGCACAGCAATGATATAAAAGTGCGCCTTTTTTAATTCTGCTTCATCGGCAGAAAAAAGGATATCCACATTTTCAAAAGCTTTTCCTGGTAATTCGTTAGAAGGATCTATTCCTTCTTTCATCATCTCGATTCGTGAAGCATTAATATCGAATCCGATCACGGAAAAGTGACGAGCCATTTCTAAAGCTAAAGGCAGGCCTACATAACCCAGTCCTATAACGGCTACTTTTTTCTTTTTTTCTAATAGTTCCTGATACATAATATTATTGGTTTAATGGATTATTATTTTGTTAATTTAGGAAAGGTGATTCTGTCCAGTTCAGTCTGTAAATAGTCAGCGTTTGGATTTATGCCAAGTGCCTCTAAGGTTAGGGGATATAATTCTTTCAAGGGAAAGCTATGTTCCTGTAGAATTGTTGAAAATCCACCCTTCGAAACCCAGAGGTTGCCTTCGCCACGATGATGGCCACTTTTGATTGCTGTGTTCGAAAATACTTCATCGAAAAGACAGATTGGATTTCCATTCTGATCCAGAATAGATTCGCCCAGCGTTTGACCTTTGTAGAATTTAGTTTCGATAAAGATAAAACCCATTATGTTTTCCTTAATGTCAAACAAACGTTCTCCTTTTATCGTTAAACCAGATAAGGTATTCAAGGCCTGCATTCGTCTTTTTTCATTTTTATATTTAATTTGCCAGTCCCGGCTCATTAACGGAAATACCTCATATCCTTCGTCAAGTCCAATTCTTTTAGCGAATGCGGCATGATCATTCAAACGATAATAATTCATTCCGCCCATCGCTTCTTTTTCAACGTAAGGTTCTTGTGACAAACCAGAGCTTACGAGCACTAAAGTATCTTTATCACCATCGACCATTCGAAAAATATCACCAATAATCTGGTCCATAATTTTATATCCAAAACTGATAGGGTCATGGTCTTCTCCAATGTCCGTATAATTGATATTCGGGTCGAATGGAGAACGATCAAAGTTGCGCCAGTAATGATGTTGATAATGTGCTACTGAGTTGAGAAAAAGAGTATAATATCCGAAATTCGTTGATTTTAAAATGCATTTGAATATGTCGGCTTGAAACAAGTCAAAAATTGCTGCCAGTCTCCATTTGAAATGTTTATCCTTTTTTTGTAAAAGTATTTGCTTTGCAATCGTCATGTAAATCCGGGGTGGAATTCGTAAAGAGAAACAGGCTTGTAATCCTTTCAGCATATCAATAATGGAAACTTCGGAGGTAGCATGTCCTTTTACGCGAGAAGAAATTAAGTCCCAGATGGAGCGAATATTTTCCGGATAGGTATCATTTTTAACTGCCCAGGGGTCAGGGAAAAACATACCTCCCTGCGTATTTCCTCTGATGGCATTCATACTTCCAATGATACCAGATTCTATTCCATGGTCACTCAGTGTTTCCCAAATTTGGGGATACTTCAATTGGTGTGCGTCGCCTAGTCGATAAATGTCATGTTCAGAAAATTGTTTGCCGGTATGTGCGGTAACCCATTGAATCCAGGGTTCAATTTTGTCGTAATCTGTCTCGCTGGTGGTCTCGTGATAATGCCAGCGGCGGTTGATCATTTGAAAATTGGGCAACTCATTTTTTGCCATCATTTTGGCAATCACGGGATAGGAAATTTCATTCAACTCGAGTTGAATAACCCGTTTAAATTGTATTGTTTTCATCGTTAAAGTTTTTTGGTAAAAAAGTCAAGCTCCTGGCATGCTTGGTTAAGCAGCCAGGATACTTTTCATTGGGTTTTATTAAAAAAAAGATTTGTCACACACTCAAAAGATTTTATTATAATTGGGTAGAGGAATTAGTCAGATTAAATTAGATGGCATTAAAAGATGCAAATTTCAATTGTGGGTATTGTTCTTCGTAGATGAAAAATGTTTGATCCACTACTTGTTTCAGAGAAAACAAGTGTTCCGCTTTTTTTCTTGCTGCTGCCCCCATTTTCAATCTTAGTGCCTTGTCAACGATCAATTTTTCTATCGCTTCCGCTAAAAGCTGGCGGTTTCTACAAGGCACTAAAAATCCATTGACCCCATCGTCCACTACTGCTCTGCACCCTGGCACATCAGTTGTAATAATAGGTCTTCCAATAGAGCAAGCTTCTATTAATGACTTTGGCAAACCTTCCCGGTAAGAAGGCAATACAATGATGTGTGCTTGCGCTAAAACTTCTGGCATATTATCCTGATAGCCGATCCAGTTGACTTTGCCCTGATCGTGCCACATCTGTAGTTCTTCTTGTTCGATTCTTAGTTTATAGCCATCATCAAAACCACCGCAGAGTACAAATTCTACCTGATTTTTGTATTTTGGGTATAGTTGTTCGGCGGCACGAACAAACTCTCCTACTCCTTTATCCCACAACATTCTTGCGGGAACCAGAACACGAATTTTTTCGGTTTCAGGTTCTTTTGTAAAAGGGAATTTGGATAGGTTGACGCCAGAGCCTTTTATCATGTACAACTGTTTTGGTTTCAATATTCCAAGTTCATTAACCATTTGAAAATCATCCTCATTCTGGAGGATAAAATGGATGTTGGGATTAGAGAATCCGAATTTGAAACAGAAGCGCAGAAAGCGGTGGATCAGTTTGTTTTTGTTGGCATTAATGAAAAGGAATCCCATACCGGATAAGGCGTTTACGATTCTTTTCACCCCCATTAACTTGGCCGCAATCGAACCATAGGTTACTGGTTTTACAGCTACGTGGTGGACAATGTCGGGGCGCTCACGGAGATATACCCACATGAGGTAGAGCAGTACCCGAAGCTCTCTGAAAGGATTCATGCCGGAGCGTGTGGTGGGTAATGGGTAGAATTCCATTCCGAGACTTCGGATGTAATCTCCCTTTCTTCCTTCTTCTACGGCTACGACTACCACTTCGTAACCTTTTTTAATTGCCTCTTCTGCGAGGGGGAGTCGATGGGAAAGGAAGAACCAATCGACGCTGACGACGATAACGAGTTTTTTGGACATGTTGTTTTCAATTTTGGTGTTTTGTAAAAAAAAATA
Source organism: uncultured Saprospiraceae bacterium (assembly GCA_938008185.1). GTDB lineage: Bacteria > Bacteroidota > Bacteroidia > Chitinophagales > Saprospiraceae > JALZUU01. Next base: position 8,484 of record CALLLR010000165.1, read on the forward strand.
TGAGGTATGTAAATGAAGTTTTTAAACAACTTCAACTTTTGTAATCCTACGTTTACTGCGGTACAATCAAATAATTTCGAAAAATTCTTGCCCCTGAGTTTTCCGAATATTTTTTCTTATTCAATAAGAAACTGTAGTTCATAACAACTATCCAGCGTTTCTTTTTAAAATTCAAATCAGAAAGTCCGGTCATTAAATGAAAGTCCAGTTTTTTAAATGGAATTACCGACGCGGCTATTGCCAACTCTGAGCCTGACCATTCTACGATTAAATTGCTGCGTGGTAAAACCTGAAGTGCAGCGCTGCCGTAAATATTAACGGATTCGTTCTTCAGAGATAAGAACAATTTCCTATCCTGATATCTTCCATTGCCTACTCCAACATTCCAATAGATACTGTTCAGACCTTTTCTATTGTTATCTTTCAAAGCAATCATTCCACTTAGTTGTAAGTAATACGTACGAAGTTTATCTGTATCGGTGGTATTAACCTGAATGAGATTATAGCCACCTGCTCCTAGATGAATTTTTTTTGTGATCGCTCTGGAAATTTGAAAATCGATAGAGCTTGCTCCAAAATTATTTTTTGCACCCTGACTATTGGTCAAGCCAAGCAGATTAAAGGAGATTCCAAGGCCTAACCATTTGTATGGGTTGCCCAGTCCTACATAAGTTGCGAGATTGACGTCCGGGTTTTCCCAATTGCGAAAGGGATTGAGTCTGGAAGAATGCTGAAAGGCAAATCCCAAATTAATCCGGCCTAAATATCCGCTTTCAAAAACGGAAGAAGTATTTACGGTTGTTGCCGGAACAGAGTTGACGAATTCAAAATTTAAAGTGTCCTCGCTGATTAAAGTATGCTCAATACTTAATGCATTCTGGGCGCTGTTATTGTTAAATAGCGCTGTAAGTACGACTGCTATGTGTAGTAATTTTTTCATTAAGCAGGATTGGGTTTGAAAATGAAAAAGATTATTTTTTTTCGTTAAGTTTTTCAGCTAAAAGTTGGTTGAGATCACGTCTTAAAATTTTCGAAAAAAGAAGCGCTCCGTCACTATTTAAGTGATAGGTATCTTTCCACAACCAAATAGACTGGAAATCATCATCATTAATATCATAGAAGTTGAGAAAAGGGACAGACAAGTTTTTGAAATAATTATCCATCTTAGCATTTCTATTTTTCAATACGGGCTGATAAACAGGAGACGTAAAACATATCAATGTAATTTTTTTTTCCTTACATAGTGCATTCAAGTATTCGATATTATCTTTAAATTCAGGAGCCAAGTGCTCTCCTGGTTCCGCTCCCCGTATTTTTGACAAACGCTGGTAATCCCAGCTTACATTGATACTGTCTCTGCCAGAGGGAGGATTACTAACGTATCCTTTGGGTGGAGGAGGAGCATTCAATAATTGAGATTTAATCCAATTGTTAACCACGCTCATTACTTTTCCATTCCATTTGTAGGTAGAGAAAAAGTATTTTATAAATTCAAATCTGGAAAGTCCTGAAATCTTTTTTTGAATCCAGGGGTTTTTGTTATAGAAATATTTCAGATGCTGTATGTCTTTCTCTGCATTTTTCTTTTCTCCAAAAATCTCTTCCCTTTCCAGGTGTAAAAGGATGGTATCAATCTGTATGTTTTCATATCGCAATAACTGGTCTATCAGACCCACATGATAAATCAGGGTCATTCCATTATGAGATAAATTATAAGTTTGGTCACTAATCACTTCAGGTATTACATGATGCGCGCAGCGGGAGTTGCCAATTGAGAGTGTAGATAAATGGTCAAAATTTTTTAAGAGATAATTTACTTTTCCGCCAGACTGACCAGTCATTGTTTGCGCATACAACCGTTCCAATACCAGATTGACTCCTTGATCCGCGAGCAACAAGCTTATCAGGAAAACAGTTAAATATTTGATAATTCGCATTAATAATCAGTCTTAAAATTGGAAATAAATAAACTGGCTGCCTTCCGAAACGCCAAACAAAAGAATAAACAAACACATGGTGACCTTAAGTCCAGTCAATTTCCAGGTTCCTAATTGTTGGTCCAGGTTTTTTATGTTTATATTTCTTAGGATGAATATTTCGAGCAGGAAAAAACTAACAGTAGTTATCAATAAGGTGGCAAATACACCTGTATCTTTTATCTGTAAATTGAAAAAGTATTCTGTGGTAAAGATTCCTTCTAAAATTCCGATTGTCTTAGCAAAAGTTTCCGCTCGGAAAAAGACCCACGTCAGACAAATCAAATGAAAAATCATGACCATGCTTAGCAGCTGAATAGCTCTTGATTGCTCGGTGATCCATCGGTTAAAATTGGTTCTCTTTTCTACTGCCAGATAGATTCCGTTTAGTAATCCCCATATCACAAAATTCCAGGAAGAGCCATGCCATAAGCCGCCAAGCAGCATCGTTAGCATTAGGTTCCGGTAGGTAAACAATTTTCCTTTTCTATTTCCACCCAAAGAAATGTATAAGTAGTCTCTTAACCAGGTTGATAAAGAGATATGCCATCGACGCCAAAACTCAGTAACTGATTTGGAGAAATAGGGCTGTTTAAAATTTTCCATCAGATCATAACCCAGTATTCTGGAACAACCAATTGCGATATCAGAATAACCAGAAAAATCACAATAAATTTGAATCGCAAATAAGTAGGTTGCAAAAAGAAGTGTAAATCCTGTATACAATTCATAAGTACCATAAATACTATTGACATAAATAGCAATGGTATCGGCGATGACGACTTTCTTGAAAAAACCTAACACCACTTGTGTTAAACCAGAAACTACGTTGTGGTAGCGTAACCGGTTTTCATTCGTCTGAAACTGAGGCAGCAAGTGACTGGCCCTTTCAATGGGTCCGGCTACCAATTGAGGAAAAAAGGAAACGTACAGAGCAAATTTTCCCAAATGAGGTTCGCATTTACTTTTGCTCTGGTAAATTTCAATCGAGTAAGAAAGTGTTTGGAAAGTGTAAAAGGAAATTCCCATTGGCAAAATAAGGTTGGCCATTGGGATCGCAGTGCCCAATAAAACATTGGTGGACTGTGTGAAGAAATCCAGATATTTAAATAAAAACAATAGTCCGAGGTTGGAGAAAAGGCTTATCAAAAAATAAGGCAATCGCTCTCTTTTTTGATCTTTCCCCGACATTTGCATACCACAATAATAATCGATCAATGTAGAGAAAATTATCAAAAAAATAAATTCCCACTTCCAATACATATAGAAAAAATAACTGGCGGCCAATAATAAGGTCCAGCGGTATTTTGGCTTGGAGAAAAAGAAAAGGGTGGTAATAACCAGAAAGAAAAGTATAAAATCTATAGAATTAAAAATCATCAGAAAAAACTTTATCAACGTTTATTTGATCCATCGGTGATACCAACGAAATAAGGTGTAAAAAAACCAAATCACAGAGGCATTTACATAGCGCCTGGATTCCATAAAGTCTGTGATGACCTGCTGTACCGTCACTGGATTGAGTTGAAAAGTTTTTAGAAAACCGGAATCTTCTGGTATTGCCAAAATTTCAGTTTTTAAAATACTGCGCATCCATTGCCCGAAAGGAGCTGCAAATCCCTGTTTGGGACGTTCCATTATTTCTTGTGGAACGTACTGGTATAAGATTTTACGTAAAAGGTATTTTGTAGTACCTCCATTGATTTTCAAATGATCTGGAATAGTCATCGCAAATTCGATCAGATGATGATCTAAAAAAGGTTCACGACCTTCCAACGCATTTTGCATCGTGGCTCTATCGACCTTGCACATGATATCTCCTTCGAGATAGGTTTGAAGATCAATCATCCCCAGGTAGGAAATCAAACGGTTGTTATCTATTTTAACTCCATTTTTGGGATAGCGGGGAAAATGTTCAGGTACAAAGGAAGCCACTTGCCGGGCAGACATAAAACTGGAGGCACTATTAAAGAAGGCATGTTGGTCGGTTGCAGAGAAAGCATTTTGTAATTTGGAAAATTTATTGTCCAGGTCATTATAATGGCGTATTACCGGGAAATAATTTCTGTTTTTATCCAGCCAGGTTGGGTCAACCTGATTGATTAGTTTACCAATCCCTTTACGAATTCGATCAGGAATTTTATCTATTTTACTAAAGAAATTTTTAGTGGCAACGTATTTGGCATAACCTCCAAACAATTCATCTGCGCCATCTGCGGAAAGGCTTACTTTAACCTGATCAACTGCTAGTTTAGAGACCAAATAAGTTGGAATCCCTGAGCTATCACCGAAAGGCTCATCATAAAGATCCGCAAAAGCTGGAAGAACGTCTGTAATGGCTGATTCCGAACAGTAAAATTCTGAATGATCCGTTTCCAGATGTTTTGCTACCTCTTTGGCGAAAGGAGCTTCATCCCGATCCGGATGGTCAAAACCTATGGTAAAGGTTTTCGATGGTTGAGTGGATTTTTTTTGCAACAATGCCGTCACCAAAGTAGAATCAATACCGCCACTCAAAAACATTCCAACCGGAACATCCGAGACCATTCTTAATTGAAAGCTTTCCAGTAATTTATCTTCTAGCTCTTCCACGATTTCCTCCTCCGGCCGTGGGTCTGTTTTAGCACTTGCGTAAACTTGTTTAGCACTCCAATATTTCGTTTTGACCGGTTTTAAATGATGGTCAATTTCCAACCAATATCCGGGCTCCAATTTATGGGCAAACTGAAAAATACAATATGGAGCGGAAATATAACCTTGTTGTAAAAAAAGAGATACTGCGTTTTGATTGATAGTTTTATCGAACCCCGGAAACTCATGAAAAGCCTTAAGCTCGGAGGCAAATAAAAAGACGCCATCTTTGGCATACCAATACAAAGGTTTCACTCCTATTCGATCTCTGCACAATAAAAGTTTTTTATTTTTTTCTTCCCAAATAGCAAAGGCAAACATTCCACGAAAGTGTTTTACACAATCTTTGCCCCATTTGTGAAAGGCTTTTAGAATTACTTCCGTATCTGTTCCGGTAGTAAATTTATACGCTGGCATTTTTGATTTGATTTCTGCAAAATTGTAAATTTCACCATTATAACAAATCACCAGACCGTTCCATCTTAAGGGTTGCGTCCCTTTTTCCGAAAGGTCTAAAATAGATAAGCGACGATGTCCAAAACCCAATTGCTGACCGGGATTTATATAATAATCCGCAGCATCCGGGCCACCATAATTCAGGGTATCCCTCATTCTTTTAAGCAAGGCCGATTGGACTGGTGCTTGAGTATTTAATATTCCGACGATCCGACACATATTACCTTAAAGTTGTTTTTGAAAAACTTTGAACAGCTTTTTATGAATAAATTTTATCTCTCTCCGATAGATCATATCTCATTAAAAAAGAAATAGCTATAGTGAAAACCGAGATAAAAAGGATTAAAAAATTTGTATTTCATCAAAAAGTCCATATATTGAATTGGCGTTGAATTAGATGAATAATTATTTTACATCTGGATGTTTCTATTTTTTATTAAGACAGAAACTCAACTTCCATAAGTTTTTAAACTTCACGCTGATCTTAATAAACCAAATAAAACAATACTCATGGGTCTAGAAGGAATTAATATTTTCACCCCGATTGATTTATTAATCTCGTTTTTTTTTCTCATCATCATTTATATAGTCGCCAGTTCCCAAAGGCAAAAATATAGCGACCAGACTAAGCAAAAATATTTTTTACCTGCACTATATGTCCGGATGGTGGGTTGTTTTTTGTCCGTCATGATGTACCAATACTATTACCATGGCGGAGATATGTTTGGATTTCATTCAGGAACGACCGTAATACTTGAGGTATTCCAGAAATATGGAATCTCCACAGGATTTAAATTAATCACTGCTAATCCGGATACTATTCCTCCTGAAGCTTTCCCTTCAATCTGGACTTCGATAGGCTCTTATATGTTTCGGGCCAACAATAGTTTGACGGTGTGTCAAATTGGTGCTTTTATCGGATTTTTTACCTTCAATTCTTGTCTTGCTACCGGCTTGGTTTTAGCCTTTTTTTCTTTTATGGGTTGCTGGAAACTCTTTGAGGTATTTGCTGATGTACATCCACATTTAGAAAAATATATTGCCTGGGCCACGCTCTTTATTCCTTCCGTTTTTTTTTGGGGAGCGGCAGGTTTGATGAAAGATACGATAACGATGGGCAGCATAGGTTTCTTTACCTGGAGTGCTTATAATATTTTTTTTAAAAGGAAAAACATTCTGAAATCTTTATTTTATTTGGTAATTAGTTTCTATTTGCTTTTAACTATTAAGGCCTATATTGCCGTTGCATTTCTTCCTGCCTTTACGGCTTGGCTCATTTTGAGTTTTGGACAAAAAATTAAAAACAAAACCATTCGTATAATTACAAAACCCTTATTAATAATTGGGGCCGTTCTTATTTCACTGGCGATTTTTATACAAATAACAGAAGCCAATCAGAAATTTTCACCCGAAGCTTTTCTTGAGAATGCCTCTGTTATGCAAGAAGATCATGCGAGACTTGGAGGTTCTTCTTATACCTTAGGTACGATAGATCCGAGTACCTCGGGTATGCTGAAAATGGCACCCTTTGCGATTATTGTTACACTGTTCAGGCCTTATTTATGGGAAGCCAGAAGTCCTGTTTTATTGATCAGTGCTTTAGAAGGTTTTTTGTTTTTAGTCGTTACGATGTTTGTGGTTTTCAGAACCTACGTTGTCGGTGCTTTTTATACGATCATAAGTGAACCTACGGTTATATTCTGCATTACTTTTTCACTTGTCTTTGCTTTTGCGGTTGGTTTTACGGCCTATAATTTTGGTGCTTTGGCAAGGTTTAAAATTCCTGCTATTCCGTTTTATGCCATCGCTTTGATTATTATGCTGGACAAGGTTAATTTTTTTAAGGTTGATGAGGAGGTCGTTGAGAAAAAAATCAGATGAATTATCTACTCTTTTGATTTTGATTTTTGCAACAATTGTTCAAAGGCATTTAGATAATGCGACTTGTATTTATCTACTGAATAATTTAACTCTACTTTTTCTCTCCCGTTTGCGCCAAGTTCTTTTCTTAAAGAAACGGATTGGAGTAAGCGTTCTAAGTAGTTGATCCATTCTTTTTGGGAATTAGCCAGAAAGCCATTCTTTTCGTGTTCTACTATATCAACATTAACTCCGATGGGTGAGGCAACGGTAGGAATTCCCAGCGCCATGTATTGTAGTAATTTGAAACCACATTTCCCCTGTGACCATTGATTTTCTGTCAGTGGCATGATGCCTATGTCGAATTCCAGCAAGTCCTTAATTTCTGAATCCAGTTTCCAGGGAACGAATTTTACATTTTCCAGGTCAAGTGTTGGTGGCTTATCGCAAATGACGGTCAGTTGAAAATTATATTTTTTTGCCAACTCTTTTAATACAGATTGAATCAAATCCAGGTATTTCAAGGTAGTGCTCGTACCCGTCCAACCAATTGTGAGGGAATCTTTTTCTCTATGTTCTTTAGTCCATTTATGATGTCGCCTGGTATCAATTGTGGTTGGGATAATTTCTACGTTGCTGCAAAACTGACGGGCATAATCCGCCAGGTATTGATTTCCTGCAAAGACTAAGCTTGCGTGCTTAAGGATAGTCTTTGTTTTATCAGGATTTTTTAGAAACGCAAATTTTTTATTTGCCTTAGAAACATTGGCCAACCAAATAGCGTCGTCAAAATCAAAAATCAGTTTCGCCTTTTTGGAAAAGAATTTTTCAAAAATAGAAGTTCCCAGCATGAAGCACTCGCGCTGTACAAAGATCAAATCATAGTCAGCTGGTTTGATTATTTCGGCGAGGCGTTTGAAGGTACTTTTTAATAAAATATTTAACTTGGAAGTCAACTGTCCACTTTTATAAAAACTCCGGTCTTCTTTTTCTCCCAGTAAAAAACTCCACTCGAATTGAAAACCATTGGCTTTTAAATAATCCAGGTATTGTTCAAATCGAAACCGTTGGGAAGGTGACCTGTTCGGTCGGTGTAATGTTAGGATCAGGACTTTTGGCATGGATATTCTTTTGGTCTGGAAAACTCCAATTCGTTTGGAATCAACTTTTGATAAATAGTGGTGTACCTCGCAATTCCGTTAGTCAGGGCAAAGTTATCGACCGCTGTTTTTCTGATTTTATTTTTTGATATTTTCATCAAGTGGGGTATTGCGCTGACGGCTCTGTCTATTTCATTTTCAGAAAAGTCATTAAGTGCAATGCCTGCTTTGTTGGTACTCACAATGTTGCCGGTATCGCCAATATCATTACAAATAATTGGCAATCCCATGGCCATCATTTCCGCTTGTTTGGTTGGAGAGGAAGCCATTTTTGAAAAGACAGGTTTAATAAAAAATATACCACAATCCATGAGCGCCAGGTATTTGGGGACTTCACTTCGGACAGCAGATTGAACCATAATGGCCCTGGCCGGGATTTTATATTTTTCAGCTGCTGCAAAAATAATAGCTGCCGGTTCTGTGGTAATAAATAGAAATTTTGCCTGCTCATTTTTTTGCAGTAATTTTTGAAATAGCAGCAACATTTCATCCAAACAATACCAGGTGCCAATAGATCCTAAATAACCTAGTACAAAATTTTCTGTTTTAATTTTCAATTCAGAGCGTAAGTTTTCTACATCAGAAATTTGGGCAGGAAACAAATGAAAAAAATCAAGATCGACACAGCAAGGGATCACCTCAACGGGGATCGGCTGCTCAGGTATAACCCAGGACTGTATTTCTTTTTTTCCAGCTTCGGTGAGACTAATGGTATAATCGGCATTTGTAAAGAAATCGATTTCTTTTTGTTTGAAAAAATGATAAATCTTACGATACACCGGGTTTTTTAACGTCCAGATATTTCCATCCAATCGTTCATCTGCCCAAAAGCCACGCATGTCGAAAATGAAGCGCAAGTCTTTTTTCTTTTTCAAATCCAAGCCGATTAATGCGGCTAAGTAACTACGGCAATGCACCAGCTTAAATTGCTTCTTTGAATGTAGCTGGTAAGCGAGTTTTCTGATCTGTATTAAGTCGTAAATCGTAGAGAAAACCGGTGGTCGCTTGGAGTACATAACCGGCTGCCAGTCAATATTCGCCTTTTGGCAAATGGCATTGATTGAAGAATGATGTAGTTTAAAACGACTTGCTTTTTCGCAGCTGATCAGGCTAATGGAGTAGCCGATTTTACTGAGTCCAATGAGATAAGGTAAAACTTGAGATTGTCCTAGCGGGTCGGTCATTCCATCGTAGGAGATGTAAAGGATGTTTGCAGGCATTTAAAGTTCTATTAAGTTAATTTCATTTGCTTTTTTCTGGTAATGAATAGAATGCACAACTTTGGAAAATCTATTATTTTGAATATTTTGTAATAATGCTTTTTTCTTTTTTGGGGTCCAGCGTTTTGTCAAAAATAATTTTCCTTCTCCGATATTTTTTTGGTTAACGGAATTCAATTCATGCCCTTCTTCTACTTTTTGAACGGCTCTGATATAGAGGTCATGCGCATGTTCCATTACTTTAAGGTGAATCTCTCCGAGGGTTTCATTTCCATTAAATCTGGTGCGCTCGGTCGCAATAATATTACCAGAATCAATTCCTTCGTTGATCCACATCACTGTATTTCCGATGAGATGAAACAGGTCATCTGCCAGGCACCAGTTGGTGCAATTGGGGCCACCCTTTATGTAAGGAGAAATGCCGGTATGCAGATTCATTATTTTTGCAATCGGCATTATTTCTGCCAATAAATCTTTTTTTAATATCCGGGTTCCCGAAACTAAAATTAAGTCGGGGTTTTTATTTTTTATAAATTCAATTACCGGAGCCTGATTGATCTGTTCAACAATTAAATTATCTGCGGTCGGCCAATTTTTAAATTCCTGATGGTAGTGCTTCATCAGTGAAGACCAGGATTGGTGAATTTTATAAAAGGTAAATCGATCCTTGATTTTGTTTATCCAATCTCTGATCGATTTCTTTGGAGGTTTTTTTTCTTCGATAATAATCCCGCTAATTTCAAATTCTTTACTTAATTTTGCGGATAATGCTTTGTGGTTTGGTTTGTTGCCTAGTAATAAAACAATTTTCATAATTACTTTTTCTTAATTGGGGTGAATTTAAAAAAAGTAGTCTTTTGTATAAGTTGAATGGGGGTCGTGTATTTTCGTTTTTAAAGCCTGTTATCCTCGCAGTCGTTTTACTACCCTGTAAAACCGGGTTGTTCTGATATAGGTTTTTAAAATATTTTCATTGTAAAGTTCCAACCTGGGAATTTCGAACAGATCATTTTTTTGTGATTTATATTTTTTTTGATTAACCGCCAATCCGAATTGATAACCAGTATCTTTTGCCAGTTTTTTTACCAAAGGGTTGTAAGAGCCAATGGGGTAGGAAATTGTCTTGGGAAAGAAACCCAACTCTTTTTCAATCCGATTGGCCGACTGTTTTAATTCATAAATAATCTGTTCTTCCTTATCTATGTTTCCCAACATGCTGTGTGTGACCGTATGCGAACCGATCACTACTCCTTCCCCGCTTACTTGTCTGAGGTCTTCCCAATCCATATACAGATTTTTGGGAATTTCGTGATCATTTAATTGTGTGAAAATTTGCTGGCAAATATATTCTCTTTCCGCATTCTTTATTTTTTTTAATTCTGGTTTTATTTTTTTAGCAAAAAGATATTTTTCTTCATCCGAGGCCCAGGATATTTTTTGGAGGCCACTATTTTTTGATTCAAGTTGAATGCTTTTTCTTTTGGTATGTTGAAAAAGAAAATCCAGCTGAAAAGTCCAGATGGAATGTAATTGATCCGCGCAATTAGTTACGACATACATGGAAGATGGCACCTTATGTTTTTGAAGAACAGGAAGTGCGTATTCCATAAAGTCTTTGTAGCCGTCATCAAAAACGATACTGGCCAGCGGCTTTTTGTTTGCCTTCCGGACGGGTTGATCCATGTAGGATTCCAGTTGCACGATGCTATAATTTTTTTTAAGAAAAATTATTTGTTGTTCAAAATTAAGTGGATCTATCGGATCCCAAAAAGGATCGCGTAGCGGATTAATTCGATGAAAGAGGAAGATACTTATCTGCATAAATCGTTGTCCATATATTTTTCGTACCACATTTGAAATACGATGAGCGCCCATACTCTTTTGTAGTGAAACTGCAGGCCCGATTTGAAGTCATTCACTAATTTCTGGGTGGTTTTATTGTTAAATAAACTTTGGTTTTTCAACACTTTTGGACTTAGATATTTTTCGATCAGAAAATGGAGTTCTGATTTTAGCCATTCACCTACTGGTGCGGGGAATCCCCACTTTTTCCGGTATACCAATTCTTCCGGAATATTTTTGGCCAGCACTTTTTTCATTAGATATTTTTGTGCTCCGTCTTTGATCTTTACCTCCAGCGGCATATTAATAGCTGATTCGATTAACTGGTGGTCGAGTAAAGGAACTCGCACTTCCAATGCACTAGCCATTGAGGCAATATCCATTTTGTATAATAAGTTATCCGGCAGATAATGTTTGAGGTCAAAGAGCGAAACTTTTTCTTCAGCGGAAATGGGCATTTCATTTATTTTTGACCAGGATGGCAATAGTGTTTCGTGCTGGTAATTGGTGTCCAGTAGTTGGCCTATTTCTTTTTGTGTAAACATGTATTGCTCCTGTGACCAAATGTGTAGCCACATAGATTCCGGATCCGTATAATTGAAGACCCGGGCGGCGCGCTTGTGCCAATTGTTGCCATTGCTTAATACGAATCCCGCTAATTTTTGCAAACCACCACCGCCATACTGTCTTATTTTCTGAATTCTGTTCATCCAGTTGTAATGACCATATCCCATGAAGAGCTCATCACCTCCATCACCTCCTAATGCTACCGTGACAAAAGGTTTTGCTCTTTTACAAACCATCAGGCTAGGCAAGGTAGATGGTGCTGCAAAGGGTTCGTCATAATGATCAACAATATGCGTTGCCATAGAGATGGAATCGCTGTCTTTTATTCTGGAAAAGAAGTGTCTGGATTTTATATGATCGGCTACCTGTCTGGCGTAATCTGATTCGTCAAAATCAGGAACTTCAAAACCAACGGTAAATGTATTTACCGGCTGATCAAATAGATGCTGAAAAGTGGCAGCGATTAACGATGAATCGGTACCGCCACTTAAAAACGCACCGATAGGTACATCGCTGATACTTCTTCTTTTTAGTGATTGTTCCAGTTCCGATTTGAATTCTTCCGCATACTCCTCTTCTTTCTTGATCGTTTTATTTTTGGTTCCAAGTTGATCCCCCAAACTATAATAAGTTTGGGGTTCTAAACTTAAAGTTTGGGGGTCAACCTTCAGGTAATGTCCTTTCTCGAGTTTTTTTATTCCTTTGATAATGGAGTTTGGAGCAGGTACATATTCCAGAAATAAATAGTCTTTCAATGCTTCCATATTTATTTCTGCCTGAAAGGGTAATTTTAACAATGCTTTTAATTCGGAAGCAAATGCAAAGTTAGTTTCATCAGAATAATAGTAGAGTGGTTTTATGCCGATTCTATCCCGCATCAGCAAGAGTTCTTCTTTTTTGTGATCCCATAAAGCGATGGCAAACATACCATTGAAACGATGTACTGCGTTGAGTCCCCAATGAGCAAAAGCTTCGATGATTACTTCGGTATCGCCATTGGTTTTAAACTCGATTTTCTTTTCTTTTTGTAAGTCGTTTTTGATGTCCTGAAAGTTATATACCTCTCCGTTGAAGACCATCACATAGCGTCCGTCTTGTGAGTAAAAAGGCTGATTGGCCGCATCGGATAAATCAATGATACTCAGGCGGCGGTGGCCAAGACCAATCTGTCTTTGAGCATTCCAAAAGAAACCTTCTGCGTCAGGGCCGCGGTGTTTCAGGGCCGTAGTCATTTTTTCCAGGTCGGATCGTTGGTAGTTTGGGGAGATGAATCCGGTTATGCCGCACATTTTATTAAGTCTATTAGTTATAAAATTATTTTAATTTTTGGGTTGATTGCTTTGCAGTACTTAAATGTGCAAAGAGAAGTATTCGATTCCCAAATCAAACCTATTTTTGAGTAACTGTTATCATTTTGTTAGAACTCTTTTTATAAAAGATTTAATCTTTCTCTTAAAATCGAATTTTGATTTTTCCTTAAATTGACTTTGTAAAGATTTTGCTTCTCCAATTTTTTTTGATATTTCATATTCAATATCAGCATTATCCATTTTGCTCTTGCAATAAAATGCATCTCCCCAACCAGAGTCTGTTAACTTTAATTCCATTCTGATAAATCCGAATCTTCCTAAGTACTGATCTAAATCAGATAAAAATTTTGCTCCTTCATATAGTTCTCCAACGTTTGCCTCTGTGTATATATAATCAATATCTTTTAAAAGATTGCCACAACCAACAAGTGCATTATATTCAGTACCTTGAATATCCAGATTAAGAAAATTATAGTTTTTAATATTGTAGATTGACTTTTTAATAAAATTATCAATTCGTTTAGTTCGCAGCGAAATCTTTTCTTTGACTTTAATGGTAGGGTGCTGTACTTTGTGCATCTTTAATTTCAGAATCGATGATGCCTGAGTGTCGTTGGTAATATTGAAAGTTACTTTTTCATTTTCCTTATCCGATACTAATAAATTATGAATAAAATAGTCGGGATATTTTTTTAAATTCTCTTCTAGAGAAAGTATCAATGACGGATTGCCTTCAATCCAAATTACTTCATTTATGTTCAATTCAGTGTAAATTTTTGCTTCTTCCCCTAAATGTGCTCCTATATGAATTACACCATTTATATTTAAGTTATATTTTTTACTTAATTCGTTTAAATCGATTAACATAATTATTATTTTTTACAAAAAGAGTCTGGCGTTGTAATAGTGATTTTTTCTTTAGGTACCTAAGTCATTTCAAATGACTACATATTTAAATCTACACCTCCTGTCTCTTTTATTTCAGCCATACGATTTTCATTTGTATAATTATGAATAAAGTCAGCTAAGTAAGTTGCTTGTCGTTCCCGCGAATAGAAGTGATCTATCTGTGTTTGATGTGATACTTTTCCACTCCATCTAAATTCGGAATAATTTTTTGCTAAAAAGCGGGTGACTTTTTCGGCATCTGAAATAGCTTCACCACCGTTTGATTTCTTTAGTATTTCTTCTAAAATTCCAAAATCATTTTTCACTAAAATGATTTTTCTGTTTACCGCCAGGTAATCAAAAATTTTTGCGCTCAGCCAGTTTAGGTTTTCATTGGAGAGGAGAAGCATGATTTGAGATTTCTGTAATTTTTTCATCAGGTCGGGATATGGCAGCCTTTCCGTAAAATGGAGAAAAGGCAATAAATCCTCATGAAATGAATTCACTCTATCAACCATGGGCGGATAGAAAGAAAGACCGTAGAATATAAGTCTGGTTTTGGGTTGATAAAGCTCAATAAACTTTTGATATCCTTCCAGAAAGGTTTCTAGTTGCTGGTAGGGATACAAGATTCCAGCGTAAGCAATTTCGAAAATTTCTGACTGTTGCTTGATGGTTCCAATAGAATCTAACACTTCTTTTTCAAACCCATTGTAAATTACCTTAACTTCTTTATCAGGAAATTTTTTTCTCAAACTATCTGCGTAAGCGGGAGCAGCTGTAGAAATAAAAGCTGCTTGCTTTACATATTTTTGTTCCTGCGTTTCATAAAAAGCTTTCAGTATTTTTTCTGGCAGGCTCAACACTTTCTGGCTTTGATTACTTGTCCAACCATCCCGGTAGTCGGTTATGTATGGAATATTAAATTTTTTGGAAAGCAGCGCAGCGTACTTAAAGAGAATAAATGGTTCACCTGTAGCCAGAATTAAATCACAGTTTTCTTCTTGTAAATAGTTTTCAGCGGCCAGATACATATTACGAGTCGGGTCAAAAATTGGAAATAAAAATCGGAAAAACAAACTAACCAAAGAAATCATTTTTCGTAGTATCACGAAACGGTTCATTCCATATTTTAAGATTATTCGGTCTTTAAAGTCTGGTAAATATGGAACGCTGAGAATCATTCCTTCCGGGTAATTTTCTCTCAACGTGTGGGTATTGTTTGAGCCTTTGATGGTTTCAGAAAAATTTGTATTTTTATCAGACCATTGGCGCGTAACTACCAAGGGGTCAATTCCCAATGCTTTAAATTTTTTAAACCAGCTAGCAGGTCTTTTAGCCCCAACGGAATTAAAAGGTGGAAAATCATGTGCCAGAATAATTATTTTTTTATTCACCCCAATTTTATTTTAAAACCTTATGAAAACACGATTATTTTTATTGACCCAAATTTTTCCTTTTGGGAAAGGAGAAACTTTTTTGGAAGCAGAACTTCCGATTCTTGCTCAACAGTTTGATCACGTACATATCATTTGTGATAATTTAAATGATCCGCAAACAAGAGCGACACCGGACAATGTTGAGATCCATCGTACTACTCCTCAGTTGTCTGCTCTTCAAAAGCTGACTTCTTTTTCTAAAATTTCAAAACCAGAAGTTGTTAGAGAACTTGGTTTTATTTTTAAAAATCAGCAACCGATTGATTATCTTTCTTGCCTTAAAGTGCTGCTGGATGCTGTTCAGCAGTCAGCACAAACAACTCAATACCTTTCGAATCTGGTCAGGCAGTTTGAAAATAAAAATGAAAAATTAATTTTCTATTCTTATTGGCTGACCAACCATTCACTGGCGCTGGCTAATTTAAAAAGAACTTTTTCTAAGGCGATTTGTATCTCCAGAGCGCATCGCTGGGATATTTATTTTGATTTCCATAACCCGCCTTATCTTCCGCTTAAAAAACATATCATTAAACATCTCGACAAAGTGTATTCGATTTCTGAAGATGGCCAGAAGTATCTGAAAACGTTTAATGAGGATGCAACAAAATCAACGGTTGGTATATCCCGTCTTGGTGTATTCAATCATTTTGATATCGACATAAATGTTTTACCAGATGAAAATGATGTGCTCAAAATTGTAAGTTGCTCTGCCATTATTGAGCGCAAAAGAGTGCACCTTATTATGGATGCGATTGAGTTACTGCCGGATGATTCAGAAGTTATATGGTATCACATCGGGGATGGTCCATTGCTAAAAGATCTGAGGGAGAAAGCAACTCAGGTCACGAAAAATAAACCAAAGGCAAGTATCAGATTTCTAGGTTACCTTTCAAATCAAGTTGCCTTAAAATTTTATGCAGATAATAAAATTGATCTTTTTGTCAATACCAGTGACTCAGAAGGCATTCCGGTTTCTATCATGGAAGCGATGAGTTTTGGGATACCGGGCTGCGGTACCAATGTTGGTGGTGTTGCAGAAATTATTTCGAATGATTATAATGGTTTTCTTTTGTCTGCTGATCCTGCTCCGGAAGAAATTGCTGAGTCTTTTGTTGAGTATAGTCGATTGTCGGTCAATGCAAAAAATCAACTTCGGGCAAATGCGCGAACTACCTGGGAGGAAAATTACAATGCAGAGAAAAACTATCATGCTTTTTTTGCTGAGCTTTTGCAGCTTGCTTAGTGACTCAAGCTTCTGTCAACGATTTCTCATAAAGGGAGATTAACTGGTCGACGTAGTTTTTGATATCATATTTTCTGGCGTATTTAACCGCATATTGGCTAATCTGCTGGTAAAGTTTTTCGTCCTGATAAAGCAGAATAATTTGATTGGCAAATTTTTTTGCATCTTCTTCAAAAAGCATGAATCCGTTTTTTCCTTCTACAATTAAATCTCTGTTTCCCTTGCCATCTAAGGTGACCACCGGCAGTCGGGCAGCCATCGCTTCTATCAACACCAAACCAAAGGGTTCTTCTGTGGCCGAGTGAACATAAACGTCGCTGTTCCACAAATAATTTTCGACGTTTGGTACATTTCCATGAAGTGTAATTTCATCGGTCAGTTTTTCGTCTCTTATTTTGTGCTCGATCCTTTCTCGGTTGGGACCATCTCCCAGAATATCCAATTGTACTTTTATGTTTTTCTGTTTTAACTCCCGGACGACATCCACGAGGAAAGATTGATTTTTCTTATGAACGAGACTTCCTACCGTCACAAGCTTTAATGTCTGTTGTCTTATTTTTTTTTCACCGGAATAAAGAAAACGTTGAAAGTTAATGGCATTATAAAGCAGATCAATATTGTTCAAATCCGGGGGAAGACTATTATTGAAATAAGAATAGGTATCTTTTGAAATGGCAATAAAATGATTGCCTCCTGTTTTTCGATATAAATTTAATAGTACGTTTTTTTCGTAATACTGGGTCAGTAAGTTTTTTTGAAAAAATGTCTGTAAAGAAATATTTTTAAAAGAGGGCATATTATCATGGCAATGAGAAAAGTATTTTGCCTTTTTATAATCAATGGCTCTGGTAATCAGTTCGGCTTCAAACAAATGAGAATGAATGATATTGGGACGAAAAGTGTCAACGAATTTTTTTGCCTCATTTAAACTATATTTATTCTGTCTTAAAGTGGATAATTTAGCCTTACTTGGTATAATGTTAAAATAGGGTAAATGCCTGGTTTTATCTTCTAAATTATTTCCTTTTGAAAAACATAAAATCTCCGTCTCAATGCCACGTTCATTTAATTCTTTGGAAATATCAAGCAACAAAGTTTGCGCACCTCCCATATAAAATTGAGAAATAGTGTGTATTATTTTCATTCAACTAAATCTTTTTCAGAATAACACAAGTTACTTTATAGGGACTAAACATATAGGGGAGATATCTGACGGTATTCCACCAATTAGAAAACTTATAAAATGGCAATAAGGATCGTATTAATAAACGAAAGGCATAAGCCTTGTCATTCATTAAGGTTTGAAAATAATTTCGCTCTTGTTTGACTTCTCCATTAGGGTATTTTACGTTTCGGGTTCCGGAAACAATTTCTCCCTTGACCAGTTCAAAACCATAGATTAGTCGTTCTAAGTCTTTAACTGCTGGTCGGAACATCGTGTCTATCGGATCGGGATGATATGGATAACGGTAAGGAACCGAAACAATCAGAAAGCCATTTGGTGCTACGATGGTTTGAAAAGAATCGCAGATGGGTTTTATGGTTTCAATGTGTTCTAATAAATTATTACAAGTAACGATATTAAATTTCTTTTTTTCCAGAGAATCCAGGAATGCCTTATCTGTTAAATCACCTACCAGGTCTACTCCTTCACCTGCTTCAATGTCTGTATTTATGGTTTCTACCAGTTTCTCTTTCAGCGGTCTGAGAATGTATTCACTTTGATGAGATTGTACATCGTCTGTTTTTACAGCAGTGCCACTACCTACGTTGAGCAACTTGGCATTTTGTAAGTTTAAGGCAATACTTTGCAGTTCTCTTCCGAGCCATTTAGCTTCTTCTAATAGCATTTGTATTGGGGTTTTATAAATGAGTTGTTAAGTAATAAAATATACTTGCCGGCAGAAACAATAATTACAGCTAAGTGCTTACCACATATTTTCAAAATCATCCCTGGTGTATTTGTGATCCCGAAAAGTGAAAATGGATTCGGTGGGTTTGTTTAACTTTAAGTTTGCCTTACCAAAAGCGCGGGCGAGCATTGCAACCGGAAAGAGAAAAACAAAAAACAGAAAGCCTAAAAGTAACCGGGTATTGAACCAGCCTAAAACGGTGGCGATTTTATACCAAACCCATTCAATGCCTTTACCCAGCCGTGGAATAGTTAAAGAGACGAGAGCAACGATGGTTGCAATAGTTACTAAAATTGGTGCTTTAAAAATAAAACTAAGCACTAAGAAACCGGTGACCATGACCAGTATGGTCGTGTGGGTATTAACTTTAGGTTGGTTCATTTTTCAATTGTTTATTTCAGGTTTTATCTGTCCTGTTTTAGAGAGATTTGATCGCGTAAGTACTTGTTTACTATTAGCTGTTAGCTATTGACTTCCCTTGGTCGCGATTAAAGTGCGTTAGAGAGAAGCCAACGGCCAACAGTTGATTCAGTTGCCTAAAATAAAGTATAAATAAAAGGAGCTACTGCGGAGCCTCCTCCAATTACGATCAGGGTACCGAATAATAAAAGAATAAGAATTATTGGAGCTAACCAGAATTTTTTTCTTTGTGATAAAAAATGAAAAAGATCATTAAAAACTTCCATAGCAAATGATTTCTTTAGTTAGAAAATAAGATTTAATCGAGTGTAAATTCCTCCTGCCAGTTGTCCTTTTCTTCCCAGTCAGGTTGATCCGTTTTGGCGAACAAAAAATTACCAATTACCAGATAATCCATTTCGGTACGCATAAAGCAGCGATAAGCATCATCAGGCGAACAAACAATAGGCTCTCCTCTGACATTAAAACTGGTGTTGACAACCATGCCATATCCGGTCAGGGATTTAAAGGCATTGATAAGTTGCCAATATTTGGGATTGGTTTCTTTATGAACGGTTTGAATTCTGGCAGAAAAATCAATATGTGTGATCGCTGGCAGGTCAGAGCGTTCATAATATAATTTATTTTTCAGGTCAAATTGATGATAACCTGGGGGCAATTCTTTTCGGCGACAGCCATTGACCGGTTGTACTAACAACATGTAAGGAGAATTGCCTTTATGTTGAAAATATGCTTCACAATCCTCCGCCAAAACGGAAGGAGCAAAAGGTCGAAAGGATTCTCGGTATTTTATTTTTAAATTCAGTTTTTTCTGCATCTCCGGGTTTCGCGGATCTCCCAAAATGCTTCTTGCGCCTAAAGCCCGGGGACCAAATTCCATTCTATCCTGCATCCAGCCGATGGCCATTCCATCATCTATCTTTTGAGCCACAACTTTTACCAATTTAGAAAAGTCGTTATAGTGTTGATAGACACCTTTGTTCTTTTTGGTCATCAACCTGACCTCTAAATCTGAAAATTCAGGCCCAAGGTAGGTGCCGTGCATTCCGTCCATTGTTCCATTTACTACCCGCTCTTTTCCATAGTAAATATGATGAGTTGCCAAAGCCGCACCCAGAGAACCACCCGCATCTCCGGCAGCAGGTTGAATGAATATATTTTTAAAAATCTGTGCATTGACCAATTTTCCATTGGCGACACAGTTGAGTGCTACGCCACCAGCCATACATAAATTTTCGGATCCAGTAAGCCGCTTGGCTTCTCTGGCCATATTGATTACTGCTTCTTCTGTAACTAATTGGATGGCCATTCCTAAGTTGCAGTGTTTTTGTTCCAGAGGAGATTCTTCACTTCTTTTGGGAAAGCCAAATAAAGTCTCCCATTTTTCATCATGAACCATGGTCAGTCCCGTGGCATAATTAAAATATTTTTGGTTCAACCAAATAGAACCATCCGGTAGCAGTTCGACCAAGTTGGTTTTTATAATCTCCACAAAGTCTTTCACTTCTTTTGCAGTAGGATCACCATATGGAGCCAGGCCCATTAGTTTATATTCTCCGGAGTTGACTTTAAAACCCAAAAAATAAGTAAAGGCCGAATACAATAAGCCAATAGAATGGGGGAATTGCAGTTCCCGTAAAATCTTAATATTTTTTCCTTCGCCTTTACAAATGGAAGCAGTGGCCCATTCTCCTACGCCGTCTACCGTAATAATCGCCGCATCTTCATAAGGCGATGGATAAAAGGCACTGGCTGCGTGAGAAAGATGATGCTCTGGAAATAACAACTTGGTTTTTTTCTTATCTAATTGACCGACCGCTTCTAACTCCTGATAGATCAATCGTTTCATAAACATTTTCTCCTTGAGCCAAACCGGCATAGCGGTAATAAAGGATCTGATTCCTTTTGGGGAAAAGGCGTAATAAGTTTCCAGTAACCGTTCGAATTTTAAAAGCGGCTTGTCGTAAAAAACAATGGCGTCTAATTGCTCAAGTGATATACCCGAGTATTCGAGGCAAAACTTTATGGCATTAACCGGAAAAGAAGCATCCTGTTTTTTTCTCGTGAATCTTTCTTCTTGTGCCGCTGCTATAATTCCTCCGTCATCGAGTATGGAGGCTGCTGAATCATGGTAAAAGGCGGATATTCCTAATATTTTCATATTTTTTTGTGTAAATTTTTTATACTAAACGAGTAAAAAAGTCCACTGCTTTTTGGTTGTTCTAAGAGACCTATTAAGATCCAGGAATAATTTTACTTAACTTCAAGGCCAGTATTTCCATCGCCTCATCAGTGGCATGTTCATTCAAATGGATGTTGTCATATAAATAAACTTTCCATTTTTTATTCGTGATCTTAAGGTCAAAGTTGGAAATACCTTTGTTCCAATGAGCCATGTTGGTATTAAACTGATCGGCAGAAGTGGTGTAGTATTTATTATTTAATATATAGGTTTCTTTTTCCTTCAAAGTGTTGGGTGGTGTCACGAAGAAAGTCATGAGGTCGCCTCCTTTCTCTGTCGATAGGGATTTCATTTCTTTTAATAATCGATTGCTCAGCTCCAGACCATATTTCATTCGATCGCTGGCCGGTGTCAGGGCAAACGCTAAATGGTTCTTTTCGTTTTCAAAATTTTCTCCCCCCCAAAATCCTACTTTTTTATCCCAGCATTTTTGCCAAATATCATTTACCGGACCATCAAAAGAAGTAGCTGGCTGATACGCAGCCGGCAGTCGGGCTTCCCATTCATCGTCCCGAAGTTTTTTTCTTTCTGAAGTAGCGGGTAAAAAATCATAAAAGAAAGACAATAACTTAATTTTCGGTTCTGCTATTTTTTCGTCGATCTGAGAAGTGGGACCTTTAAGTTCATCGTTTTCTAACCAATAGGTGGGTTTAGGGTTGGCATTGGTTGGCCAATGAGTTGGAAACATATTATTCCAAATATCATTGGTGGGCGTTTCCCAGACCAACACTAAATCTGCGCGATATCCATGGTGGTAATAATTTTGCAAACTTAAATATTGTTGATCTTGTCCATAGCCACTCGTGCCCAGGCTCGCTACTTTTACTTTTTTACCCAGTTGCTCTAAATGATGTGCTAAGCGAGCTTCTGGAATATAATCGAAAGCACAACTGGCACATTCCACCTGAGAGTCTCCAATCAAAAGAATAACAAAATCATCTTCTGTGTATTCAATAGTCCTGCCTCTGGTTCCAAAATTATTGGCTTCTGCTAGCTTGGGAGCGGACTTCCATCCTGAAACCAGTGGCTCCGGATTGTAAAAGACCTGGGCTGCAAAAGCGGCTAGCACCAAGCCAAAAACAGAACTACCCAAAGAAAGAAAAAGGTCGGCCGCTAAAACTTGTGGCCGTTTTCTGATAAGGTAGACACCAGTTAACACTAAAAAAAATTGTACGGCATAAATAGCCAATCGAACGGTATTGGAATTAATTTTTCCATCCACTGTCAGGATATGACTGACCGTCCAGGTATTGGTCAAAAGGCCAGCCAGGATTAAGCAGATTCCCAGAGGGAGTGCTAAACTTTTTTTGGAAACTTCTGAAGTTAAAATTGTATTGGTAACAGGCTTGTTCATCTGCAATAAATTTGTAATGGTTTCTTCTTTCTGTTTTTTGGCTAAAATCGAGATAAAGAGGGTGTCAGAGAATAGAGTCGTTCACTATTTTCTCTGCAATTTTTTGATGGCCCATTTTATTCCAGTGTATATCTCCTTCAATAAAAAATTGTTGTTGGTCTACAGCATTTGCTTCCAAAATAAAATCAGGAAAATAATTGATCAATCTGATGTTGCGAGCTTGAGTAAAATTTTTCCAGGCTAAAACCTGCTTGCTATCTATTTCGTTTCTTTTAATTTGAACGGGCCAGGGGTAGATGGCTACGGTCATTTTTATATTTTGCATTTGACATAGAAGGTAGAGCGAATCCATATTGCTCATGGCCATTTCTAAACCTTCTTCTCCCCAGTTTGAAAACATTTTTTCATCTACTGTCCAATACTGAATACCTTCTAGCGGGTCCGTATGGATAAAGTCTTTTGCTAATTTTTCAGCAACAGGCTTTGCCCGGTGTTTTTCTTTTTCTTTATTGCTGCGGTAGTTGTTTTTAAAATATCTTAGCCGGTTATAGACCAAAGAATTGGATTCTAAAAGCTGCTTGATTTTTCTTATTGTCGTTGATCTTTTTTCTTGGTTAGTGGGCAGAAAATCACGATATCTAAATTCATCTAAAACATCGGAGAGGTCAACAAAGACAATCAATTCATCCAATTCTAATTGTACTTCTTCCAACACGTATTTCATTTTCAAAAAATACAGTTTGGGAGAATAGCCCGCTACACCTGCATTCAGGATTTCGAATTCTGGGTATTTTTTTTCCAGAATACCAACAAAAGAATCTTCGTAGGCAATACCGATTCCTTCTGTGAATGAGTCGCCAAGAAAGAGTATTCGTCTTTTTTCTTTTTTCTTTTTGATTTCTTTTTCAAAAGTTCCTTTGAATCCCAGAGAATTGGTTTGCAGGGAATATTGTTGATCTCCCCAATAGTCCACCCCCGAAAAGTTGGCAGCAAGCCCATGATGAAAATATTCGTGGGGTATTCTGGCGGCCTTCTTTATAATTTCTTTTTTTTCATTAATAATATTTCCGGCAGAGAAATCAAAAATCAAGAACATCAGAATTAAAAACCCGGTAATTGTTTTTTTGGGGTTCTTTTCAAAAATATTTTTTTCCATGATGGAGGCAGGTGATAATCTGGGAGTAGAGGTTGTTTAAGAATGAAGCAGAATAGTTGCGAATAAGTCATTGATTGCCATTAAATATTTTACAGGCTGGTAAAGGTCAAATTTCGTCTTTCCCTTCTACGATCATGATGCCGTTCATGATTGGCCAGTGCCCTGGGTAGGTGCATACAAAAGGGTAGTTGCCGGGACTTTCGGGCGCAACAAATATCAGGTCTTCCTGCTCCCCTGGTTTTACAACCTCCGTGGCCCATAAGACCTCTCTCATTTCAGGAATATAATTGGGTTTTCCGTCGGTGGTACTACCCACTAATTTATCTGCTGCCTTCCCTACTTTTTCCAAACTCCCTGGCACCGTGATTACCAAATTATGAGGCATGTGATCCGGGTTGATCAGCGTAAGTTTTACTTTCTTACCGGCTTTTACCTTAAAGGAAAATACATCATATTTCATTTGAGAAACTACGGTGTTGATTATTATTTTCTGGATTTCGAACTGGTCTTTTATCTTACCAATTTTAGTATGGAGTGCCGGTGGCAAATCTGGTTGAATCGTGTTTAAAAGTTCCACCAAATCAGTGGCCAGTCCGTTATCCAATTGATTTTCCGACAAGGAATTTAGCTGAACTAACAGCGCTTTTGCCAGAGGAGCTAGTGTCTCGGGATTAATTTTTTTCAAAGTAATTTTTTTCAAAGTAAAAAGTACTGCTTCCAATAATTCTGTTTTCTCTAGTTTCGGAAGTAATAATTCTATTTTTCGAGGCGCTGGTTCAGCCGAATATGCCAAAGTTTGAATAGCAGAAGACTGATCCTTGATTTCTTTAGAATTCAACAATGGCAACAGCACTTTAGACCAATCCAGTTTTTTATTTTCCTCCCCTAATAAGTACGCCACTTCTGTCCAGTCAGCAACATCAACCAACCAATCTTTTTGAGTTTGACTTATTCGATTTAGATTTTGGTCACCTTTTATGATAGCTGCCATGGCCAATTGTCGTTGATAAGGCTTCGTATTACCTTGTACAAATTTCACCAGTTTTTCTCTTCCTTTTTTCAAATCAGCAGGAGGCAGATTTAAAAATTGCTGGATGACTAAATGATTAGTGGAATAATGTGTATCACCACGCAGCCGGATCAAGTGCAGGAGCGTTTCCAGTTCTGATGTGTTTTGGGTTTTTGTTAATTTAGCAATAGCGGATTCTCCTATCTCAACGGAAAAGCTGTCTTTGATTAATATTTCTTCCAGTAAAGAAGGTGTTTTTGGTAGTCGCCATAAATCATCCAACGCCCAATCTTCGTCTTTGTACAAATACCTGACTAATTCCTGATTCTCCGCTGCAAAGGTCGAATCCTGCCAAAAATTTTCGTTGAAATGAGGTTTGAGGTGCCGGATCGTATTCGCCAATGCAAAATAAATAAATGAGTCCCCCGGTTTTTCCAGAATCCTTAAGGCAAGTTTTGCAGCAGCTTCTGATTCTAAAAAACTCAAAGTTACCAGGGCTTGCATCCTTACCTCAGGCGCTTCATCTTCAATTCCTTTTTGGAGTCGTTCCAAAGGAAGGTCAATGTCATCCAGATGATACCGAAGTGCTTTAAATCCTGCTGCTCTGGTACGAGGGTTTTTGCCATTCAGAATCTGACTAAGTAAAGGAATGTTTTTTTCATTAAAAGCCTGATGCATCCAAAGACTTTCCAACCACAGTCTTTCGTTGCCGAGATTTTTATCCAGCAAGGTATTGATCTCCGCCAATACTTCGGGTTTATTGCGAGTCCATAACTCCCGCCGGCAGCGGTAACGATCCCGCAATTCTGGAGCATTCAGGTGAGGAACCAGGTCAGAAACCGGCATGTCTGCAAAGTTTAAAACCGGTAACAGGTCTTTCGCATCGTTGCTGATTCTCCAAATCCGTCCGTGCGTTTTGTCTCTGTCTTTATCCCGGATAGAGAATTGCATGTGTCCGATAATTGGGTTGTACCAATCGGCCAGGTATAGTGTTCCATCCGGTGCAAATTGTAAATCTACCGGGCGAAAATTAGGGTTTTTTCCCTGAAGGAAAAGACCTTTTTCCTCCACTTTAAATCCGGCAAAATCTTCGTGGTAGTGGTGCTTCCAAATTCCATGAGTGTGGAGTACCGTATTCATCAATATCTCTCCCTGCATATCGTCAGGAAAATGTCTGCTGCTGACGATTTCAATTCCACAGGAAGGTCTGACCTTTGTAGTCAGGGAACCTGTAACCCTATGTTTAAAAGGATAATTTATTTTTCCAGACATCGGGTCTCCGAAATAATTGCTTCCGTCGGAGGCATCCGCAATAATATGTCTGCCCCATTCATCAAAGACCTGTCCCCAGGGATTGAGGTATTCATAATTAATGTAAGGTTCTAACAGTTCTGTGCGTGGATGATATTTAAAGGTGCAACCATCTTTTACCCGAACCACACCATAGGGTGTTTCTATTTGAGAATAAGTAAAAAGGCCTTCGTGAAAATATAAAGCGCCATCCGGGCCCCACTCAAAAGCAGATGGAGCATGGTGGGAATCTTCCGTACCAAAGCCCTGCAAAACTATTTTTTTGACATCGGCCACATCATCGCCATCGGTATCCGAAAAATAAAGCAAGTTGGACTGCTCGGCAATATAAACGCCTTCCTCTCCAAATTCAAAACCAGTAGGCAGATAAAGGCTATCCACAAAAATAGTTTGTTTGTCAGCTCTTCCGTCGCCATCGGTGTCTTCTAAAATTAACAATTTGTCAACGGGAGGATCGCCGGGCAGGTAATGCGGGTAAGTGGGCATGGTGAGTGCCCAGCATCTGCCCCGGCTGTCAAAATTAATAGCGACCACATTTCCCAGGTTAAAATCTTTTTCAGAGGCGAATAAATTAATCCCCATATTTTCGGGCAGGTCAAATTTAGCCACTTCTATTCTTTCTGAAAAACCTGGTAAGTAGTCAATGTGTGTAGGTACAAATTGGGACAGAAAAGTAAAGCCTAAAAATGATATTAATAGGATTCCACTTGCTGACAATAAGGTAATTTTTTTAAGTCGGGTCATTTTTCTTATTTTGATTCCCAGATTTGTTGATCCAGCTGTTCGACCAATATTCCGATCTGCTTAATTTCTGGAGGAAAAGTGATGACTCCAAAAGGTTCTTTCCTGATGCCGACAATGTACTCAGCGTTGACAGGTCGCCAATAAAAGAAAAACTCTTTGTTTTTTTTGTTAATCAATTTGCGCAAACCCTCTGCTTCATTTTTCTCATATTCATGTTTTTTCAAGGCCAATTCTTTTTCCAAAATACCACTTAACGTTTTGTAACCTGCGGAAGACAAGTGAATACCGTTGATCGTAAACTCTTCTTCAGATTGTTCAAATTTTTCTTTAGTAGGGTAGTATAGATCAACAAAGCTAAGATCTTTGGATTGAGCAACTGATCTGATGACCTCTGTGTATTTTTCTATCCAGTTATTGGCTTGGGAAACGTTAACCGGCAGACGACTGATGTCTTCGTGGGCGATGGGTGATACTAAAATTATTTTGGGTGGTTCAGAATTTCTGGTTTCAATTTTTTTTAGATTCTCAACAAAATTTTCTAAATTTTTTTCAAATGCGCCTATCCCATTTTGTTGATGATACGATTCGTTTCCGCCGACAAAGGCAAGGATTAGGTCTGGTTTTATTTCGTTGAGATAGGTGTCGGTGTCACCATAACCTGGTCTGCGGAAATTCATCCCCAGTTCGTCGCCACTCCATCCTAAGTTTCGGATGACCAATTTATTATTTCGATTTGCAGCATGCAGGAGGGTTTCAAAATAGCCATGTTCATTCATTCTTTCCACCAATCCATCACCTACCAGAACGATTCTCCCATAGGAAGGTAGCTTAAACAGGTCTTCTTTTATCTGTGCGAAAAAAATGGCAGGTAGTAAAAGAAAAGGGAATAATAATTGTGTTTTTATTTTCATGGTTTTCTAAGACTTAGTATATCGAATGGTACCGAGGTACTAGTGCCTCGGGCACTAGATGTATTGCCTTATGGCTGCTTTACGACGCGCTTTGCCAGCTTTTATATTCCTCTTTATTTTCTTGTTCAATTTGACTTCGGTGTCTTCTTTTTGTTCACCAGCTACGAAAGGCCTGCCATGACAGGTAGCAAATTCATCTAATCTCAATTCTGTTTCTTTAGAATAAATATGAAAAATAGGGACTTGGCCACTAAAGGATGCCCAGTCGGAAAAAGTACTAGGTGGTCCGATTAAGTAATCGCATTTAGATAGAATTATCAAATCTTCCA
This sequence comes from uncultured Saprospiraceae bacterium, assembly GCA_938008185.1. GTDB lineage: Bacteria > Bacteroidota > Bacteroidia > Chitinophagales > Saprospiraceae > JALZUU01. The sequence goes on from CALLLR010000165.1 coordinate 36,465, forward strand.
TAAATGATCCTTTACTAAAAGTACACTTTAAGAAAGGATAATTATTTGGACTGATTTTTTCATTGGAGCAAATAATAAATTTGATGTTTTTACCCGGAAAATTCGCTTGAAATTCATTCATTAATTTCAAATATTTTACGTCTGAAAAATAGTATTTCCCTCCTGCAAAATCTTTATAATCTCCTCTTCTGATATGTATACCGACCAGTAAATCTATCTCCTTTCTTTCATTTTCAATAAATGTATTGACTTTTTCATTCACCTCTTTATGTGTTTGAAAGAAAGCCTCTATTGGCTGTTCAAATTCTGACAAGTCAGTGGTATCATACCAGGGATAATTTCCGTCATAAAAAGTAAATAAAGCTTCTTTATAGTTGGGATCATTAGCGAAGTCTTTTGCACCATAATTTATGCTCTCCATTTTTCCATCATGAGGTGGTTTATAAGTGGAAAGAAACCGGTTGTTTATTTTATATTTTTTTGCAAAAGAAAATAAGTTCCACAGCACATAGGAGATTATTTTTCTGGCAAAGGCACTGCCCATTGAGAAAAAAGGTTTGGGGTAGATACCGCAGATATTATCTGCCGTTCCCTTAAAGTGTTTTGAATACTCGTTAAAAAACAAGCAGATTACTTTTGTTTTTTTTAGCTCTGCAAAAGCAATGAAATGAGAAAAATAAAACAATCTATTTCCCAACTGTCCACTATTATAAAATACTACTAACATAATAAATTTGGTTTTAAAATAGTCTGTGTAAAAAAATGTCTTCCGGTTTCTGCTGATAAAACATCTTATTCTTCACTTATCTTCAATTTGCTTTTAAGTACTACATAAATCATGTACAGTTTTTCTTTCCACCGAAAAAATGGTTGATAGACAGAAGCCTTGAGGGAAGCTTTTACCAGGCCCAGAAAATGTCTGTTTTCAAAATAACTTTGAGCGAGACCAAACCAGGCATCATGCAGAATATCTTTTCTGATTTGTTGTGAAACTTCTGCGTCAGAGACTTGAGCAAGTATTTGCTTTTTAGCTTTCAGGTTTTTTAATGCTGATTTGGTGTTGAGGCGATTGACGCTGCGTCCCTGATGCTGAACGGCGACGTAAGTAAATTCATTTAGATAAAAGAATGGAAAATACCTTGAAATTCTGATCCACAATTCGGTATCTTCACTGATACTAATACTGGGATCAAACAAATGATCTTTGGTGATATCCTGGTGCAAGCAAACTCTTGGCGTCCCCAGGCTATTGATCAAGAAAAACTCAACAGGTGTATAATTTCCAAATACCGGAGGAGTTAAAGGTTCTATCTGGCCATTATATTCAAAACTAAGATTACAAAACAAGAGGGCTCTGGGTGCTTTATTTTTTTGAATAAAATTTTTAAAAACCAATAAATAATCCGGAAGGTAATAATCATCACTGTCGATAAAACAGATGTACTTTCCGCAAGCCTGAGCAATACCGTTATTCCTGGCTGCACTTCTTTCTGCATTTTCCTGAAAAAGGTATTTTACTCTTGTGTCTTTTTGCTGAAAACGCTGAACGACTGCGCTCGTATTATCTGTGGATCCATCATCTATGACGATCAATTCCCAGTCCTCTATCTTTTGATTCAGCACACTTTCAATGGCCGTCGAAATTAAATGACCCCGATTAAAAACCGGTAAAATGATAGAGAAAAGTGGATTAGACATAAATATAATCTTCTGGTTTAAACGTTTTACCTGTCTTTCCAATCAGCGCATGAATGATGGCTAAGTTTTCAATATAATTTCCAAAATCTTTCTTCTTTTGGGCCGCTGACAAAAACATCCATTTGGCATAAAATTTCGCAAAAGCGAGTACGCCTCCTTTCTTGTTCAACAGATCAATGTTCTTCATGTCTTTATGCCGCTTTGCAAAAACCAGATAGTTTCTCATTCTATAATAACGGCGGATATAATCCAGATTTTCGTTGATCAAAAAAGTAGTAGCTCCATAATGGACAACAATAGAACTACTTACCATATAACTTTTCACACCTTTTTTTCGAAGCCCGTAGCAGTAGTCCGTTTCTTCTGCATACATAAAAAACTGATTATCCATAAATCCAAAACGATCAATTACGTCCAGGGGAATTAACATGGAACTTCCTTCAACGCAAGAAACTTCTCTGATATTATCCGGCAATTTACTCCAGTGATTCTTTTCGTAAAAATTGTAGGCAGAGGCTTCTACTCCTTTATTCATTTCATGACCACCTGCAAAGTCAATAATTAAACTTTCAAAATCATTTACACTCACACTTCCGAAAATAGCATTGGGCGTTTTTTTATAGGCCAGCACCAAAGCGCTCAGTGATTTGGGATGGACAACCAGATCGGGATTAAGTATCCAGATCAAGTCAAAGTGATTCTTTTTTGCGTATTCAACGGCCTTGCTGTGTCCGTGCGCAAAACCTAAATTGGATTTGAGCGCAATAATTTCTATTTCCGGAAGGGCTTCCTGTAATTGTATGACAGAATCATTTTTAGAACAATTGTCTACAATTATTATTTCAAAGTTTTGATACGCCAGTTGCTGCAAAGAACGGATGCAACGGATGGTATATTCATATTGATTCCAATTGATAATAGATAAAAGTACTTTAGGTTGCATAAGAAAATTCTTTATTTTTAATCAATCACTGAGACTTTGTTCATCCGTACTTCATTGCCTACTTCTGTCTGGAAAAAATAAATTCCTTCCTTGGTCAGGTCAAATTGTTTTTCCCATTCGACCGACAATTCTCCATCACTGAACGCTTCTTCCCAGATTAAACTCCCGGTACTATTAAAAAGCCTGATCAATATTCTTTCTCTCATTGGGTTATAAAGACTCAGTGTAAATGCTCCACTACTTGGATTGGGATAAATTTTTAAATGTTCATCGATTTTGATTTCCGGCACGATGGATAGTATCTTCGAATGTTCAAATTGTCCATCAAAATCGATTTGCTTTAACCGATAGTAATTGTTTCCGGTTAGCGGTTGAGTATCTGTATAAGAATATTTTTGGGGACGTGAACTTGTACCATGACCCGATACAAAGTCTAATGTGTTCCAGTTCGTTCCGTTGCGGCTTCTTTCAATTTTAAAACCGGAATTATTAATTTCAGATTCAGTTTGCCAATCCAGGTGAATTCCGTGGGTTACTTGCTTTGCTGTAAAATTGGTTAACTCAACAGGAAGAGCAGTACAGTCAAAAATATCTAAAGATATATCCCAATTATTCGGAGCGTCGATCAGCGCCTGTCTGGGATTCTGGCCGTTGCAAAATAATAATCCTTCCGCGGTAAGAACAACTGAGGGCTGTACCGCTTGCGTACTCCAGCCAATCAAAGTGTTGTCGTAATTTGTAGTAGATAAGCCGGAAAAATCCAACATACTAACCATGGTAGTGACATTCGAAATATTCCAGCCGCCAATGTTTTGATCAAAACTGGTAGCACCAGCAAACATACCTTCCATATTATTAACGTTGGATACGGTCCAGCCACTGATATCCTGATTAAAGGCCGTAGCACCATTAAACATGTCTTTCATCGTAGAGGCATTCGAAATATTCCAGCCAGCAATATTTTGATTGAAAGAACGAGCGAAGGCAAACATACCTTCCATAGTATTGACGTTGGATACGTTCCAGCCACTGATATTCTGATTAAAGGCAAACGCATTCCTGAAGGTATTTCTCATAAATATGACGTTCGATACATCCCAACCAGTAATATCTCCGTTAAATACAAAACAACCATTAAACATATTTGAGAGATCGGCAACCCCGGATAAATCTGGTGTATCGGTAGCATTGTAAGTAAGATTGCTGCATCCCCAAAAAGAGCCCCCCATTGAGCTCCACGCAATATTTCCCCATTGCTCAATTGTACGTAGTTTTTCGCTATCTCCTGTATTGAAAAACGCAAAAAAAGTTAGGTCTCCGGTGATGCTAATTCTGTAAGTACCTACGTTGGGAAAGGTAATGGTCGTTTGCCCAGTAGCTGTAGTGTTACCAGAATTAGAGAGATTATTTAGGTCCTCCCATTGGACCGTATAAGTACCTGTACCTATAGCTGGGATTCTTATTTGATCATCATTTGAAATTCCTGGATTATCGGTTTGCCAGGTGGTGATAAAGGCTTGGGCCATTGTCAGGTGGGTTATGGTTGCAAGTAGTAGGATGAATAAAATTTTTTTCATGATGTTTGGGTTTAAAAGTAGTTATGTGAATTCGGGTTTAAATTAAATTTCTTAAGTATCTTCGTTAGATACCACTAAATAAAAAGGTGAATCACCGCAATATTTGGGTTGCTTCCTGGAGTTGTGATTCTAAATTCTCTAAATTGATAATTACATCTCCATCATGAGGATTTGTTTCGACCTGATGAGCATCGCAAAGCAGATAGGCATATCGATGATCAAAAGTAGCGGCCATTTCATAATAACACCATTGGTCGTAGGATTCTTTCATTCTGATTTCGATCACCTGACTTCCCAAAGGCATCCACATCATATTGGTAAATGAAAATGGGAATATTTCATAGTGATTAAATACATAACCATTTTCATCGATGAAAATATGTTTTCCCTGTTTAATTGATAGTACTTTCTGTTTGTCTACTGTATAATTAAAATAAGCTTCTTCTCCTGTTTGAATCTGGGCGGGCAAATGAAGTATTGGGAAATCGGAAGTAGTTGTATGTACTGTTTTCAAACTCGTTTGTCTGTTGATGAAGTTGTTTAAGAAAGCTTATTTACAACAGACTTGGATTGACAAATTTGTCGTAAAATTTCAGCCACCTTTTTTCTGCTATCGTTATTTTTAAGTTCCATAAGAAACAAATAAAGGTTGGAACTTATTTTTTTATAAAGGGCTTTATCTCCTTCTAATTTGAAGATAGCTTTTGACATTTCACGGGCATCTCCATAGGGCACTAAAACACCTCGTTGTTTACTTAAAATTTCTTCTGCACCTCCTGCATGCTCAAAAGCGATAATTGGCTTTTGGTACATTCCCGCTTCCAGAATAACCGTCCCAAAGGGTTCTTCACGGGAGGTAGACAGCAGCAGATCAATACTGTTGTAAAATTCATGTGTATCTGACACTTCAGGGATCATTAGAATCATATCTTCAATACCCAATTGCTTTGCTTCTATCTCAAATTGAATAAAATCAGATTGTTTTCTACGTCCTCCCTGCCATACAAAAAAGAACTTTCTGTCCGGTACTAAATCTCTCACTTCTCTGGCTACTCTTAAAAATAAATCTGTTCCTTTTCTCCAACTTGGCCAGCCACAGGCTCCGACAACAAATGCGTTTTCGGGAATATTATTTTTTTGTCTCCAGCCATCCCGGCTCACTTCTTTTAAAGTCTGATAATCTGAATTAGAATTGTAAACCGTTTCAGTTTTATCCTCTGATACTTGATGGTTTAAAATCAAATTGTCTTTGACGGCATCAGAAGCTGCTATAAAATAATTAGTTCTTTCAATTACTTTTTGGGAATTGTTCATCCCAAGGTCATTAAAGAGCCGGATTACGTATTCGAGTTCATAAACCATGGTTAGTACCGGTGCTTTTATTTCTTTGATGAGGTCGAGTAGGGGAGCAACGACGATGGTATGACAAAGGACGACATCGGGGTTAAATTTTTCTAGTTTTCGCTTCAGATAATAATCTCTGAACCGGTAAACTGGAAAAAACCGAATGAGCATTTTTTGTAAAAAATCAGATTCTCTGACTTGTAATTGTCTGAGATATACAGCTCCTAATTGTTCAAATTCCTCAAGTTGCTTTCCGCCATTCATGAGAAGTATTTTTACTTCCCAATTTTCTTCCTTGACCAGATATGTTATTATCTGTTTGAAAATAATCGGTGCTCCGGTGAGTGATGCGTCATTACCAAGAAGCAGAATTTTTTTTTTGTTTTTCATAGGATATAAAGTTGATAAGCCCAGTTCTGTTTGTCCAGATATTCATTCACAATTGAACATACGCCCGAAAATCATCCGGCACCTTAAAATGAATATCATCCACAAAATGCTTTTCAGCAGAATATTCAATATTGTTCAGATAGTCATTCAGAATAGGCAATAGTCCTTTTTTCTTTAAAATTTCTCTGTCAATAAGGCTGATGCTATCACGCATGGAAGCTCTTACCGGAGGAGCAATCACGGTAAATTTTATATCTCTTGCATCGGTCAGGGTTTTCATTTTATGTAAATACTCTTTGGATACCGGAGAAAATATATCCTTCCAGTTTCGCATTTTTCCTTTGTATTGAGGCGAAAAATTACTCCTTAGTATTATTGGAAACTGACTTACAAAAAAGTATGGGATTTTACGAATTTGTTCTTTGACCAGGGTTGTGAATTCAGCTTTAAATTTTCTTTTATTAAATGGTTTTAAAAAATAATGAAAGGTGAATTCCTGATCCAGATTGTTAGCAAAACTCTGGGGATGATATAATAAAACCACCTGATCAACGTCCTTATTATTGTTCAGATATTCTTTCAACAATAAGTAATGTCCTACCATGGAAACGGCCTGATTGCAAGCCAGTGAATTAATAGCTCCGTTGGTCGTTTCATTATCAAACAATTGATTCGCCACGGAGTCTCCGATGAGTAATGTTTTTGTTTCCGCTTGTTTCTGTCTGCTTTTTTTTATGGCGGTGTATACTTCTTTTCCGTTTACCTGTGCCTTATAATTTCGTGCTAACAGCGGGAGAAGGAAGACAGCGATGACTCCGATTAGAAAGAATTTCAGCGTAAAGGTATGCAGAGGTTTCATTTGGTTTTTTTATGGTTGTTTCCTAAAACTGAAAATAAATAAACTCCGTACTCGCTTTTCCATAAAAATAAATCACAGAGATTAATCCGAGATAAACCGACCAGCGACCCGCCGTGAAATGTGGTTTTTTTATTTTACTGAAATCTAATGGAACGATGAAGGACAAATCCAAACCATGTTCTTTTTCCCGTTGCAGCCATTCGATCATCAGCATTATTGCTATAAAAACAAAGAGGGATAAACCTCCTTTGGTTAATATTTCATAGTAGAAAAAATTAAAAGCGTCTACCAGGTATTGCTTGCCAAAAGTATGGGTTGCCATCAATTGCAGGTAAGCAAAGGCATCGATCAGAGAAACCGAGCGAAAGACAATCCAGGCAATGACGGTTAAGAAAAAAGTAAACCCGATATTGAGTAAATCCCGAAAAGAAGGCAGCCATGAATTGGGTGCTACCGTGCCTAAATTATTTCTATTCCAGTTAAATAGAAACAGCGGAACAAAATAAAGTGCGTTGAGAAAACCCCAGAAAACAAAAGTCCAGTTGGAGCCATGCCAAAACCCGCTTACTAAAAAAATAATAAAAATATTCCTCAGTGCTATTGCCTTACTTCCTCTGCTTCCTCCCAATGGAATGTACAAGTAATCTCTAAACCAGGTCGACAAGGAGATATGCCATCGACGCCAAAATTCCGCAATATCTCTGGAGAAATATGGAAAGGCAAAATTTCTTTTGAGATCAAAGCCAAATATCCTGGCGACGCCAATTGCGATATCTGAATAACCTGAAAAATCACCATAAATTTGAAAGGCAAAAAGTACACCGCCCAACAAAAGAACCGGCCCCGATAAGGTCTCATAGTTGGCAAATATATTATTCACATATACGGCACAAGAATCCGCAATTACTACCTTTTTGAATAATCCCCAAAGTGCCTGCCGCGCTCCGTCTGCGGCCAACCTATAGTTAAATTTTCTTGCCGTATAAAATTGAGGCAACAAATGACTCGCCCGTTCGATTGGTCCGGCGACGAGCTGAGGGAAAAAACTGACAAAGGCAAAAAAAGCGATAATGTCATTGGTTGGTTTCAGCTTTTTCCGGTACACATCAATCGTGTAACTCAATGTTTGAAAAGTGTAAAAACTAATACCTACCGGCAGGATAATTTGTAAGCTCCATGTATTGACCTGAAAGCCGAGGCTTTCGATCATTTGAGAAAAATTGTCTATGAAAAAATTACAGTATTTAAAGTAAGCAAGGATTCCTAAGTTGGTAAAAACACTGAGACCTAAAAGTAATTTTCTTTGTTTAGTTTTCTCTATTTTATCCAACTTTAAGCCCAGCGAATGGTCGACAAGAGAGCTGATAAATATTAAAAACAAAAACCGAAAATCCCAATAACCATAAAACACATAACTCACCAAAACGATAAGGAAATTTTGCGTTCTCAATTTATTCTTTCCCACTCGTTCATCTAAAGAATTGGTAGAAAATAAATACCAGTACAGTAGAAAAACAATTGGTAAAAAAAAAGCAAACTCAATGGAGTTAAAAAGCATAGGACTGAGTTTAAACTTATCTGTCACCTATTTTTCAGGAGAAGATAAGGCAACTTTATTTTTTCTGTTTCTTAAAGAATTTAAAAGTCTGTGTGGAATAAAAAAGGACTTTACCGCCAGAGATAAATTGGTAGTGGTCCAAAAACTAAAAGAAGTACCTAATAAAAAAAGCAAGGATCGCTTCAATGATTCGTAGTTCTTTTTTTCATAAAAATATTCCGGATACCTTCGATAATAATGTGCCAAAAGGGCTCGCTTATTAATATTCGGACTTATTTCCAATTCTTCTTCGCAGTAGTTGCATCTGTCGTGCCTGTCAATATGTTCCTCCTGAAAGTATTGAGGGGCGTCACATAAGCGGGTGATATTGTACATCATTCGGGCTGCTTCTCTTTTAAATTTTTCCAATCCACTTCCTGTCTTGGACAAATCGTGAATTCTGAAAAGTGCGACCACTTCATCACTTAAGACCACATCTTTGAGGCTTCCTTTTTTGAGCAAATATTTGAGCCATAGATCTACGTCCATCACGTATCTTTTCTCTTCACTTACGCCATCAAATTCTGTAAAAATAGATCTTTTATAAAAGGAACCTATTTGACTATAGTAGTGATCAGCAATTGTTTTTTCGATACTATCAAGGATAGGAATCCGGTCGTTGGGAAAAGTAATCTTGCTCTTTGACCACTGAAAATGATGTGAATAAGCAGCAAAAATATCAAACTCTTTTTCAAGGTAAGCTTTACCCACCTGATATAAAGCGCCCGGTAGATACAGGTCATCAGAATTAATCCAATTAAAAATTTCGCCACCGCAATAAACTAAACCTTTATTGATCGCATCACTCTGCCCATTGTCTCTTTCTGAAACCCAATAGGTCAACCAGGGTGTGTATTTTTTAATAATCGTCAGGCTCCTATCTTTGCTTCCTCCATCAATAACGATGTATTCTAAGTTAGGATAATTTTGGAGCAAAACGGAACGAAGGGTTTCTTCTAAAAACATTCCCTGATTGTAGCTGGGTGTTACAATTGAGATTTTGGGCCACTTTGTGTGTTCTTTATAAAGATCAACAGGCGTTTCTTCGTTCCAGGGCCAACCAATATTTTTTACCGTTGGCAGGGTGTTTAACAGGCCAGTATTTTTCATAATTGAGTTAAGGCTTTTTGGTAAGAAAGTAAGGTTTGTGCTGCACATTTTTCCCAGGAGAAAAATTGCAGCCGTTGAAAACCTTTTGTTTTTAGTTCGTTTCTTAGTGAGGGGCTTTTTAAAACTTCGGTTACCGTTTCATAAATAGATGTTTCACTTTCGGGATCAAAGAAAGTGGCTGCCTCTCCTGCTACTTCAGCCAGCGAAGAACGGTTACTGGTCGCTACCGGGCAGCCACAGGAGAATGCTTCTAATATTGGAAATCCAAAACCTTCATACAGGGAAGGAAAAACAAACAGTCGGGCATTTTGATATAAATTAATCAATTCCTGATCGGTTACTTTTTTGGCTTTTACATAATCTGTAAGATAGACTGATGCAATTAATTCTTTTTCTTCCTCGTCAAATTCTCCACCTACGCAGATTAGATGTAATTCATTATTCAACAAGGGAGCAATTGCTTTAAGGAAAAGAGTAAAGTTTTTATATAGTTTTCGACCGCCAACGAATAGAATATATTTTGTGTGGAGGAGCGGATTTTCCTTTTTTTTAATTTTCAAGGAGAATGGACTTCCGTGATAAACAACATCTATCTTATCTTTTAACTGCTCTCCATAAATTGAGAGCAGATCTGATTTTGTTTGTTCTGAAATAGCAATTATTCTAGCTGCGTTCAGAATAACTTCTTTTTTTCGTTTCATAAATTTTTGTCCATTCAACGCTTCGTATTGCTCACAAAATAACTCATGAATCATATCATGTACCGTAATGACATATGGATTTACTTCTTTTGCAGGAAAGTTGTAATAGTAAGTAGGGTGAAAAAGATCGTAGTTTCGGTTTTGAGAAATCTTCCGAAGCCGGTCTTCACTAAATGATTTCAGAAAATTACAAATTCTATATTTTCCTTTAAATTCGAAATCGTCAATTTTTCGCAAAAGGCTTTTGAAAGAGTATCCTTTTTTTAGATAGTAGTTGGTGGAGCAGAACATTGGAAATAAAACACTGGTTTCATTTTTATTTTCAAACTGTTTCATTAGTTCAAAAAAATATCGCGAAACACCTCCTACCTTTTGTTCTTCAAAAATCTGAAAGTCATAAAGTATTTTCATTCTGATCCTGATTCCAATTTTCTAAGTCATTTTCATTTCCCGGATAACTTCCAATGCTTTTCTCAAGCCATCCTGCTGTGCTTTAAAAATCTTAGATTCAAAAGATTCGTAAGAAAGCAGATTTTTTAAAATTCGTTTTCCTTTATCAATGCTGCTTGTTTTTTTTAACCGGGGAATAATATTTTTAGTTTCTTCTCTAAGTGCGTCCACAATTGGTTTGGAATAAGCATTTGCCGAAGCTAACTTTACTAAATATTCTTCTTTTAATCTTTCCTCAGGGATGAGGTGTGTAAATTTCAAATCAACAAAAGTTCCGATTCCATAACCAAGATCCAATGCACACCTGGCCATGTCGATATCACCGCAGGATGAAAGCGAATTGCCTTTTCGATCAAGTGACAAACGAATGGGGTCGCTTTTTACCTTATGGAGATAATCGATTGCCACCTCTTTTCTCAAAAACATTCCTGCACCGGTAGGCATACAACTGTCCATCCCATAAACATTGGACCAGTAATCCCGGTCTTGTTCGATCACGGCGAGCATCCATAAGTGATTCTCGTATTGAGGTGGAACTTCCGTTTCAAATTCACCTTTCAGCCGGCCTCCCCAGGAACCCAACAACGGATTGTCTAAGGGAAGTTTTATACCAACAGACAGGTAATCTTCATTTAAAACATTATCATCATCAATGAACAAAAGAATTTCACCTTTTGCTTCTTTAATACCTCGGAGTCGTGCCGGAGTGAGGCCAAGCTTTTCTTCTCTGATTACTTTTGCGTTGGGATGCCAGGACAAGTCTATCAGCGCGTGCAGATTTTGTTTTGAAGCATTATCAATGATTAGTAACTCGAATTGAGAAGCAGGGTAGTCTTGAATTTTTATTGAATCAAGTGTTCTTCGCAAATAATCTTCTCTGGGATTATGTGTGCAAATAATTACAGAAAGTTTTGTTGAATTCATTTTGGTTGTTTTGAGGAATCAGTATTTAATCCAGGATCAGATAAATTGCCGGTTTGACTCCTATTGGTTTAAGACCGTAATCCTATGGTATGCTCACCATGGTCGATAAGTGAAAAGCCACTTTCTTTTAGTAGTGTCATAATCCTGGGCCGGACGCCTAGTTCGTCATGAATTTCAATAACAATTGCGTTGACTTTTGAAAGCCATGGTTTTACCATTTCCGGATTTTCAAAAAGTTTGGCTTCACCACCTTCAATATCAATTTTTAATAAATCAATCGTTTGCCATCCGGTCTCTTGCAAAATTTTAGGTATCGTAGTTGTTTCAAAACAGGTCTCCTTCTCATGACCTTTTTCGTATTCCTCTAAGGAAAAGGACCAGTCCAGTCCATCTCTGAAAGTAACTGGAATCAACTTTGTTTCTTTATCCCAAATCGCTTTGTCAGTGAGTCGGATTTTTTTTAAGTGGTTATCTTTTATATTTTTTGCAAGAATTTTAAAATTATCTTTGTTTGGTTCAATGGCATAAATCTCTGATTCAGGAAAAACACTTTTAAAGTAAAGAGAGGTCAATCCAATATTAGCACCTGCGTCAATAATCTTATTACCCGATAAATTATTTTGTTTCAACAAATCGACAACCGGCTGATATTCCTTCTGCAGTATAACCTGATTAAAGACCAGGGGGTCAGAAGAATTTCTTCTTAGAGAAACCGCATAGTGATGTGTGTTTAATTTAACATCCACCGTATTGAGTGCACCATTTTTCTTTAGTACATATCCCTTTTCAATCAAGTGGTTAAATGCTTTTCTGGAAGTAAGAAACCATTTAGGAAGCAAAGAAGAAAATTGTTTCCCTAAGGAAATTCGCTCTCCTAGTGCATGCAAAAGCACATAAACTTTTTCGTTCCAGGCAAATTGCGATTGTAAGAGGTATTTTCTGTTTTGTATTTTCACGTCCATTCTCCTTTTACTAAAAGTGGTACCCTTTCGTTGATAAAACCCAGAGATCCTGTGTTATAAAAATCACCCATAATAATATTAAAAGTACCGATTGATTCTTTAGGCCAATCCGCTTCTAACCCATTCGCTTCCACTCTGCCAATCACCGTGTATGCTCCCGGACTAAAATTAAGACTGGCCAGGTGACATTGGATATTAAGGTATTCCTTATTTCCATTATAGTACGCTCCCTGATAGGCGCTGTACAAAACAAAAAGGCGATCCCCCCAGGCATTGTGAATGGAAAAACCAATATTAATTTTCTTAACGGAGCTGTCATTTACTTTCAGTCTGAAGTTTAAAACCATTTCACCACCACAAAATAGGGTATCTGCCACGCCTTTCCTCCCCGTGTCAAATGTGAGTTCATCAATCGTTACGCTTTGATTTCCTGAGCGATCAACAATATCACGCGCTTTTTTCTGTTCAACTTCTTCTTCACTCTTTAAATAACAATCAAGTACATCGTCAATATCACCCATCAATTCGATGCCTCCATTTTTCATGAGCAGGCCCCGGGTTGAAATGTTTTTAATCGACCCCATATTGTGACTCACAAATAAAACAGTCCTTCCCGATTCCTGACTGATATTTTGCATTTTTCCGATTGCTTTCTTTTGAAATTCAGCATCACCAACGGCTAAGACTTCGTCGACAATTAATATTTCCGGATCAAGGTGCGCGGCTACCGCAAATGCGAGGCGAACGTACATTCCTGAAGAATAGCGTTTGACGGGAGTATCCAGATATCGCTCTACACCAGAAAAATCAATAATTTCGTCGTATTTGCTTTTGATTTCTTTTTTGGTCATACCGAGAATGGCACCATTGAGAAATATATTTTCCTTGCCGGTTAACTCAGGGTGAAAACCCGTACCAACTTCCAGCAGGCTGGCAATACGCCCATTGACTTTAATGTTGCCAAGGGTGGGACCAGTTACTTTAGAAAGTAATTTTAGCAAGGTAGATTTCCCGGCGCCATTTTTACCAATGATCCCCAACACCTCTCCTTCTCTTACCTTAAAATTGATGTCTTTCAATGCCCAGACATAATCAGCATCTGACTTTTCGCTCCGGACATTTTTTTCACCAATTTTTAGAAAGGGATCTTCGTGGCCTCTTATTTTAGCCCAGCGTCGCTTGAGGTCATCCTTTAAAGACTGCGTCCCTACGTACCCCAGACGGTATTGCTTGCAAACATTTTCGACTTTTAAAACTATATTGCTCATACGGTATCCATGAAATTTTTTTGTACACGATTAAAAACCAACAAACCAAGAAAGAGAACAACAACCGTAAAAATTATACTGTAGCAAAGGTAGCCAAATTGATAAGCTCCTTGTCCGAGTAGTCCGTATCGAAATGTTTCGATAACGCCAGTCATTGGGTTGGCAAGAATAAAGAATTTATATTTTTCCGGTAGAGAAGAAACAGGGTAAATCACCGGACTTCCATACATTAATAGCTGCACCCCGAAAGTGAGCATGTATTGAAAATCCCGATACTTAGTGGTCAGTGAGGAGATAATCATTCCTAAACCCAACCCCATTCCAGCCATCAAAACAACCAGTAAAGGGAAAAGTAAAATTTCTTTTCGCATGTAAATTTGAGCTCCATCCACCTTGAAAAAGTACAACCAAAAGCATAGTAAAAAAATAAACTGCAGCCCGAATTTTATCAGGTTTGAAATAACCACAGATAAAGGCACTATTATTCTGGGGAAATATACTTTTCCAAAAATACCGGCATTTGAGGTGAATGTATTCGAGGTCTTGGTAAAACAATCCTGAAAATAATTCCAAAGAGTAATCCCACTCATATAAAATAAAATCAGCGGGAGCCCATCGGTTGACATTTCTGCGATTCGGCCAAAAAGAATGGTGAAGGCAAAAGTGGCCAGCAAGGGCTGAATAAAAAACCATATCGGACCGAGAATGGATTGCTTATAAATAGAAACAAAATCTCTTCTTACAAACAGCATCAGCAAATCTCTATAATTCCAGATTTCGTTAAAGTTAATTTCAAACCATCCCACTTTAGGCTTGATAACTTCGGACCATTTTTGATCAGCCTCCTCTTTTTCTTCGGTAAGCGGAGAAACGATCTTTAGTTCTTGTGCAGTATTCATATTTATGTTCATGCTCATAATTAAACCTTTTCAGTAAGTTGACTTTGGTACCACTTAATACTTTCTGTTAATCCTTCTCCAATTGAAACATCAGGATTGTAACCCAGTAGTTTCCTGGCTTTGGAAATATCTGCCAGGGAATGTTTTACATCACCCAAGCGAGGAGGGCCAAAAACTGGTTGAGCATTCGTCTTTGTTATATGCTTTATCGCTTTGTACAAAGACAATAAACTAGTACGCTCTCCACAGGCAATATTATAGACTTGATTCCAGGCTTTAGGGTTTTCGGCAAAGAGACTTTTAATATTGGCTTGCACCACGTTTTTTACGAAAGTAAAATCTCTGCTATGCATCCCGTCTCCATTGATCGTAATGCGTTCATTTAATAGTAGCTTCTTGATAAACAACGGGATAACTGCCGCATACGCACCATCCGGGTTTTGCTTTGGACCAAACACGTTAAAGTACCGCAGGCCGATAAACTTCATATCATAAGTATTGGCAAACACGGTGGCATATAACTCATTGACCAACTTGGTTACTGCATAAGGAGAAAGTGGATTTCCAATTTCCGCTTCTACCTTTGGTAATTTTTTACTATCTCCGTAAGTAGAAGAAGAACAGGCATGGACGATCTTTTTAATCCCCGCTTCCTTTGCTGCGGTGAAGACATTTAAGGTGCCTGTAATATTAATGTTATTGCTTTTAATCGGGTCGTTAATGGATCTTGGAACTGACCCAAGTGCTGCCTGATGAGATATGACCGTCATATCCTTACAAGCGTCTAGTATTAAGTCATAATTGCGAATATCTCCAAGAACAAATTCAAACTTGGGGTGGTCGGTAAATTCTATTATATTCGAAAACTGACCGGTCATTAAATTGTCTAATACTCTAACCACCTCTATTTGTTCGTTTTCGAGTAAGGCCTTTACTAAATTAGAGCCGATAAACCCAGCTCCTCCGGTTAATAATATTCTCATTGGTTTATAAAATTAATGGTTGATAAAATTTATTTCGATTTTGAAATTGTTTTTTTTCTCTGACTTTTTTTCGGCTTTGCTAGTGGTTTATTTACCTTTTCCTCTTTCTTAAATAATTTTTTCCACTTAGGATTTTCGTCATCATAGTAACCGTATCCGGAACTATTTCCATAAGCATAGGCGTAACCATAGCGACGCTTCTTTATGCCGTTTAGCACGATAGAGAGATTAGGAAGTTTATTGGTTTTGTACAATTCGTCTACCAAAGGAATCTGTGAAAAATTTGTTTTCTTATGACGAATGATGAAAACGGAAGCATCAGCGTGTTTGCTAAGAATGAGTGCATCCGATACCAGCCCTACCGGGGACGTATCTATTAATATCATGTCAAAATGAGTTCGTAAATAATCGAAGAGTGTCTTAGTCCGTTTTTTGTTAATTAAATGGGTGGGATTGGGAGGTATGGGGCCACTTCCGATGAAAGACAAGTTTTCAAAGCCTTTGACTTTCTTTATCAATTTGGAAGCATGAATCTTAGGTTGTGTCAGGTAATTACTAAGTCCTACCTCTGATTTGTCCCCATCTAAATAGGTTGCTAATTTTGGTTTTCGTAAATCGAAACTTAAAAGAACTATTTTTTTTCCCGCTAGTGCTAGACTAGCACCGAGATTACATGAGATAAATGTTTTACCATCTCCACTGATACTGGAAGTAAATAAAATCACTTGACTCTTAGTCTCATTTGGTGTCAAAAATTCCAGATTACTGGTTAAAAGATGAAATGATTCAGTAATAGCTGACCGACTTCCGTCCACCACAACCAATTCATTCTTTTTAGTAGCCAAACCAATATTTCCTAAAAATGGTGTGTCTGTATATTCTTTAATATCTGTTTCGTTATGAATCGTATTGTCCATAAGGTCAGACACAACAATAAATGCAAACGGAATAATCAAACCTATAAAAATCCCCAACATATAAATGAAGTTATAAATCGGAGAAACTAATCCAAGATTGGTTGGTGGGTCAATAATTTTTAAATTTATAACTTGAGAAGCAATAGACAAACCCGCTTTTTCTCTACTTTCTAAAAGGTAGGTATAGAGTCCTTCTTTACTGTCTTTAATTCTGGTCATAGAGAGTAATCTCCGTTGTTGTTGTGGGACGGCATTAAGACTTTCTTTGGCCGGGGTTAATTTTGCATTAAGGTCACCTATTCTATTTCTATTATCTTGTAGTAATAAATTTATACTTTCCTTAATATTATTTTTGATACTACTGAGTTGTTGATCCATCAAATTGATATAAGGATTACCGACATCAGCAGATATCAGTAACTCCTCACGAGCCAGAATCAAATCGTTATATTGGGTCACCAAAGAGCTGACAATCTCACCGGCTGCTTCCGTAGGAACTGTGAGGAATGCATAGTCATTCCCTTCCTGATCAAGAAATTTATTTAAATTAATTAGGAAATCTTCTTGCAATCTTAATTGAGTAATTTTTGAATCAGCTGCCTCTATTTCAGTATTAATTCGATCTGCAATAACTTCAATACCTAATGGTGCTTGAATACTGTTTTGATAAAATTCTACATTTTGTTCTGCCCGGGATAGTTCTTCCGTAACAAAAGCCAATCTTTCATCAATAAAGGAAAGAGAATTTCTTGCTGACTCATTATTTTCTTCTACAATGGAGGATCCATAAAATTCAATTAGTCGATTGATAATGTCAATACCCTTTTTTGGAACAGATTCGGTAAGCGAAAAATTTAAAATTTTGGTTCTTCCTATCGGAAAAATAACCATCTTGTCAGAATAATACTCCGCCACTTCTCTCGGGTCCAGGAAATTGATTTTGAGCGCTTCCTGAAAATCTTTTTTCCTCTTTATAACGTAACTTACCGTTTCCAGGTTGACTGTTTCCTCCAAACTAAACGGCGCTCCATATTTTTTTATTAACGTATCTTTTTCCGAATGGACACCGATCAAAGAAAAATGCACAGAATCCAGTGGAGCAATTTTGAGTGATCTTCCTGCCGCTAATGTTTTATCTCCAAGTACCTCCGCTTTTACCGGACTTTCGTTGTAAAGCTCCGTATCTTTAAATCGGCCAAGCTGAAAATAAGTAATATCCAACGTTAGACTCTTTACCACTTCTGCCATTAAAGGGCTGGCTTTCAAAGTAAATATTTCATCATCCAGATTAACGCTCTCGTTAAATCCCATATCTGCCACGATGGCTTTTCTTCCCAGGTTCTCTTCTTCTTCTTTAATCTTTAAACTTGCTTCAATTTCGTATAATTCAACCTGGAACTTCAGATAAAAATTCGCAGCCCAAAAACCTGCTCCAGCCAGTAAGACAAACCAAAACCAATTTTTCATTAACTTTTTCAGGAGCTCGGCAGGACGTATATTTATAGCATTTATATCTTTTTTCATAGATTTGCTTTTAGACTATTCCGTTAGTAAAATAATGTTTAAGAAGTCGGCATAAATAGTTTATAATGTGAATAAAGTAATAGCCAAGGTAATGGCTGTAACTATAAAAGAACCAAACGCAATATTTCTCGTTACCCGTTCTTGATTCTCGTCAGTAGTTTTAGCCTTGATGGGTTCCAAATAAATAATGTCATTATTTTGCAAATTGAAATAGGGTGAATTAAAAATACCTGCATCTGTAATGTCAACTCGGGCAAATTCTCTTACCTCATCTTGTTCCCGTATTATTAAAACGTTCTTCCGATCTCCATAAATAGAAATATCTCCCGCCAAGGCAAGAGCCTCAATTATGTTTACTCTATTGTTAGGTATCTCTAATATACCACTACCTGCTTCTCCTAAAATGGTAATGTTAAAATTAACCAATCGAACATCTACGACCGGGTTCTTTATAAATCCTTGCTTTAAACGATCAATTAATTTTTCCTCTATCTCTTTTTGAGTTAACCCAACAACAGGGAAGGAACCTAAAACTGGAAAGTTAATTATCCCGTCTTCATTGACCAGGTACTCAGGGCTACCAGTTAGCGCAACTTGTGTTTCAGAGGTACTGCTTACATGATTATTAAATGGACTGGAGGCTCTGGGATCAAAACTGTATACACTAATCGCCAGAATGTCTCCATAGTTAACGGTTGATGGAACGTATTTCAAAACTTCATAAATACTAGAGTCAGGATAGGTATCCAGATTTTGAAAATAAATTAAATCTTTGTGATGTCGGCAAGATGAAAAAAACAAAGAGGCGAGTAAGCATAAAATGAATAGGTAGCGTAGCATATTTGTTTGTTTTTATGGGTGAAGAATAGTTCCCATTTTAACTGGAAATTTGTTTGATCTAAATGCCTTAAAGGAATTCATTCAGCCAATGTTGATCTTTTAGAATAGCCAGCTTTGGGTCGCTCAGCAATTTTTCCAAAGCCTGCATTTGATGCTGATTATGAATATCAGATCCAAATGCATGAAACCAACCTTTTTCTAATAAAGTAAATGCTCGCTGCTCTATGGGCTTACCATAATAGCCCGTTAAGGATAGTAAGTTAAGCTGAAACTGACAACCAACATTTACCAATTTTTCATAGTCATCTGCGGTCAAATACATATACCTTTCTGGATGCGCTAAAATCGGCTTGTAACCACTAATTTGTATATCAAAAAAATATTCGTACACATTAGGAGGAGGTGCAACAAATGGCATTTCTACCAAAAGATAGTCATTTGCAATAGGCAACAATTCTTTATCTGTCAGAAGTTGTTTGAAATGATCATCCAGAAAATACTCCGCGGATAAATCAATTTCTATCTCTAAATCATAAGCGGTAACCGCTTTTTTTAATTCAATAAATGCATCTATCAATTGCCCTTTTTTATTCGGGTAATATTGCTGATAAATGTGAGAAGTGGCGGTCAAATGACTAAAACCAATATTTTGAAAACGCTGAATCAGACCAAGAGATTCTTCCATCGTTTTGGGACCATCGTCTACTCCCGGAATAAGATGGGCATGAATATCCCTTCTTAAGGAAAGATGAAAATCAGCACTAGTTTTGGGTTTTTTTAAAAAAAAATCTAGTAAAAACTGTATTGGCATAAAATCGCTTAGGATATTTGAGTGGATCGTAAATTAAATTTCGTCCGAATTTATTTTACGATGAAGCTGCAGTCATTTTGTATTAACTTTAAATAGCCTCAATGTACTAAAGTCTTATTTTTTGTTTTGGCGGAAGCGGACTTACATGATGTTTCCGAGAGAAAGATTTTTTTTGGGATGCACCATATTTTTCAGATAACAATTGCTCGGCCATATCCAAATCATAGTTTTTCTTGAGTTGATAAATCAAGCGCGAAAACACTATGGCTAATCCCGAAAGCAGAAGCATTTGAACTTCAATCATTATTCCTTGCATCAAACAAGCTGTTATTATAAAAAACAGACTTACGGCTATCAGAACACCGGTAGCCCTCATATGCGTGAAGCCCATGTCAATCAACATATGATGCAAGTGCGAACGGTCAGGACGGAAAGGGGATTTGCCCTTTACAATTCGGATATAAAACACTCTTACCGTATCAAATAAAGGAATGATCAAAACCGAACAAGCAACAATTGGTGCATTATCAAAAATAATAGGATTCGTCTGATGTCCCCAAAATTGAACACAAAGAATCGAGACTACTAATCCGATCAAAAGTGATCCTGTATCACCCAAAAATATTTTAGCAGGGGTAATGTTATATAGCAAAAAAGCTAGCAATGCTCCAATCAGGGTAAAAGCAATGAGTGCTTCTCCTTCTTGACCTACCCAATAAAACCAACTCCCAAAAAAAGAAGCTGCTAATAAAGCAATACTAGCCGCCAAACCGTCAATACCATCTATCAGGTTAAAACCATTTACGATGGTCAACATAAAAAGAAGGGTGAAAGCATAACTGAGATAAACTGGAAGTTCGTTGATGCCAAATAAGCCAAAAAAGGAATCAATGCTGACACCTGCAAAGTGAATCAACACTATAATTGCTACCATTTGACCTGCTATTTTTGTGGAAGGTGATAACGTAACAATATCATCTTTTAAACCCATCATAGTCACTATCAAAGAACCGAAAAGTAAATATCTGATCAAAAGAGATATCTCAGCTGTCCAGAAAAAAATACTCAACGTCAAAGCAATAAAAATCGCCAGACCGCCAAGAGAAGGTGTTCTTTTTTTATGCGAACTTCGGTGGTTAAGTTCATCACATAAATTCTTTTCTGAAGCTATTCGGATAATAGTGGGAATAATATAGAAAACAATACCAAAAGCAGTAAGGGAAGAGGCAATAATTAGATACATGATTGAAGTGGATTTATAAATATTATTTTTTGAAACTCTTAGTCACCCGCAAATCTCGCTCTACGGTTATTCCGTTTACCAAACATTCCATACTATCAACGCTAAAAACGGGTAAGCTCAGGGTCGTAGCTATATCCCGTCGCTCTAAATGAGAACTACCAATAAAAATGGCTTGTTGATGATGGATATAGTCGGATTTTTTTTCTTTGCGATTTTTGATATGGATGATCTTGTCAAAAATTTTTTCGATACGGAGATCAAATAGTGTATCATAAATATTTTCTGAATAACGAGTCAAGAGATAAATTCTTATTCCTTCGTTCAGACACTGGAATAAATATTTTATGGCAAGAGTGTTGATTTTGCCATTTAAAAAAATACAATCATCAAAGTCAATGTAAACGTGATCGTATTTTATGTCGATCATATAGCGATTCCCTAAAGCATGAGCCATCTCAACATAAATGTCGTTTTGTAAAATTTCGGCAGGAATTCCTTTTTGGCAGTAATAGCTTAATAACGGTAAATTCACTCCTTGCATTCGGTAGAGCGCCATGGAGTCAGCGATATGAGGAGCAATTTCTAATAACGATAACTTATTATTTCGATTTCTTTTTACTTGGAAAAACCAGGCACCCCGAAAGAAAATATGGTCATTTATTTTTTTAGAAATTTCCTGAATTTCAGAATTTTCAATAACCATGGTGTTGACGCTGATTCCGTTTGGAATTTGTTTGCATTGTCTGGCACCACTGAATTTCAGGATACCATTGGTATCGGAAAAACAATCGACCGTGTATTCTTCTCCAGGCAGATACTCCAGAATCATTAGCGTAGGATCCTTTTCTAAATAAAAAATAGCTTCTGATTTATTATTTACGCGATGTGTCCCTTTGGACTCTTGACCTACATCAGGCTTAAGAAAAAGAGGAAACAAAATATCGTCGTCTAAATCTTCTTTTTTGTAAACCGTTGGAACGGAGATGATTTTTTTAAAAAATTTGTAAGTCATCGCTTTTGAACGACAGAGTAAAGTAGTATGCGATGGACTTCCAATAACCTTACAAGCCAGCTTATGTTGTGTGTTTGCTAAAGCAACTACTATCTCATCGTGGGCCGGAAAAATATAATCAATCTTGTAATCCGCTATTATCTCGGAAATGACTTTCAAAAAATCAGGATCATCTACCCCGGGAATATTTTCAATATGTTTTTTAAAAACAAATTTGCCATGATCCACAATTGAAGAACCTCCGATTAGTTCAACGTGTTTTATTCCTTCGAATGCTCGCGCGATCTCTAGTCCGATGTCGGAACCACACGGAAATACAAAAATAGAATCCATTCTTCTCTCTTAAAAAAAATTGTTATACATAAATTTTCCATTGACTTTTACTAGGAAGTCTTCCGGTTTTTACTGGTAAAGTTGTACTCGTAGTAATACACCGCAAATCAATTCGATGGCAGAGCCTGAAAAGTTACTTGAGGAAATTTCATATACCTCGTGTAAGTATATATTTGTTCTCATAAGGATTGAAATCTATTTTACGATAGACAGTGTATCCAGATAGATACGGAAGGTATAAAGTGAAATGGTGAAAAAATGGTTTTGGAAAATCTGTACATACAAATACCTGAATTGTACAGTGGGTGCTGGAAATAATTCGATGATCATTACCCATTTTAGAAGTGGACAGTCATTGTACTATGGTTATCAATTTTTTAGAATGAAAAATAAAGGGAGTTCGGCATATCGGTAATATTCCGCAAATTACCTTGAGTGAAATTACCGAGCCCCTTTATCTAGTAAATAGCTTTTCTTAAGTTTTTTGGTTCTACTTGGAGGTGTAATGAAAAGCCCATGTTTTTTAATTCTACCACAAATTTTCTTTTTCCCTGAATGGAAATCAGTGATCCTTTAAGACCCGTAAGTCTACCAGAAACAATTTCTACTTCGTCTCCTTTTTGATAATTCAGTGGAGTAGAGATGATGGGGTGTGAATATCCACCAGCAATCTTTTTTAATAATTCGATTTCTTTCTCAGGAATCGAAATTAACTCTTTGTTAAAGCTGACAAACTTGGCAACGTTTTCAGTTTCCAGTACTTTTACATATTCACGAGCAGTGATTTTAACAAAAACATAGCAAGATATTAAAGGTAGTAATAACTTTCGTTTTCTTGTCCCGTGTTGTCTGAGGACCTCTTGCTGAGGCACACAAACTTTAACCCCTTTTTGGTCTAATGCACGAAGTACCGATTTTTCACATTTGTATTTTGTTACAACTGCAAACCATCTGGGTATTTCAGAGTTTAATGTACACATGCGTGTTTTTTTAAGGTAATATAGCAGATGTATAATCTTGCTAAATAGATTATCGACTTGTACAAAGTATTTGTGAAATTTAGAAAAGCTAAAATATATTTGGGTAATCTGCCAAAAGTAAATAAAGTGAAATGAAAATAAGTTTTACTGTCAGTATGATTATTTTGTGCAAGGACATAGCTCCGCCGTTGATAAGTACATGACTTACCTTAAAGCAATAGAAAATTGTTTCGAAGAGGTCAGCTTCTTCGATTTGGTAATAATAATGGACAGTAAAAGAGAGGCTAGGAAACTAGCATCTACCATTTCTGTAAAGGGTGTTGAGAATTACTTTTAAAATGTTAAAAGAATGATAGTGCTCAACAAAGATAAAATGGATTTGGACGTGATTTCATTTTCATTTGTATTTTGGTTCTAAAAATTGTATTGTAAATGTAACACAAAGTTATGACTCTTTTATAAAAAGTCAAAATTAATTGAAACTTTTTTAACGTTAGATTCTACAAGTCAAATATAGGCTTATTGATTTGGATCTACAATCACCCTTTTGTACCATGACCTTATTCTTTAAAAAAATATTATAGTTTAATACTTTCCAACACTGCACCACCATTAAGGGAATGACCTGTTTTTATATTCATAATCTTTACCCAGGATTCGATTCCTGACGCCAGAATGGTCCCGACATCGGAAGGGATTATTTTATCTCTTTTTCCAATAAATATAACCGTAGTAATTTGATTGGTCTTGATCGTATTTTTGACGGAAGATAAATCTACCTGGAAATCAGCCAGAGATAACCAGTACATTTTTACCTGTTGTCTTCGCTCCTTAGTTTTCAAATAGAATTCTGCAAAACGGTAGGTGTCCGATGCCATCCATCCTCGCCGGTGCAGCCATTCGGCGCAAGGCAACAAACGATGGCTTTGTTCTACCCACCCACTCGTTAGTCTACGCAGCCATCCCGGAATCCAGCCGACCGTCATCAGCCCCGGATTTTTAATGCCATCCGGTGCGAGTAAAAATACTTGATTGAGTTTTTTGCCAAAAACAGGAATTTGTGTTAATACTGCCCTTCCGCCAAAACTATGGCCTAATAAACTAAAACGTAATTGTCCGGTCTGTTGCAGAATTAATAGTATTATCTCCGTAAAATCTTTAATGGTGAACATTGGTTCATTCCAGGTCGTTTTACCATGTAATGGCAGGTCAATAATCCAAGTCGTGTACTTATGGATAAGCAGAGGTAACGCCGGACTATAAAAATCTACGGTACGACCATACCCTGGAAAAGCAATCAAAAGCTCTTCCCCTTCACCATTTACTTGGCAGTAAACTTCGTGATGGCCATATTTTAAAGTGATTTCATCTCTAAACTCATTATTCACTGCACAAATACTTAAGTAAAATTATTATGAAAAATATTTTCCTACTTTTTGTTTGCCTCGGCTTCTTCTCTGCTTGTAATTCGGTAAAAGACATTCAATCTACCTCAAAGCCGATCACACATGAACTCTGGGATACGCTCGTCAAAGCACATGTCTCGGAGGCTGGAGTGGTAGACTACGAAGGATTTATCGAAGACAAGACAAAACTACAAAACTATCTGGAACTGCTCAGCAACTCACATCCTAACGACGAAAATTGGACTGAAGACGACCAACTGGCTTATTGGCTCAACGCCTATAATGCTTTTACCGTCAAGTTGATCGTCGATAATTATCCGGTATCGTCGATCAAAGATATCAAAAGTGGTATTCCTTTTATTAATACGGTCTGGGATATCAAATTTATAAAAATTGAAGGCGTAGAGTATGATCTCAATAATATTGAGCACGGTATTATCCGGCCGAAATTTAAAAATCCACGTATTCATTTTGCCGCCAATTGTGCGGCCATCTCTTGCCCCCGCCTCCGTAGCGAAGCGTATACTGCGGACAAAATACACGAACAATTAGATGACCAGGCTCGGTATTTTTTACGAAATAAAGGAAAAAACAGTATTACTTCAGAAGAAGTGAAAATATCTAAAATACTCAAATGGTACAGCGGCGATTTTGACGCGTACGGAGGGGTTCTAAAATTTATCAATGATTATGGTCCGGTACAGGTCGCTAACTCAGTAGAACTACAGTACCTGGATTACCTCTGGCCGCTCAACAATCAGGATATAAACTTTTATCAATCACCTGCCAAAGAATAAAGTCTAATAAGCAAAAAAAAAACGCCATACCTTCCAAAGATATAGCGTTTTTTGCTTAAACAATTGTGCTGAATATACTAAACTAAATACTTCTCTCTTATTTGAAAGTAGATTTAGCACCAATTTGTACGGAGAAGGTATGAATACGATCTCGGTTAAGTCCCAGATTCTTTCTGAAGATTTCGTGCTGATAAACGGGTTGAATAAACAACGACCAACGGGGAGAAATAAAGCGTTCTACGCCGAGACCAAAATTAGCGGTAAAATAATGATTTCTCTCAAATGTTCCTCCTTCGAATAAGCCCTCACCAGCGATATCTGCCTCGCGGAAAATCTCGTCGGGCGTATTTTCTTCTGGTGAAACTTGTGGAGAAGGCCCAATAGATCGGGAGGTGTTATTCCCTAGATTGTTTACAGTAATGTTATAGTGATTAAGAGCCAGTACATTCAAAGAGGCACCCGTTACAGCGTGTAGCTTCCACTTTTTATCAACATTATTCACCTGGAATTGCAAGTTCATCGGAATCGTTAGCAGATTTAAATTAACTGCATCAAAGATGTGCGATTGAATATTGGGGAAAGCACCCGTAAAGTTTTTGTCTTCCTGTGGGTAATAGTTAATTCTACGATAAATCAACCCGGTGCTCAAGGTTAGCTTTTCGTAATTTAAATCCAACACAATTCCTCCTCCATATCCGAGTTGGTATTGTTGGTAACCATTATTTTTATATCGACTGGTGCTGGGTGTTTTGATATAATTGAGATCGGCTGAAGTCATAGCACCTAATCGTACCAGTACCTTTTTCGGAAACTTCTTAAATAAACCAATAGCGGACCAGTCAGAGTAGTGATCCAGTTTCGAAATGGCAACTGGTAATTCTGTCAGAGCCAAGGCAGCTCGATTAGTAACCAAAGCATCTTCATAAACTATTGAGTTTCTCGCGTTTTCTTTCTTTGCGGTTATTGCTTTAATTGTTTGGTTAGAAGCAATTTCAGATGGTGTCGGAATTGTTGAGGTAACGGAGGAAATACTTTTTTTCCTATTAGGAATAATAGTCATCTCGGGCAAATGCTTTGGATGGGTAGCCTGATTCCCGATTACTACTGAATTTATTTTTTTACCTGTTTTAGCAGCTGTAGCTACCTTTGAGTTTATAGCTGCTATCCTTAAATCCGCCTGTCCGGCCGGCCGGGTTGTATTTTCGCTTGAAAATAGATCTA
The DNA here is from genome assembly GCA_938008185.1 of uncultured Saprospiraceae bacterium. Classification (GTDB taxonomy): domain Bacteria; phylum Bacteroidota; class Bacteroidia; order Chitinophagales; family Saprospiraceae; genus JALZUU01. The sequence continues at coordinate 63,254 of CALLLR010000165.1, forward strand.
AATTTACTTCTTCTATTAATGATACCTGCGTTTTATCCGGCGTATTGTTTTTAACTGGGGTATTGGTGGAATAGTAAGGCATAAATTGTACAATGGTCAATAGCAATAAGACCATCAAACTAAATTCTACCAACTTATAGCTGACAATTTTTCTTCGAACGTTGAATTCCTCTTCCAATCGGTGGGAAAGCAACGTCCAATGGGTTGGATTATAAGGAATGTAAAGGTTAGATAAATTATCGGCTGCCAGCTGGTCAAGCGCTTCGTCGGAAATTTTGGGGACATTAATTTCTTGATCAATTTTAGATTCCATCACCTCCCAATAATTGGCGTCGGCATTTATTTCCAGACCTTCCATACGATCGCGAATAAGATCGTCAAAGCCTGTGGTTTCTTCCGGAGGAGACGCTCCGTCAGCAATATTTAGCTTTTCGGCAAAGGAATCCCAATCTCCAGGAGCAATATTTTCTCCCAGATTGCTTAGCGCATCCTTAAGGTAGTCATCAAATTCGTTAATCTCTGCCATTTCCAATGTGTTTCGCTGCCAGAATATCCTTTAGCTTTGTTCTTGCTTTTACCAGATTAGATCTGGAGGTACTTTCTGTAATTTCTAATTGTTGTGCAATTTCACGGTGAGAGTACCCTTCAATTACATACAGGTTAAAAACGGTCCGGTATCCAGGTGATAAAGTCTGAATCGCTGACAGTATTTCTTTCTCTCCACAAACACTTACTGCATCTGCTTCGTGAGAACTTAACTGATAAGCCTGATCAAGATTTTCCGTACGACGACGAATCGATTTTCGGTAAAAATCAATCGAGGTATTAACCATGATTCTTTTGATCCAGGCGTTGAGAGAAGTTCCCGGCTGGTATTTACTAATGTGCTTAAACACCTTAATAAATCCCTCGTGGAGAATATCCAGCGCATCTTCTTTATTGTTAGAATAACGAAGACAAACTCCCATCATCTTTCCGTAGTGTGTTTCGTAAAGTTGCTTTTGGGCCCACTTTTCTCCACGTACACAAGCAGTAATCAGACTTACTTCTTCTCGTTTAAACTGAATTGCTATATCCATTGGTGAACTTTTTACTACGTTTGTTGATTTTCACCGTTCCAGCCAGTTTGCTACAGAGATTTGTATTTCCTGGTTTTAAAAGAACGATCTGATACTTTAATTAGCTGCCTTAAGTGACTGAAAATCGGAGATTTAGCTAAAAAAATACGTCAAACGCACGATGATTGAATCATTGCAGTGATTTATCGTTTAACAATGATAAGAATCGAACGGCAGATTACCAAAGGTTTTAACCATTTTAACTGTCGTTAAATGGCTAAAGGGGTAGGGGGAGGTTTTGTCTTTTGGCTCTGAAAACTTATTTGTTGTCTTTAAGTCTACTGATTTATCCCGATTGAAATATTGATCATTTCGGGTAATTAAGTTGTGTTTGATCAGTCCACCTTTGGTGACAATCCATAGGGTATTCTTATCCTGAATAACTTTTTTAACCGAGCGGGTGCTGGTATAGTTTACCCAATTGGGATGTTCTTGTGCCATAGAAAAAAGAGAAGCAAAAAGAAAGGTCAGGAGGAAGAATCTTTTCACGACTTTGTAGTTATAGAAGACAGCTGATAAATTTGCCAGGGATTAAATGATCTGACTGGTTGTTTTAAAAAACTTCGTTTTATGAAGAATACAATAAAAAAGCGATATACCTGATAAAAGGCATATCGCTTGGCAAAACTTCGATTATGAATTTTTTTATTCACCTTCTTCGATATCAAAGATAAAAGTAAGCTTTCCACATTGTTTAGCTGGAGCGGTATAGTCTCGTTCGAAACGATAATCTGACGCTACCTTTCTGGCTTTATTTAAAATGGATTTATTCTCAATGGTAGATAGTTCTTCGTTTAATTCTGCAAAAACCACTTTTCCACTAGGATTGACACAAAGATTGATAACGATTTTTCCCGTCTCGGTCGTAATTCCTTTTACGTCTGCTCTTTTGATTACTCGTCTGCCAAAGATTCCGTCACCAGAGAAATCCATTCCCTGATCACCTTCGTCGGCTACGCCATCCGTTTTCGAATCACCACGCTCTGAGCTACCTATTTTTCCTTCCCCCGCACCACTGGTACTACCACTGGTTTCTTTACCCGCACCAGAAGCAGTAGTGGTGGTCGCTTCGGTCGGTTTTTCTGCCGTGGCTACTTTTACTGGACTAGTTTTTTTCTTGGGCTTTTTTACTGGAACCTCTGGAATTTCTTCTACGATTTCCGGTGGTGCTTCCACTGGTTTCTCCGCAACAGTAGGCTTTGTTTTTACGGGTACTTTAGATTTTTCGTCGGTCAGCACAGGCTTCTTTTTAGCGACGGGCACGGGCTTCGGTTTTGGCTTTGGTATTTCCTTTATCTCTACTTTTTTTACGACCTCTTTAGTGGGGCCATTGGCCTCTTTGCTCACCTTGGTAGAAGACTTCTTTGCCGCACTTTTAAAGTCTCTGAAGTCGACAACTACCGCCGTCATCTCTGGCTCCGGTGGCGTAATATTCATAAAAGGGAATAAAAGCAACGCTAATAATCCAACGTGAATCATCGTGGTAATACGCTTGCTGCGTTTAGCGCTTTCTTTTGCTTTGATTATTTCTACGGTACTGGTCATAATAAGGAGTTTTAATGCTTTCATCCTGATACAATATATCAGGTCTTTCAATGCATCATAGACCCGTGAGATTGACAAAGGTTAAAGCGAACCCCTATTATTTTAGTTAAAAAATTCTTAAGAAATGATGGGTTTTTACCGAAAACTACAAAAGAACTGCGAATAATCGGTCATCCTTCGCGCTTACTCATTCACCCACCAAATCACCGATTTTTACCCTGATCTTGCTTCTATATTCACGAAAGTGTGGATGAAAACTCTTTGCTTCTTGCTCTTTGCCTATTGCTTCTTGCTTTTCTTAATCGTGTATATCTTTAAATTCGAAGACACGAATAAGGGAAGCAAACAGCAAGTAGCAAACAGCAAGCAGCATTTCACAACCCTTTAAAATTTTTATCATGAATTTATTAAAAGGAAAAATGATGATCGTAATTGCCTTACTAATGTTTGGACAATTGACGGTTTTTGGACAACAATATACCTGCTCTGCTTCGGCGGGTATTTCTTACCTCGTCACGGCGGCCTCTGGCCTGAGTATGCGGGCTGAACCCGACTTGCGCTCCGTAAAAATAAAGGCGGTACCTTTCGGAAGGGAAGTAGTGGTTTGTCCCGAATTTGCGGGTCCCGCAGAACAAATTGAAGGAACGGAAGGCACCTGGTTGCGGACCTATTACCGAGGAGAAGAAGGCTACATGTTTAGTGGTTTTATGGAAGCACAACCGGAGGTAAAAGTAGTATTGCCCGAGAGTTGGCTGGACGATGGTCAGAAAAAGGTATACCAGGGATTATATCGTACCCAATCGGGAGATGGTTTTACGGAAGAAAATTTTGAGGTGCGCTCGGTCGATATGATCACCGATACGGTGCAAATTATTGGAGAAGATCCATATACTTATCAACGGATCGCCGTGGACGACCGTCCGGTATTTTTATTTTCGGGAATCGAAACTGGGCATCATAAAAATATAATTGGTAAGCAACTGGATCATAAATTTCTTTACCCTGGAGAATCTGTTTCGCTGACCCTTGATAATGGACATTATCATATCTATGCGAAAGGTCGCGTACTGGAAAATAAAACGGGAGAAGATATCAATCCTATTGCCATGATTAAAAATTACGAATTGCACGTACGGTACAGTGGTCACGATGGAGACCGAGAAGATCAGGTAATTTATAAAATGGATATTCCTTCCTGGTACATGGACGGATATCAGGGCGGTGTATTTATTCACTGGATGGGTGATCTGGATGAAGATGGTGAGTTGGATTTGTTGCTTTCAAAGTCAGAAAATCCAGAATGTTGGGACATTATTTTCTTCTTGTCTTCCAAAGCGGAACATGGTCACTTTTTTAAGCAAGTGACAAAGTATCAAGAATGTGGGGGTTGTTAAGGGCTACTTGTTGCTTGTTGCTTGTTTCACTCGACCGCGATAGAAGCGGGCAAGAAGCAAGAAGCAACCAAGTATAAGATTTGAAGATGATGTTGCTATTGCTGATAAATTTATTTTTAAATCCTGATTCATCTTTTATTAATAAGCACAAGTTTTTATAGATTGTAGGATGGGCCCGTTACCAATTGGTGGCGGGTCTTTTTTGTTGCGGATGAGTTTTATTATTAAGATAAGATTTTGATTTGTATCTTTGGTTTTTTTACAGCTCGTTGTCTGTTAGCTGGTTAGCTTCTCTTTACGTATTTCACGATCGAGGGAAGCCAACCGGCTAATGAGCCAACCAGCCAACCAGCAAAAAAATGGCTTTAATAAAAACAGTACGTAATTGCACACCCGCTTTTGGCAACAATTGTTATTTAGCAGAGAACGCAACTATTGTTGGCGATGTAACGATGGGAAATGATTGTAGTGTTTGGTTTCAGGCAGTGATTCGTGGAGATGTGCATTGGATTAAAATCGGAAATAACGTTAATATACAAGATGGTGCAATTATTCATGCAACCTATCAGAAGGCACCAACGTTGATTGGCAATAATGTTTCCGTTGGACACCGAGCCATTGTACACGGCTGCACAGTCGAAGATAATGTACTGATCGGAATGGGTGCGATTGTAATGGACAAAGCGGTGGTGCAAGCCAACTGCCTGATTGCAGCAGGTGCGGTAGTGAAGGAAAATACAATCTGCGAATCCGGCTATATTTACGCAGGAGTTCCGGCTAAAAAAGTAAAAAAACTTTCTTCGGAAGCTTTCGAAGGAACAGTATTACGAATTGCGGATGCTTATAAAATGTACGCAAGTTGGTTTAAGGACTTGGATTAAAAAATCAAAACGGACTGCTATTTATTCCACGTCCCTTAGTGGCCGTATGATTTGAAGTGTTAATTTTTAGAAAAAGGAGATAAATTTTTTATAAGAGAGGCAGCGTTTTTTTATGGTTCGACGTTTTATTCTTGAATTTTAAAGACGAAGTTTCGTGAGATAGCATATTTTATAATTCCTATTTCGCCCACCTACCGGTTAATTTGAACACCCCCCATTTACAATAATCCCATTAAGATTTATTATCGGATCTTTTAGTTTGCCACGATAATTGTGGACGTTTTATTACCTGATTATACATTGGTATGACAGGAGACCTATAACCTATTTTAAGTCCTGAAAGATCCCAAAACCCGATCCCTTCTTACACGGTCGTTGTCTAGATAACGATGGGTAAGAGGGGTCTTTTTATTTGGAATTATTAATACAAAGAATCTAAACTTACATTTTGGTTTTGTTAAACCAGAGCGGTGATTTATCAGCTGAGTCACCGTTGTAGTTAATGGTGATTTCACTACCGGCTTCGATGGGCAGAATACTTTCGATGACGATAGATTCGTCTTCTTCGATGGCAACAAATTGAGCATTAGGCGTGTAGCTATGATTGTAAAGTGAGCCGTAACCAAGGGCGATGGCGGCCCGCTTTTCGTCCGTTCCCCAAAGAAAATAATAGTCGTGTAAAAAAGTCTCGTGAATCTTTTTCTTATCTACTTCGCTGATAATAATGACGGGACAAACCTCGATAATACTGCCGGCGGGAAGGTCCTCTCCTACGAAAACGCCCCGACCTCCGAGTGGGCTGTGTGTGATGAAGAGGGTAGGGATGTGTTGCATAGTGAATGGTCTGTTTTTTTAATCTAAAGAATTCCTCGGGGCTTGCCCCGAGTGAACACGTTAAAGGGACTAATTAACCGATTAACAGTGTATGGCTTTGCGCGATACCCCAACGGCTCTGCCTCGGGGTAGTTAATTTCTGATTTTCATCCTAAATATTTTTCTATCTTTACCCCATGATTCTACAGCGATTACTATTAGAAAATTTTAAGCAGTATGCCAATCTGGATTTAGAATTCCGGGAGGGATTAATTGGGATTATTGGAAAAAACGGATCAGGCAAATCCTCTATTTTTGATGGTATCCTGTTGTGTCTTTTTGGGTCTACTGTATCGACGGATAAATCTTTTTATAAAACCAGCTGGGCAGGTAAGAAGGACAACGTTCGGCTGGAACTTTGGCTGGAAGTGGCGGGCAAAAAATACCGGATTTTACGGGAATTTCGCGGAAAGGCCCTCGCTCCTTACGCGGGAATTTACGATCAGAAAGATGTACAACTCGCCACGGGCGCCACGGCGGTTAATGAAGTGGTCAGCCAGCTAATTGGGATGGATAAGGACGCCTTTACCCGTTCGATTTTTAGTGGTCAAAAAGAATTGGGGATTTTGTCAAATACGCGGGGCGAGGAACGAAAAAAGATGGTGCGGAAAATGATCGGACTGGACAATCTGGATCAGATTCAAAAATTAGTGCGGGAGGATCGGAATATCCTGAAAAATAGTGTCAAAGGACAACAAGCCTTACTGCTCGCACCCGAGGATTTGAAAACTATTAAAAAAGAAATTAAAGAACTTGAAAAGGAAAATAAAGTTTTAGAAAAAAATCTGAATAGTGATCAAAAAAAGTTAGCGAAAAAAAACAAAGCCTACCAGGACGCTAAAGAAGCTTTCTCTGTCCAACTCAAAGCTTCCGAAGCTTATAATTTAAAAAATACGGAAAAGACCCGCTTTCTTTCTTTACTGGATGGTATTGAAGCGGACAGTCTACGACTCCAACAAGAACTGGCCAACCTTAAATTACTAAAAAAAGAGCAACAAACATTATCCAAACCAGTCGCTGATTTTCTAAAAGATCAAGAAAAAATGGTGGTGCTTGAAACGGAAAAAAATAAATTCCAGGAACTTAAAAGTTTAACGACCCAAAAGGAAAGTTATCTGGCTGCCATCGCCGAGATTAAAGTTAATATTAAAAAACTATCGGGCGCTGAGGATTTACAGCAAAAATATGCCAAATTACTCGCTGCGCTGGAGCCAAAAATTGAGGAACATAAAAAAATAGAAGAACAACAAACTTTAGAATTACAAAAGATCACCGAATCCCGCGGTAGAATTCTCGGAAGCATCGCCGACCGGAAAAGCCAGCTATCCACCATTGTTGCACTGGGCGAAGACGCAGAATGTCCCACTTGTTTACAACCTTTGGTGCAAGCTTACCAAAAAACTATAAACAAGTTAAATACGGAAATTACATCTTATGAAAAAACAGAATTAAAAGAGTTGGATCAGCAAATTATTAAACTCCAGAAACTGATAGAAACTCAAAGTAATTCATTGCGCAAATTAACAGAAGAAAAACAAAAAATATCGCTTGCCTTAAACGATGCGGACGGAGATTTGAAGCGCCTCGCCGTAGAAAAAGAACGACTGAACAAAGGAGAAAAAATGATCCGGGAGCAAGAGAAAGAGATAAAAAAGTATACTGGTTTAAAGTTTGATCCTAAAAAATACGACGACTTAAAACAAAAAAATGAAGCCTTTCATCCAACCTATCTGACTTATCAGATCAACGAAAGCAAATTAAAGAATATCGATACGGTTCAGGAACAACTGTCTAAAAACAAACTCCGTATCCAGGAAGGTCAAGCTAAAATTCTAACCGTCAAAGCGGCGATCAAAGCGACTGGCTACGTTGCGGAAAAATTTCAGGCGGCACAAATAAAGCAGGAGGAATTAGATACGGAACGGGAACAGTTACAGGCGGCGGTACAAGAATTAACACGCCAACAACGACTCCTCGACCATCAAATCGCTACCCGGCAGCAACGTCTCCAAACCGACGAAGCCAACCGAAACACCATCGCCGAAAACCTGATCGAGTTCGAAGAACTGGAAACCCTCGACGGCCTCTTTAGCGCCTTTAAAACATTTATCCTCGACAAAATTAAACCCACAATTACAGATTACGCAGGAACCTTGTTTGAAAGAATTACCAAAGGTCGCTACGAGAGTATTCACGTGGACGATAATTTTGATTTTCAGATTTATGAAAACGGGACGGCCTACCCTATTTCCCGTTTTTCCGGTGGTGAAGTAGACCTTGCTAATCTTTGTTTACGGATTGGAATCAGTAAAGCCATCGCGGAATTGTCGGGAAGTACGGAGGCATTGAGTTTTCTGGGTTTTGACGAAATATTTGGTAGTCAGGACGAGGATCGCCGGATGGAAATCTTACTGGCGCTGGAACATTTAAAAGAACAGTATCGACAAATTTATATTATCACCCACGTAGATACGGTGAAGGATTATTTTCCAAATATCTTGCAGGTGACGCAGTCTGGGAAAGGGTCGAATGCGGTTTTTCAGTAAGGATGAAAAATAAGTATTAAAACAATAGAATCTCTTTTTGATATAAAATAATTCCATCCTGATTCCGTCCAATAACCAAATATTTCTTATGGTGGACTGGATTCGCTATAATCACCTCCCTGGGAGATTTATTAATCTCAATTGGAGCAATAACCATATTTCCAGAAGGATCATAAATTTCTATTTCATGAGGTCCACCAAGAGCGGTGAGCCTCACTTTTCCAAAATGCCGTCTTCCGGAACTTCCACCAAGAGCAACTTTAACATCATAAATTATTAGCTCGGCAAGGGTTGGCAATTCACAAAATACCCGGGAATCTCCATTACTGTATTGGTGCTTTTGAAGTTCCTGCCAAATTAATTCTACCACTTGCTTATGTTTAAAAGTAATGTTAGGATGAACGACATCAGCTACCGTATGTTCATACATAAAATCAGTGGA